>NZ_QNRR01000012.1 GCF_003315205.1 Roseimicrobium gellanilyticum | reverse complement strand
CGGGTGAGAAAGGCGCTGTAATCGTAGTAGGGCTCGCCCTCCTGCTGTTCCAGCTTCGCGCCGCCCGAGGTGTGCGTGTGTGTTGCGGAGATGACGACGCACTGCGGCGGGGTGCCGGTCATTTTTTCGATGATCCGCTTGGCACCGTCGGCGACTTCGGCAGAAATGTGCCGCAGGTCGCACACGACGAACGCCAGCTTGGTCTGACCGTCATCGAGCACTAGGCACCGGGCGTGCAACTCGTCATGGACGTGGGTCGCTGGCGGGCGGCTTGTGCGAACCTTCGGGTCCGCACCAATTGCTGGCGTAATGTTGCTTGTGGCCGCGCCCGCACGAAAAACCAGCGCACCGGGCGTCTCGGCTCCTACAAGACCCTGTGATGCAAATGCCAGAAAGAGGTTGATGACGATGAGCAGACGTTGGGGTCGAATCTTGGGCGGCTTCATGTTTAATGGATAGGAAGGTTGATCGAGCGAGTCGCGATCAGGGCTTCTCAACGAATGTGCGCGGAGCTTTCCTTCCGACTGCGCCAAGTTTGATGGCGAACTCGTCGAAATCGTGCGCTTGCTATCGCACTGAAGACTTGGTCGGTAACTCGACCGGCTTGGCACTGCCGGGCTGCTGGTCGTCAGTGAGCGAAATTTCTTCTTCGCCGGGAGGCCCTCGGAAGCGTCTCGCCGCCGAGAAGTAGCAGAGAGGGCGAGGCATGGCGCTCTGTCGCAAGGAAAACGGCGCTCTGCTCAGAGCGTCCCGCTGGAAGCGAGTGAGCACCTTGCCTAGTTCCGCCAGTCCAAGGTTCACTCTCTCGGTCGCCATAGTACCCGCAGCTCGCTGAACATGAGTTGCGATTTATACTCCTCTACGTTAGAAGATTATCCGCATTGCCGCGCAAAAGGAGCGACGGAAGAAGCCCTAGCCACAGGGCTTTATTGGGGTCCAGAGCATAGCTCTCAGTAGCCGACAGCTAAAGAAAAGCCACCCCGGTTTCGAGGAAGCTTTTCAATGGCACCTTAGTTGAGCCCGAGCCCAACGTGGGTGTCCAACAATCCGTGGAGTGCTTCCGTGCGTTTCGGAAGCTCAGCCAGGTTGCCATCTTTGAGTGACTCTGTGAATGCATTGAACAGCGACCAAACATTCCGGGGTTCAAATGCCTCATGGCGTGGTTTGCGCCACTCATGAAGCACCGAGGGAATGAGCCGGTTGCTGCAGACTCCGACATCCGTGGCGCGGATGACGAGGTCGTGGGCGCTGGCGTCGTCGATGTCGGCTTCCTTGTAAGCACCGATACGCTTGTCTTGATCGTGCCATTTGGTCATGAGGCGTCCCACGGCCCGCTCCGTGAGTTGGGGTAGATCCCGCATGATGAAGCGCGTGTGCTTCCTGGCGAATTTGACCTCGCCGGAGAAGCTGAGGTTGTCGCAGCAGAACACGGTGGCACCAGCGACGATACCCGCGGGGAATGTCTTGTCATGGCTGTTGCGCAGGCCGAGCACCCAGCAGTAGTCCTGACTGGCGCTGCGGCCCATGATTTCCATGAGACCGAAGTAGCGATTGCCTTCGGCATCTAGGCTGTGGGCCACGCTGCCCAAGCGAAGGTTGGAGGCTGCCAGCGTCCGCTCGATGGTTTGAATAAGTGTCGCGTGGGGGATAGGTTGCCAGGTCGCAGTTGATGGTGGAGTGCGAACTTTGGCGACTTCTTCCAATGTGGCGAGACGGGCACCGCAATGGAGGATGAGATTTGGATGGTGTCGCCGAGCCTGAACGGGAGGAGTCGCGACGACCGGGAGTGCAAGAGCATTGTCATACATGATGGTGGTTCCTTTCTTATAGTGAGGCTCAAATAAAGAGGCCCATGCAGCGGGATGCTGCACGGGCCGGAGTGGTTGCGGAGTTGAGCGAAGTCGGTCAGAACTGAACGGCCTGTAAGGCACGCAGGCGCTGACGGAACGTGTGGAGTTCCTTGGTGCCTGCCTTTTGTTCACGGAGCGCGATCCGCAGCTTGGTGCCGAGATCGCGGAGTTTGTCCTGGGACTGGCTATGGTAGGCGCGGAGTTCGTCCACCAGTTCGATGGCTTGTTCCATCTGACTCTTATTGGCCGAGTTTGGCGAGGCATTGACCTCGCCGCTTTGGAGAGAGGCCTCGATGGGTGGCGTCGCGAACGACGTCGGGCTGGCCTCAGTTTGTTTTAGCGCAGGCGTAGGCGTTGCTTGTGCTATAGCGGCCTTCGCCACCTTTGCTGGCGCTTCTGACGTACTGGGTGCAGCTTCGCTCGGACCGTTCGGACGCAAGGGCATGACGATCATCTGGCGTCCGCCTTCGGTGAACCGCAGGGGTGAGATTTCGTCGATGAGGCCGATGGTGTGCAGACCGAAGTCCAGCGCTTTGGCCAGGAATCGCCGATCCACAAAGGCGCGCAGGTCAGGACCTTTTGCCTCTACCTTGGGCAGGGGCACCCGGGTCCAGTCCTGGTCTTCAGGCGCTCTTGCCAGCAGGGCGGCTTCACCATGCTCCCAGGCTATGCCGATGGTCTGATGTAGTGGCTCATGGCAGGGCAGGCGATTGATGGCCTGTTGGATCTGTTCCACGGAGTCAGCATTGAGGACCAGGGTGGTCTTGGTGGACGCTGCGTCCGGCACCGCAACTTTCCACTCCGGGTAGTTACCGATCAGTTGCCGGGTGATGTAGCGCCAGCGTCGGCTACTCAGTTGCACCCAGCCTGGGACGTCCTTCTCTTTCGAGGGTGCTATTTTGAGCCGCCAGTTGCCGTCGAGGACAAAGTCGCGCCAGCCAAGGAACTTGTGCTTGGGCAGCACCATGGATTGGGTGAGCGGCAGGGTGAATGAGTTGCTGCTGTAGAGATGTCTGCCATCGGTGCCCACCACGTAGTGAGCCCCGGGTTTGGACACATCGATGCAGGCGCTCTGGAGGATGTAGCGGCCGGGATCGCTGCTGGAACACTCCAGCGCCTCCAGCAGGGATTGGCGGAGGGTTTCAGTGAGCGAGATGGGCTCGCCTTTGAGCTTGGGCACTTCGGGAAACTCGCCGACCGGGAAGGCCCGGATCTTGGCCTCACCGGTCTGTGCCGCCAGGGGGAACTTGAGCAGCGCAGTGTCTACGGATGCCGGTTCCAGTCGCAGGGTATCGCCTTTGCCACAGTTCTTGCTAAGGCGATGGAGGTCTTCAAAAGAAACCACCATGGTGCAGGGACCGCCCTGGTCGGGCTGTTCGAGGCGCATGGTCACGAATCGGTCGAGGTCGGTGGCGGTAAGGCACACCCAGCCGTCGGAGGTGCGTTCCACCTGGATACCGCCGAGGATGGGCAGGGTGGCGTGGCGATTGATGACTTTGCTCAAGCCGGTGAGCGCGGGTTTGAGTTCGTTGAGGGGGAGGGAAATCGGATTCATGAGGTTGTCCTTTCTGTTTTGGTTGAAGGGTTGGGGTGGGCACAAAAACGCGGATGCCACCGCGAAGGACGGCATTGGCGAGAGTTGAGAAACCGCGATGTGGGTTCAGTGGCGCAGAAGCCAGCGCAGTAGCAGTCCGCCGGTGAGGGCGATGAGCATGCCTGCACTGAAGCGTCCCGGGATCTGCGCCAGATTGGAGCAGATCTGCAGCAGGGCTGCCGACCAAGTGATGAGATGTTCCAGGAACACCGTCACCAAGGGGGTGAAGCACAGCAGTGGCACCGCGATGAACAGTGCCAGCAGCAGGCTGCGACGGCACCATTCGCGAAACAGGCCGTTGGGGGACAGCCAGAATTCGATCTGGTGCAGGGTGTGACGCAGGACCGTGGCCGAGCGAGCCAGATGGCCGTGCCGGGCAAGCGAACGATCCACGCGTGGTGGCGTCAGCGGTGTGGCCGACAATTTCCACCGCGAGATGGCCAGTGACCACGCTTCACGATTCGGAACCTCGCGGGGAGGTTCGTTGTCAGGAGGCGTTGTCATAGCTGTTTTCCGCCTCCTTTCGAGTATCAGAACCGAGGCTCATGCCGATGAGCAATGCCAGCACCACGGCAACGCCGGCGATGAAGGCCGCGGTCTGCCATCGGTTGCGCCAGGACTGTTCCAACGCGAGGCGCTGCACTGTTTTTCGGTGCAGTTCCCTTTCCGTTTGGAGTTGTTCTTGCAAGACAGCGTTCTGGTGAACGAGGTTCTCCACTGAGATGGCTGGCATCCCGGAAGCCTCAGGGCCTCTGGACTCCGGCGGAGGTGGTCGGCGTCCGCACGAGGTCGTGAGGCCCATCAGCAGGAGCCAGAGGATGGGATGGATGATGGAGGTGATCTTCATGGCGATGCAGAGGGATGAAGTTAAGCCCGCCTTCCACTGGGAGGCGGGCTTGGCATGTGGATGTGGGCTGCGAGGCAACCCCTCAGAGCGCAACCGCTTCGGGCTGGTACTTGAGCTGGGCGGTGGTGCATTCCTCCGCGCGGATGTCTTCTCGTGGGCCTAGGTACACCGGCTGGTAGATGGAGCCGGACTCGCGGAAGGCGTACAGGTAGCGGCAGTCCACAATAGTGCCCGGAGCCGGGACATCGTGGTTGGGTGGAATGGTTACGTTGCCCGCGGGCACCACCCGGTCTCCATCAAAGAGGAGTAAGGATACGCTGCGCTTGGGATTGGGCTTGGTGACGATGAAGGAGGCTGTCTCGCAGAACTTGTGCTTGAGCTGCATTCCTCCTGAGGCAGGACGGCCCGGAGTGTACGGAGCCATCATGTGCTTGAAGACCGCCCCTTCGCGATGCTCGCGCTGAAGCCGCGTGAACGTTTCCTGCTTGGCGTTGAGCTGGCAGGCGACGTTCACGAGCTTGAAGTGCGGAGGAATGGAGACCTTGAGGAACTTGCTCAGACGAACGAAGCGCTCGGCAAAGCCCACATGGCGTAGATCCCCGCCGTGGAGGCTCAGGGCATCGAACACGTGGAGCACATCCCCCACACCTTCTCCATCAAGGATGAAGTCGGCGGTGCAGGTCAGGGCGCTCTCCACCATGGTTTGGGGAAGAGCGGTTTCCTGGCCGAGGCGATTGATGCCGGTGATGGTGGAGCCTTCTTTGCGGATGAGGAGGCGGCGGCCATCGATCTTCTCCTGCAGCCACCAGTCGGGGTGGGAGAGGAGTTTCTGGACTTTTTCCTCCTCAACGGGATTGAGGAGTTGGCAGTGAATACCTGTAGGTGCCTTGGCGTTTGCCGGGAGGGCGGCGGCGCTCACGCTGCCGCCGCCTGCAGCTACCTGATATCCTTTGGCTGTTTTCTCGCGCACCAGCTTGTCGAAGGTGCGCTTGGCTTCGTCGTAGCCGAGGGGTGTCGGCGTCTTGGTGCCCGCATTGAGGGTCGAGCCGCGACGGCCGTAGGCGAAGGTGACAACGTATCCGTCGCCCTTGGGCACAATGGAGGCTTCGTACACTTTGTCAGAAGCGCCTTCGCGGTAGTAGAGGGAGATGCTTTCCATGAGTGGAGTCCTTTCTGTTGGGGGTTGGAGTTTGGGTTTCGGGGTGAAAACAGAGCGACCCGCACACCGGAAAGGCGTGCGGGTCGCTTGTTGGTTGAGGTGGATGGTCGTTCGCTACTTCCAGCGCCGGCACTCGTTGAAGAACTCACAGCAGGCGCACTGCATCCCCGGTGAGGGAACGAAGTCACCACGCTGCAGGCCGGTCTGGTAGGCGTCCATGAGATGGAACAACCGGGTTTGTTGTTCGTCACTCATGGGTGGCATGAGGGTGACCACCACCTTGGGGTTCTTGAGTTTGACCAGGTGATGCAGTTCCAGCCCCAGTTCGCGCTGCCCGGTGTTGTGCCGGTACAACACGGCGTAGCCACTGGTCTGCACTTCGTGGGTGTGAGCCACCCTTTCCGGGTTGGGGGTAGTGGACGAGGTCTTGTAGTCGATGATGCGGCTTTGCAGGACGAGATCGAGGATGCCCACCAGACGAGGCAGACCGTGCTCGCGCAGGTCTGCCTCGATGGACACTTCGATCGCATCCGGCTTGAGATCCTCCGGGAGTGGATGCTCCCGGAGGTATGTTTCGAACAGGCGCCAGCCGATGGCCTTCTCCTCAGCTTCGGCACCTGCCCAGTCCACCTTGCCCTCGCTCTCATCCGTCCACGCCGCAGAGTATGAGTCGTGAAGCGCTTTAAGCGAGAGGGGCTGCTGGAGCCAGCGGGCTCGGTTACGAGCTTTGAGCGCGGCATGCACGGCGTTGCCGACATGCAGGGCTGGTGCCTTGGGCTTGGGGATAGACAGCACGTAACGAAAGAAGAACTTGAGTCGGCACTGCAGGAACAGGGTCAGCCGCGAAGCCGACACTGTCTGCAAGAGCTCGGCAATGATTTCCTTCTCGCTCCGTGCGCCTGCCCCCGGTGTGGAAGCAGTCGTAGCGGCATTGGTGGTGCGGGCGCTCATGATGCGACAGCAGGTTGGGGTTGGGATGACGACGGCTGCCTGCGATGGCGGGTCTGCCGGGGCTGACCCACCTTTGCGAGGAGTTCGTCGAGGAGCTGGGAGGCCTGCATCTTGTTGAGCTCCCGAACACCGGTGCCGAAGAACTGGCGGGCCAGATCTTCGACCTCCTGCTTGTCGAGATTATGCTCGTTGACCAGACGAAGGATGAACCCGCGCTGGCCGTCAGTGCAGTTCCAGCGTTCGCCACCACCATTGCCGTTACTGGCCCGGGAGTGACCGTTGACATTGTATCCACGACCGCTCCCATTCTGGGCGTGGCCGTTTGTATGACAATTGGCATGCTGGGTTCGGTGGCCGTTGTTCCCGGACTGGTCCACGGCGTTGATGCCATAGAACTCCCCGGGAACAAAGCCGACCTGCTGGATCTCATGGTCGACGGATTGCTGAAGAAGCTGGTAGAGCTTCTGGCACTGGGCCTCCACTTGGGAGAGGTCGGTGAGTTCCACTTCAACAGAGGCGCTGAAGCTGTGAGAGCTGAAGCCGGGCAGGCCGAGTTTTTTGCTGTAGTTGGCGGACAGTTTAACTGCCATGAGGTTGGTTTCCTTTCGATTGGGTTAGTGGGGATGAACCCTCCGCCCAGAAACGACAAAACCCGGCTTAGGGCCGGGTTCGGAGGCTAGGGATGAAAGGTGGGGGACTGACTACCGCACGGAAGCGATATCAGCGTCGTCTGGATGCTCTGGAATCACGGATGAGGTCTGTGCTTGTGCCTGGGCCAACTGCCATCCCGCTGTGCCCCGGAGGGCCGTGGTGAGCAGTTCATCCACAAGGCGCGTCATCGGTTTGCGGCGATGACGCGCTTCATGGTAGAGAGCACAGACCAGGTTCCGCGAGATACAGGGTACGTAGTAGCGGGGTCTGGACATAGTGGAAGTAAAGCCATCACCGATAGATGGGGGCTTCAGAGATATATGACACGGAGATGGCTACAGTTGCACGAGGACCTCCATGGGGTTCGCGAGAAACCGTCGAAGTGCCCCCGAGGAGTGCTCGGTAAGATCATTTACGTGCGTGCGTCTCTGCAAGAATTCGGACGCTCACCTGTGAAAGGTAATGACGACGGCGACCACAATGGGCACCGTCGTCTTGCCCGGGGCACGGCTGCGGGACTGCAAAGCAGCGCTTCGGACTTCAATGCGCCACGCAGTGGGCCAGTTCGCCGCCGCATGCCGAGCAGGTGTGCTTGAGTGAGGCGGACTTGCTGAAGAAGTTCTGCGCGATCGACTTGCATTCCGGGCATGTCATGGTCTTGCCACTCAGCACCTCGATCTGCTTGTTGATGCCGAAGCCGACTTTTTTGTAAGCCACCATCTGACACTTGGAGCAGGTGACGGCTTCCGTGGGTTCATTGCTGCCGGTGGTGGTCTGACAGGATGCGAGGCCGAAGGCCGCAGCCAGGGAGAGCAGCAGGGAAATAAGTGATCTCGTATTCATGGTGTGGTGTCGTTTAGTGTTTGTTGTTTGGCTTGGCCGCTGCTTGTGATGGCTGGAGGTGCTCCATCGGAGCGGTTCAAATTGTGGGTCCACGTTCTAAGCCGCGAAAAGGTCACGAGGCCTATGGTTTGAGAAATGATGGCAGAGACCGCATTTGGCCGCTCCGCATCCCTACCGAATTACTGTGCATTTTTTGCCCGGGATTTCAGAGGGCCAACCGAGGAGGCAGGGATGGCCTCCTGGCTGTTGACGGGGCGATGGCAGATCCCTCCTTCATCAAGTAGGGGAACGGCGTAATGCGCAAATCAAGATTCGGAGGGTAGTTGCCAAAATACGAAGCGATCACCTCGCCCACATAGTTAAGAATAATAGTGGCCGTCTTAGGCCTGAACTCCAAACCAGAACGAACATGAAACCAACATTTTATATCCTGGCCGCGTGTCTCCTGTCCATGGGACTTCCGCTGATAGCGGAAGCGGGGGACACAAAACCCGTCTACAACAGCAAGGGGCAACTCATCGCGGTCGTGCCGGACAACCCTGCACCCAAGATCTCTACGGCGGTCACCGGGCCTTCTCATTACATTGCCAACCCCAGCGGAAAAGGTGGTGCGGCAGTGCCCACCAGGAACGTCGGTGACGTCACAAACATCGCGGTCTTCAAGTCAAAGAAGACGAAGTGCTGCAACTAGTGACACGGCCCTGGGTGAGCAACGTGGCCAAATCGGCGTCTCCCCCAAACCATTTGGCCATGTTCTAGTGCGTGATGTTGAGGTAAAGGGTGAAAGGGTGTTCATCCGTCTGAACCTCTCGTGGGTTGCCGTTTTCTAAAAAGCAAAGACAGCTTGGGCTATGACAATTGATGCACAGCCATTTCACCGTGTGTTGCGCCATGATGTTAAAGAATAGTACTTTGAGTTGAACCCCAAAAGAGGTGATTCCTATGAAAGCAATTACTGCCACCTTGCTTCTCTTGTTCGGTACTCTATCCGCCGCCGAGCCTCCTGTTGACTTTGCCAGGCAGATCAAGCCGATCTTCGCGGATCGATGCATCATGTGTCACAACTCTCAAACGCTCCTTGGCGAACTGAATCTGCAGAATCGAGAGCTGGCCATGAAAAAGCGAAAGAATGGGCCCGTGATCGTTCCGAATGACCCGGAGAAAAGTCCCCTTTACCTGACTCTCACCCTTCCTCCGAGCGAAAGAAAGGCGATGCCGGCTACTGCACACCGTCTGCCAAAGGACGAAATTAAATTTATCCGCCGGTGGATCGAGGAAGGCGCCAAATGGCCCAGTGGCAAAGACGGAGCCATAGAGGCGAGACCGGCGAGCCCGAATGGGCGTTGAAGGCCGGTCTATCCGCGGAAAATGCAAACGTCAGTGATTCATCGAGCCTGACGCATCTCCAGGTTCCTTCGGTTCTGGCGAATGGGAGACTCAGATGGTGTACATCTCCACCGCAGCGAGGGCGCGCTTGTTCAGGCCGTCGCATACTAGGTTACAGAGTTTCATGACCATGGGATCTCCAATGGAATACCGGGCGCTGGTGCCCTGCTGTTCGCGCTTGAGGAACCCCGCCTCGCGCAGGACGCTCAGCTGCTTGGACACATTTGCTTGGGAGAGGCCAAGAGCCTCCACGATCTCGTTGACGGTCATGGGGCCGCGCTTGAGTTCCTGGAGAATGGCAAGACGGGTGGGTTCCGACAGCGCTCGGAAGCTGGCGGCAATTTTCTCTAGGGCTGCGCGATTTTGCTTCGCCATAAGTTTCTGTGTGGAGTATCGTCATGTAGCGATGGAGTGCAAGCGATAGTTTCTGGTGGCCATGCGCGCGCACGATTCGAACATTTCAAAGCTTGGCCACGTCTTGTCCGAGACCATGACACGGGTGGTGGTGACGACGGGTTTGGCTGCTTGTGGGTTGGTAGTGCTATGGTGGCTGGCAGATCATCGCAGGGGAATGCGCTGGGCACGGTCAGTGATCGGCTGGCGTTTTCCGGTTGTCCGTCAGATTTCTTCAACGGCTCTGGCGGAGTGGCTTAGGGATGAGCGCCGAGAACCGCCTGTGCTCTGGGATGTGCGTACCCGCGAGGAATATGAAACGAGCCATCTACCGCAGGCAATCCACGTGCCACTGGGGATATCAGGTGAAGAATTGCGCCAGCGCCTGGAACAGGCTAGAGGGCGGGCAATGGTGTGCTATTGCGCGGCCGGATACCGGGGTGCAGAGATGGCACGTCGACTGGGTAAAATGGGAGCGCTGGAGGTATACAACCTGGCAGGGGGAATCTTCGACTGGGCCAATGAGGCTCAAGCATTGATGAGTGATGGAGAGCGGGGGGGGACCCGAGTGCACTCATACCGCCGCCTGTTTCGGAGGCTGCTGAGACCGGAACGGAGGATGAACAAGAACGGATGATGACCAAAGCATGCTGCAGAAAAGGCAATTGCGTACTGGCATATCGCTATATAGCGATATAAGTTTGTGAAAGAGCTGACTGATGCTCTGTCTCCAAATCTATGAAAACCATATCTCCCAAACAGCTTCACGAACGCCAGCAACGTGGAGAACCTGTTCCTCTGCTGGATGTACGCACTCTCGCTGAGCATGCGGAGGTGCACGTGCCGGGCGTACACCTCATCCCGTTGGATAAACTGGACGCTGAGAAGATGGCAATCACAGCAGGATTTACTAAAGACACACCTCTGTATGTGTTCTGCCGCTCTGGCAGCCGTGCCAAACAAGCAGCTGAAAAGCTGGAGCGTGCAGGCTTCTCCGCATGCCACGTCGTCGATGGCGGTACCGTCGGATGGGCGGAGGCGGGTCTTCCAGTGAATCGTGGGGCAGGCAAAGTGATTTCCCTTGAGCGGCAGGTGCGCATCGCTGCAGGCCTGCTGGTCCTGATGGGAGTCCTGCTGTCCTGGTGGGTGCATCCTGCCCTTGTGTGGCTCTCGGGCTTCGTCGGAGCGGGTCTGATTTTCGCCGGCATGACTGACTGGTGCGGCATGGGCATGCTCCTCGCCAGGATGCCGTGGAATCAAGCAAAGAGCTCTCCTCAAATGCCCACCTGCCCTGCACCAACCGCTCGCTGAAACGCAAACCATTCACCTTCAAAACCATGTATCTGCGACAAGTTTACGATCCACACCTGGCTCAGTACGCCTATGTCATCGGCTGTCAGAAGACGGGCGAGGCCATAGTCATCGACCCCTTGCGCGATGTTGCTCAATATCACGCCATTGCAGAGGCGGAGGGGTTGAGACTCTCTGCAGTCGCCGAGACCCACATTCATGCCGACTTCGTTAGCGGCGCACGCGAATTCGCTGCTGATGGCAAAATGGCGGTTTTTCTCTCTGCTGAGGGAGGACCAGATTGGCAGTCTGAGTGGGCCAGGGACCTGCCAAATACCCACCTGCTGCGCGATGGCGACGAATTCCATATCGGCAACATCAAGCTGCAGGCCGTGCACACGCCGGGGCATACCCCTGAGCATCTCTGCTACCTTGTCACGGATGAAGGAGGCGGGGCAGATGAACCGATTGCGCTTGTGTCCGGCGACTTTCTGTTTGTCGGTGACGTCGGGAGGCCGGACCTGCTTGAGCAGGCTGCGGGGATCGCTGGTACCCAGGAGGCGGGCGCTTCACAGCTCTACCAGAGTTTGAAGAAGCTTCGTGACATGCCTGAGCACCTGCAAATTCTCCCTGCTCATGGAGCGGGTAGTGCCTGTGGCAAATCGCTCGGCGCAGTCCCGGTCTCGACTCTGGGTTACGAGAAGAAATTCAATCATGCGCTCAAGCTTGCCTTGAACGGCACGGAGGAGTCTTTTGTGAAGTTCATTCTCGAAGGACAGCCCGAGCCTCCGCTCTACTTCGCCAACATGAAACGGGTGAACAAGTTGGGACCTGCAATACTCGGTGAGGCGCCTGCTCCGCCAAGGGTGGCCCTCACCGAAGTCAGCGAGCGATTGACGGAACCGGGCTTCGTGGTGCTCGACGCACGGTCTGATCGGAAGGCCTTCATCTCCGGCCACCTTCAAGGCAGCCTCTATGCTCCTGCAAAGGGAGACTTCTCCGGGTTGGCGGGATCCTATCTCATGCCTGAAGAGACAGTAGTACTGGTAGTGGATTCTGAAGATCAAGTGTCTGGCCTGACGACGCAACTGCGCCGAATTGGTTTTGATCACATCGCTGGCTGGCTCTCAGCGAATGAACTGGCAAAGGCTGGCTGGGGTACACTCAGGGATGTCCCCACGGTGACCTTCAGTGAACTGCACGAACTCATCCAGGGAGAGCCGACCATGCGCATTCTCGACGTGCGCCGCGCTGGAGAGTTTGCAGCCGGGCACCTACGCGGTGCGGTGAATATTGCCCACACGCGCTTGCGAGCACGCTCGACTGAATTGGCAAAGGAAGCACCGCTCGTCGTACATTGCCAGAGTGGCAATCGGGCTGCGGCAGCCGTAGCCTGGCTGCAGAGGGAGGGCCGTCGGGTGTACTTCGTTGACGACTCGTTCAAAAACGTACCTATCGCGCTTCTAGCCTGAGAGTGGCGTTGTCCTATCCCATCACTCCCACATGTGTGCATCATGGAATTTTCGGACCTACTCGGTGTGACCTTCGGCTTTCTCGTCGGAGCATCGCTGGGCCTGACCGGAGGAGGAGGCTCAATCTTTGCAGTTCCATTGTTGCTCTATGGTCTTTCTGTTCCAGTGGGCACCGCGATGGGGCTGAGCCTGGCCACTGTTGGGGTTACTGCGGGATTCGGCGCTCTACTGAGGTTTCTACATGGGGAGGTGGAGGCCAGGGCGGGTCTGCTCTTCGCCATGGGCGGCATGATCACCGCCCAATTGGGCACGACCTTGGGTCGCCATATCGCCCCGGCTCTGTTGCTCAGCACGTTTGCCGTGCTCATGGGATATGTGGGCTGGCGCATGTGGCGCGGACGCGCGGATGACGAACAGCCGGAAAACAGTCGTTGCATTGCACGGGGGCCGGGCAGGTTTGGTGTGGAGTGTTATCTCCGTTTGGGCGGCGGTGGAGCTGTAGCGGGGCTGCTTTCCGGGTTGTTTGGTGTAGGAGGCGGCTTCATCATCGTGCCGACGTTGTTGATGGTCACCGGAATGAGCATTCACAGCGCGGTAGCGACATCGCTGCTGGTCATTTTCCTGATTTCGCTCTCGGGTGTGGCTGCTCACGTGGCGCATGGACAGCTATTTCCCATGCCCCTCAGCCTGGTGTTTGTCACAGGAGGCATTGCCGGCATGCTGCTCGGCAATGCCATGCGCGCACGCCTCTCGGGACAAGGTCTGCAACGAGTGTTCGCCCTCGGGATGTGGCTCGTAGCCATCTGGATGCTGGCGAAAAACGTTTCTGCTCGCTAGCGCCAAATGAAGTTCTGCCATGCTTTTACTCATCGAGGGAAACACAGCCTCTTGCGTGACAGCTTATAGTTCAGGCTCTTCGAGGGTTGCCTTGACGGTACGTTAAGGGCCCAAGGCCAATTTCGAGGGTGAATGCTTGGTGGAATGCTCTCAAGTTGTTGTAGCCCACCTTTGCAGCGAACGCTCCCACCTGCAAA
This sequence comes from Roseimicrobium gellanilyticum, assembly GCF_003315205.1. Classification (NCBI taxonomy): domain Bacteria; kingdom Pseudomonadati; phylum Verrucomicrobiota; class Verrucomicrobiia; order Verrucomicrobiales; family Verrucomicrobiaceae; genus Roseimicrobium; species Roseimicrobium gellanilyticum. The sequence continues at coordinate 222,818 of NZ_QNRR01000012.1, read as the reverse complement.
TCCGTCTCCAGCAGCAGTGTCGCAGCGATCTCCATTCGTTTTGCTCTGAGAACGGACGGAATGGATTTGCCCAAGATGCGACCGAATATGCTGCTCAACTGGTAGGGGGGCAGTGATGCTTCCTTGGCCAACTCCGCGAGGTCGGGAGGATTCGCAATGTCCGTCACCAGACGAGCAATTACTCGCTGGATCAACGCTCGTTCGGCGACATCGGGGTCGGTGGCCATAGGGGCAACAGGTCCAGTACTACCCCTCGCTCAGATTGGTCTTTCAATGGTGCATGCCTAATCGATATCAGAGAATACTGTAGCAAGGTGACCACGGTGTTCTCGTTGGTTCGCTGCCACGCAGATAGGAACGCAAAGGACGTTGGCGGTCGAATGGCCCAGGATTCTTCGAGAAAACGAGGGATGGGCAAGGCGGCTCAGTCCCTGGCGATGGTGCGAGCCGAGCACAATCAGTTCGGTATTCCGTTCGTGGGCGAGGCTGAGAAATTCATAGGCCGGATTTCCCAAGGATTGCCGGATGTAAACGGCGTCTGGAACGATGCCCAGAGCGTCTCTACTTTGGTCCGCAAGGTCTCTTTGCAGGGATACAATTTTCTCCGGTGCTTCTGCGTCGTCTGTTATCGGTTGGCTGATGAAGCCAGCGGCCTGGATCAGCAGCATGTCTGTGGCGATGATGTGTGCCACTTCAAAGGACAGCTCGCCCAGGCCCGTCAGAAGCTTCATCGCTTGAACGGCGTCATCGCCGCTCTCGGTGAACTCCGCCGCACACAGCGTACGGAGTGGCACTTCACCGTCGAGCCAGTCGAGAAGAGACTCTTTCTCTTTTACGACCAGCACTGGTGCCATGCACTTTTGAGAAATGTGCTCTGATACACTCCCGAGCAGGAGCCTCTGCATGGTCCCCTTTCCGGTGGAGCCCACTACCAGGCACACGGTCTCTGACGCAGAGGCTGCAAGGAGGTGATGCGCGGCATTGCCGTGAAGCAGTTCTGTAGAAATTTTCAGGCCTGGCTTCGAGAGTCTGAGTGATTCAGCAGTGAGTGAGCGGCGCGCGTCGGGCTCCAGGAACTCATCCGTGGGCATGTCTGCTGGTACGAGCCAGTCTGATACACAGTGGATGAGATGAAGGGGCACCTCGAGTTTTGCGGCCATGGCCGCTGCGACTTCCGCGGCGTCCTTCGCTGCTTCGGAGAAGTCTGTGCCACATACAATTTTCATGACTTTGGGCGGTTGAGGTTCGAATTTGAGGAAGCTCGGTATGGAAAGGTATCAGCCGTTGCTCACGGAGCTTGAAGGTGTCCCGCAGTTCCCTCAGGCCAGGACGCGCCTTCCTTGATCCAGCGTGTGAGCAGGCGGGATTCTGCCTCAGTCAGCCGGTTCCCGACTGGCGGCATCACGGCGATGTTCCGGTGCACCCCCGCAACGTTCAGCAGGAGACTCTTCTTGGGATCTCCCGGTACAATGCGCGAGCCTGCTGGGCCGGAAGCGAAGGCAGCCTTCTTGGTATCGAGCCGGTAGGCGGTAGCGATGACTTCGCTGGTATGACACGGCAGGCACTTCAATTTCAGGATCGGCTTCACATGCCGGCTGAAACTCACCCTTTCCGATGAACCGGGGAATTGCGCATTCTCGAGCGCGCTGTAGTCCCCTGGGGCCGTTTCGGATTCGGCAGCATTCTGCATCCAGGTAGAGACACAGGATGGTGCCAGTCCGAGCATCGCGAGGACTGCGATGCCTGTGAGAGAACGGGGCTTGGTCATGGCGTGCCGAATGTGGGTGAAGTGAGGGGTATGCCACCGCATGGGAGGTTGCTACCTCTTGGTGGCGTTGCACAAGATCAGGCGGCGTGTGCTACAACCGCCCCCTTCGAGCGGAGCTCACTGCGATATTCCGTTGGTGATTTGGAGGTCACACGGCGGAAACTGCGGTTGAACTGGGAGAGGGACTGAAAGCCGGCATCAAAGGCAACTTCGGTCACACAGTAGCGGGGCTTCATAAGGAGCTTCTTCGCATGCTCGACGCGGACGTGGTTCACATAGCTGGTGAACGTATGGCCGGTGTGCTTCTTGAAGACCTTGCAGAAGTGGAAGGCGCTTACGCCGGCATATCGTGCCACGTCTTCAAGGAACATGGCTTCAGAGAGATGCTTCATGACGAACTCGCGGGCTTTGCGGACTGGGGCAGGTTCGCTCTCTGTCGCTTCCAAAAACAGTTGCTCAGCAACTTCACTCAGTTGAACGGCCAGAACCTGCAGCAGGGTTTGGACGGCCTTGAGACGCGCGCGTGTCACTGCGGACATCTTGCTGTACGTTTCCCGTGCGGACTTGATCTCAGCGGCACTGGCATCCTTCTCTAGCATGGCACGGGCTACGTCTTCGAAGTTGCTGTACTTGTCGCTCTGGACGACCACAGGTTGCATGGTGACCCAAGCCACGACCTTTTCAGAGACACGCACCGGCAGGCGCAGGCGGGTGACGGTTGGGATCGCCGATTCCGGCCGGATGGTTTCTGCGGTATCCAGGCTCAGGCGGAGTCCGGTCGTTGTTTGGAAGGCTTCCCGATAGTTCTGAAACAGTTCTCCGTTCAGAAGACGTTCATAAGTGGCGGGAGCGAATTGCTCTGAGGAGTTCATAGGACGCGGTGTTTGCTGACGACTCCATGCTAGGACTCCTTGATGTTTTCGTGAATTCGTAGCCGACGTATTCGTGGCGTAGGGGATTCCTCTACGGGTCAGGCAGCTTGAGGCGGTCTTGTACCTTCAAGACCGTCGGCTGTATGCGGAGGGAAGCTTGTTTTTCGGTACGCGGCTCAACGTCGCTCCCGGAATGCTGTTCATGGAGAACCAGTTCGCGAGATGACTCGCCAATAGAGGCGAGAACAAGACCCAACGCATAAACGCTTCACGGAGAATGGCGCTAGATCGGCCACGCAGTGTTCCCAGTCGCATGCCCCAAGCTGCCCGGTGGGTGGCGACACGGGCCGCGCGTGAACGAACCTGGTCGTAAGCAGCCGACCAGGTCGCCGCTGTATGAGGGTTTCGTTGCATGGCTGGGAGTGCAACGCCCAGAAACTCTGCATCCGCGAAGCCGGTGTTCATGCCTTGTCCACCTATGGGACTCATGACATGCGCTACATCACCGCAGAGGAAAATGCGTCCGTCCACAAAGGTTTCGCATCGCATCCAGCGCGGACTGAAGACACTCACTTGTGGCGCCTCGTCTTTGTCAGCCATGAGAGAGAGCCCTGTGCGGTGAAAGACGATGTCCGCAATGGTGGCTGCCCCGATTTCTGAACAACTGTGTCGGTCCGGGATCTGCACTACCCAGCGCCGATGGCCTCCGGGCAGCGGAAATGACTCCACAGCACCTTCCGCAGTGAAAAAAAGATGTGCCTCTGTGCCGAGGCGGCTTCGGTCCAGAAAGTCTGCCATGGCGAAGTGGCAGCCATACATTCCACCATGGGAACGGATGCGCAGATGGTCGCGAGTTTTCCCATGGCTGCCATCGCATGCCACCACATGAAGTGCTCGCACCGTCTGTGGATGGATCATACCGGCATGAGCAATGTCCACCTCTACACCGCCGCCATCCTGAAGGAGGATTTTTGCGTGTGTTCCCTTCTGGAGGGAGGCATTTGGGTAGTGCTTGAGGTTTCTGCGCAGCAATTCCATGACGGCATACTGTGGTGCGCTCAGCACGAACCTGTGATCCCCAGGCAGATTGGAGAGGTCACAGATGCCAGCTGGTCCAAGCTCTCCATGAACCATTACCTTCCGTATGGGCAAACCGTACTCAATGACAGACGCTGCCAGTCCAAGCCGGGAAAGGATCTCCAGCGACGGCGGAGTGATGCCGATCGCCTGCGACGGCATGGAAGACTCCTCGCTCTGCTCTATGGCATGTACGCGCAGGCCGCGATCCGCCAGGAGATTGGCCAGCAGCAATCCCACCGGCCCGGCACCAATGATGACGACATCGTAGTCCGTGCCATGCTTTGTCCCACTGGGGACGCGATCTTTGGAATGTGAGAAAGGGTTCCAGTAGGGCACTCTTTCCTTATACCGAAGGAAGGCGTCACCATAATAGCGGACATATCGCTTCTCTTTCAACACTGGCGCAGCGATGCAGTACCCCGTCCAGAGCAGGGCAGCCATGAGATGATCCGGTGTCCATATGGGAGCTGTCCACAGGATCAGGGTGAAGGCGAGGTAGATGGGCTGGCGAACGATGCGGAAGGTTCCAGTTCGGGCGAAGGGTTTATACACTGGCGGCTCATTTCTCCAGATGCTGCGCCATCCGAGAAGCCCGATCTGGACATCCATGCCGGCGTCGTACATCGATTTCGCGAGCAAGATCCATGACAGGACATAGAGTCCGTCCATTGCATGAAGAGGCCATCCCTCTGGAACCGTCCAGAGCGTTCTCGAAGGCGACCAGAATACGAACACCAGCAGAAGCTGGAATGACGATATGGTCGCAAACAAGGTGGTGGAAAGCGGCCGCCCCAGGCGGAAGGGCGCCAGGCGCATCATCCATTTTCGTCCGCGATCCGCGAGCAGTATGCTGTGGCCGGCGGCAAATTGCACGAGTAGCAGGACATTGCCTACGGTGCCTTTCCAGCCGGAGAGCGGGCTCCATCCGGAGGTCAGTCCTGCGTGAAGCGCCAGGAACATGGCTGCCACCGAGATGACGAACATGCCATGACACAGCACTCCGTAGCCAAGGGCTGTCCACCGCTGCAGTCTGGTGTAGGGGGGAGCCTCAGGCCATGTCGCGGGCTGCAGCCTGTGTACCGTCGTGGACGGGGGTGTTTGGTCTTCAGCCATTTGACGCGGTTTCGTGAAGGGTTTGCAATGCAGTGATCTCCATGCCCCGAAGCCGTGGCTTGCAACCCACGCGCTTCAGCAGTGCCACCTCCACCGTGAGCCCTGGACCGAAGGCCATAGCGCAGGTGGCGCCCTCCTTCGGTGCTGTCGTGTCCAGCAGATCCCTCAAGACGAAAAGTACCGTCGCGCTGCTCATGTTCCCATGAGTCCGCAGCACGCGACGGGAACTTGCGAGTGCAGTCTCCGGCAATCGCAGACCTTGTTGGACCTTGTCCAAAATAGCGCGTCCGCCGGGATGGACAGCCCACTCCGTGATATCCTCAGGAGAACAACCTTGTTTGTCCAGCACCCGTGCCATGAGAGTCTCCATCTCGCCTCCCAGAATCTCAGGCACGTAGCTGCTCAGCTTGATTTCGAAGCCATGATTGCCGATGTCCCACGCCATATGACTCGCTCCGGACGGAACGAGCTCTGAGATGAATCCGTCCAGGCGATATGCTGGGCGATCCACAGCCGGGGTACGCGCACTCACCACAGCTGCGGCAGCGCCATCGGCGAAGAGAGAATTCGCCAGCATCACGTCCGGCTTGTCCTCCAACTGCAAGTGGAGGGTGCAAAGCTCCAGGCACACCACGAGAACCACGGCATCTTCACGCGCCTTGCAGAACTGCGAGGCCATGCGCAATGCTGGAAATGCAGCATAGCAGCCCATGAAACCGAGGGTATAGCGCTCCACTCCAGGATCCATGCCCAGCGCCTCCACGAGGTGCAGCTCTGGCCCGGGATTTACGAAGCCAGTGCAGGTGACGTAGATGACATGGGTGACTTCGCGTGCAGTGAATCCACTATCTTGGAGAGCCCTCCTTGCAACCTGCTCGGACATTTCGCGGGATGCGCTGGCGTATCTCGCATTGCGTTCTGCCGTGCCTGGATTGCCCGGACGGTTGTCGCCGTTAGGTTGAAACAAACCGTGACCGCCTGTTTCGAAAAAACTCTCCAAAACGCTGTGCCGCGTCTCAATGCCGGAGCGCTTGTACAGCGCGCTCAGCAGGCGGCGATGCCGTTCGTCTGATGTCCATCCCATCATCCGCTCGCGCACGGTGTCTTGCTGGTAGGAGAAGGGCGCCGCCAGGGTCGAGATGTGGTGAATGTATGCGCTCATAGGGGTTCAGGCGTTGGTGTTTTGTAGCGTGATCTCGGCGTGGACCTTCACTACGTCTCCGACACGAATAACCAGCATCACTGAAGGCACTCGTATGCCGGAGGCCTTCAGTGAGACCTCGAAATCCAGATCGAACGACGCCTTGTCGCCATTCTGTTTCCAGTTGGTGATCACTCCCATGACTGAATGGCTCTTACCCAGAAGTGTGAGCTGGATCGGTAGAACTTGAGGTGCCGTGCCAATGCCGGGCATGAGCTTGGGGAATTCCGTGTCGATCTCACCCGTCACCAGCGGGAAGTCTGCCATGCGCATGGCCTTGCGCAGGTTCTCATCTCGCTTTGGCTCCTTGGTGTCCATCTCCACGACCTTCACCTCCACCTTGGCTTTGATGGAGGATGGCTTGGTGCTGTCGGTCATGCCGACAGTGGTGAGGAATGGCTGGGCTTTGACGGTTCCGGACCAGTCGTGAAGCGTGGAGGTACCTGCAAAGGTGAGTGCGGCCGTACCTTTCCACTGGGTGGTTGTCTCTGCGAAAACGTGATGCTGCAGTCCAAGGATGGAGGCAAGTGTGGCTATCAGGGCAAAAGAAGTTCTCATGTTGATGATTGAAGTTGAAATGCAGTTGAACAAGATGGGGCGGTCGTCCTCATGACGTACCGGCACGAAGGGGCCATGGCCGGAACCCGTCACGGCCAGGGGAGAGCATGGATCAGCAGCATGCTGCTCGTTGGAGCATCATGCGTGATCGGTGGCTTGTTCAAAGTAGATGCACGCAGCGCGCGATCCGCGCGTCTTCAGGGGAGCCCATCCCGTCATGAGGAGGGCCTCTTGCCGACAGCTTCGTCGATCGAGCAGCCGAAAGACGCGCTGGGTGATTCCACGCAGGAAGCATCTCCCACTCGCTGTTTTCCTCTGTAAGAGTTTCGGAGACCGAACTGGCGAGCGAGTCGTCTGCCGTGCGGTCCGGGCGCTCATCGCAGTGACACGGAATTTCCGGCTGATTTCCCTCCACTGGAGGAGCAGTCAGGCGAGATGGGCCTGGATTCTCCGTTCGGATAGCTGTTCCGTGATGGTGGTGATGAGGAACGTGAATCCCCAGTGGCTCCAACAATTGGCAGAGACAGCCTGGCAGCACCAGCTGCAGGCTCGCCCACACACAAAGGATAGATTTGAGTACTGTCACTCTAACTCGCGGAACAGGAGTGGAAGATGTGACTACGTGACCGTGAAAGCGTTGAATGATTTTTTTGCAATGCTAACCGGTCTCAATAGCAGTTGCCCTCAGGCGCTTGCCGAATGGGGAAGCCTCATGGAAAGAAGGCGCTTCCTAATCTCCTCTGCCCAGAGCACCAGGCTTCCGAGAGCGCCGATGAGGAAGAAGTCAGCCAGCGGGATGGGCACTGTACGGAACAACCGGTTCATCGGTTCCGTGTAGACGACGAGGAAGTGCAGGAGATTGCCCAGGAGGAGGCCTCCCACGAGCCACCAGTTGCGAAAGACATCGAAGGTTAGGGCCGATTTTGTGGCACTGCGGCAGTTCAATACATTGAACCACTGGCATACGGCCATGAGTGTGAATGTCTCAGTCTGCACCAGCGGGTGGGAGACGCCGGTGGAGAGCCTCCAGTGAAAGAATCCAAACACGACTGCCACGGAGGTGCCTACCATCACGAGCAATCTATTCAGCGATTCGCGACCAATCAGGGCCTCATTTCTTTTTGGAGGCCGGCATTTCATCTCGTCTCCCTCAAGGCCCTCCATGATCAGGTTTACGGTGACGGTGCCTTCCGTCACGATGTTGATCCACAGGATCTGAACTGCGGCGAGGGGCAGGGGATACCCCAGCAGCAACGCAAGCATGAGCACAAGCACTTCATCCAGCGAAGTGGCGAAGAGAAACAGCACCACCTTTCCCAGATTCCGGCGGACAAGGCGGCCCTCTTCCACGGCGTGGACGATGCTCGCGAAGTTGTCATCAGTGATCACCATCTTTGCTGCACTTTTGGCAACCTCCGTCCCCGTCATTCCCATGGCCACACCCACATCGGCCGTGGCAAGGGCTGGAGCATCATTCACGCCATCGCCAGTCATTGCCACCACCTGTCCCTGCGCTTGGAGCGCCTCCACGATCCGGAGCTTCTGCGCGGGATGAACCCTTGCGAAAACACTGATGCGGTCAAGCGAGGCCCGCAAGTCCTGCTCCGGCATCATGTCCAGCTTGGCTCCGTCCACCGCCATGTCACCTTCCCGGGCGATGCCTAGCATGCGTGCGATCGCCAGTCCGGTGATTTGGTGGTCACCCGTAACCATCACGGGCCGGATGCCAGCCGCGAGGCACTTCTCTACTGCCGCCTTCACTTCTTCGCGGGGTGGGTCCATCTGTCCGACCAAGCCCAGCAGCTGTATTCTGCCTCCCAAGGCATCGTAACCCTGCTGCAGGTCCACGCTTTCATGGGTGGCTTCTGCCACCGCCAGCACGCGCAATGCTTCCTGTGCGAGTGCTTCAGTGGCGCTCAGGAAACGTTGCTGTCCGGCACTGTCTCCACATAGAGCGAGCACTTTCTCCGGAGCGCCTTTGATCACCGTTCGGATGGCGTTTCCACAACGGTGCTGGGTCACCATGAGCTTCGAGTCCGAATCGAAGGGAATCTCGGCGTGGCGCTGCCATCGTCGTTGGAGGGCGTGTATGTCCACTCCATGCTTCACCGCGAAAACGAGCAGAGCCGCCTCCGTGGGATCACCCAGAGCACGCCAGCGTGAGTCACGCGCATCCGGCGGCACGAGCGAGGCATCATTGCAGAGAGCCACGGCTTCAGTGAGAGAGCGCACGGCGGAGTCATCTTCTGCCACGGGCTGGTCTCCTGCCAGTAGTCCGCCCTCGGGATTGTAGCCAGATCCGGTGATTTGGACGCGGCGGCCATCGGGAAGCACTGCCACGGTGACAGTCATCTCATTGCGCGTAAGGGTGCCGGTCTTGTCGGTGCAGATGATCGTGGTGGAGCCCAGTGTTTCCACCGCTGCCAGCCTGCGCACGAGCGCGCGGCGCCTTACCATGCGCTGCATTCCCACTGCGAGGCCTATGGTCATGGCCACCTGAAGTCCCTCCGGAACCACGGAGACCATCTGACTCACTGCAACCATGAAGATATCGCCAAATGGAAGGCCCCGCAGGTAGCCGGTAATCAAGATGGCCAGGAACAAGACCACAGCGCCGGCCGTGAGCCATTTTCCAAACTGTGCCAGCCGCTGCTCGAGTGGTGTCTTTGGATCTTTGGCTTGCAGTGTCAGACTGGCAATCTTGCCCACTTCCGTCGCTTGTCCGGTCGATGTCACGACCGCACGTGCTCTCCCCGCCGTGACGTGGGTGGCGGAGTACACCATATTGGTGCGGTCGGCTAAAGGTGTGTCTTCACCGAGCGGCTCCGTCTGCTTTGCCACGGGAAGTGATTCGCCGGTGAGCGCTGCCTCTGAGATCTCGAGTGCGGCTCCGTGGATGAGTCTGGCATCCGCTCCCAAGGCGTCTCCCGCAGCCAGCACGAGCACATCACCCGGGACCAGATCCCGCGCTTCGATGATGCGCTCGTGTCCGTCGCGGAACACCCGGCTTTTCAGCGAAGACAGCCGACGGAGAGAGGCGACCGAACGTTCCGCTCGCCCTTCCTGGAAGGTGCCAATACCAGCATTGATAAATACCACCAATAGAATCACGCCTGCATCCGTCCAGTGGCCCATGGCTGCCGAGATGACCGCAGCCACGAATAGAATATAGATAAGCGGGCTGGCAAACTGGCTCGCAATGACACGCCACAAGGGTCTCTGACGGGCCTCGGGCAGAAGGTTGGGGCCATGCTCCGCCAACCTGAGTTGCACCTCTGCGTCTGTCAGGCCCCGGCTCGCGTCGACGCTTAAGATCGAGCACACGTCTTTGAGAGACAATGCGTGCCAAGAGTTGTCGGGCGTCATCTGAGTTTGTTAGAAGCCGTTGTGATCAGATAATGTTGTTACGGTGTGATCAAGACCTTGAGCACGCTGCCTTGTTTGTCGCCAAAGATTCGGTAACCTTCAAGAATCTCTTTCAGGGAAAGGCGATGGCTGATCAGGGGAACGGGGTCAAAGCGGCCGCTTTCCACCAAGCTCATGAGCCGCCTCATGCGTTCCTTCCCACCCGGACACAGCGTGGTGACGATTCGGTGATCCCCAAGACCTGCCGCGAAGGCGTCGTAGGGCAAGGCAAGCTTTCCAGAATAGACACCCAAGCTGGAGAGTGTGCCGCCGGGGCGCAGACAGCGCAGACAGTTCTCAAAAGTCTGCTGAGTTCCAAGTGCTTCGATTGCCACATCGGCTCCGCCACCGGTGAGGCGTCGCACCTCTTCCACCACGTGGCAGTGCTGGTAATTCAGCGTGACGTCTGCTCCCAAGTGACGGGCTACTTCCAGGCGATGCTCATCGCTGTCCACCCCAATGATGAGAGAGGCTCCCATCAATCGGGCACCCGCCGTCGCGCACAAGCCGATGGGTCCTTGGGCAAATACCACCACGGTATCTCCCAGCTTGATGTTCGCAGATTCAGCTCCGCCAAATCCTGTCGAGGCAATATCGGCAAGGAGTACCACCTGCTCGTCCGAGAGCGAGTTGGGGATCGGCGCCAGGTTTGCCTGAGCGTCCGGCACCAGAAGGTATTCCGCCTGGGCGCCATTGATCGTGTTCCCGAACCTCCAGCCGCCGATGGCTTTGGTACCATGGCCTTGACCGCATTGGGATAACTGGCCGGACAGACAGGCCCGGCACTGCCCGCAGGGGGTGATAGCTCCCACAAGCACACGATCTCCGATGCTATAGCCGTGGACGCCGGGGCCAAGTTCTTCAATGACGCCCACCGGTTCGTGCCCAATCACCAAGCCGGGTGCGACGGGGTATTCACCGCGGAGAATGTGCAAATCCGTCCCGCAGATGGTGGTGGCGGTGATGCGAATAACGGCTTCACCCACGCCTGCAACAGGCCTTGGTACGGATACCAAAGCCAGCTTGTGCGGCGCGCGAAAGACAGTGGCAAGCATGGTTTCCATAGTGAGGAAAGGTTGGTTGGAAGGACAGTGCCGGGCTGGGACGGCCCGAGCCGCATGTCTGAAGTCTACCCCCCGTACAGATGTTGTTCTCCGCACGTCTTGAGTAATCCCGCTTCTATCTTGCCTGCATTCAGCAGGCCAGGACCGACGTCTGAAGACGCTTCAAAATATGCCTCGCTACGAGCAAGCCACGCAGAGTAGCCACCACGCAAAGTGGTATTCTGGACTTTCGAGTATGCAGCCAAATTGGCCGCATTTCCTTCTCAACCAGCAATAGGTTATGAAAGTTCTTTGCGGTACTGACTTCTCCCAGTCAGCGAATGATGCAGCGGAGGTGGCCGCCAGCCTGGCCGCGAGATTGAGACATCGTCTCTCCCTGGTCTACTGTCTCGCTGACTGGTTGGTTCCGCCGGACTATCCGGTGGTTCATCCCCTGGACGACCAAGCCAGGGAGCTGTTGGACGATGAAGTTGGACGGGTGTGCTCCAAAGAGCAGATGGTTGAAACGAAGCTGTTGCACGGCAACGTCAGTCACCACCTCATTACCGAGTCCGCTCAAGATACCTCCATGATCGTGATGGGAGCCACCGGAAAGGGTGCTTTCGCCAGATCGTTGATCGGTAGCGTTGCAGAACACGTTGCGGAGTCCGCGAGTGTTCCAACATGGGTGGTCCGGAACGCCCAGCCATTGCTGAACTGGCTGTTGAACAACAAACCTTTGAAGGTGCTCTGCGCGATTGATGCCGGGGAGTCGGAAGCCGCCATCCCCCAAGCAGTTGCGGATCTCCTTCTTGTGGGCCCTCTCGAAGTTGAGTGCGCCTATTTTATGCATGTAGGGGCCTATCAGCTTGAAGCCACGGACTGGCGAACCGTACACCCCGCGCTCCTCGTGCCAGATGAGGCAGAGATAGGAGTTATCCAGTCGAGAATGAAACAAGCTTTCAACCAAACGGCAGGTTTTGGACCTATTGCCGTGCACGTGCGCCAGGCGATTGGCAATCCTGCCTACGACTTCATTACCATCGCCGACAATGTGAAGGCTGACCTCGTCGTGGTTGGTTCCCATCACAAGCACGGACTTCAACGGTTGCTGCATCCATCCTTTTCACGACGAGTGCTGGCCCACTCAACGACAAATGTTTTGTGTGTGAGTCTGTTGCCCGCGAAGGATGCAGGGCCGCATCGGACGGGGTCCGATAGTGCTGCAATGGTCGGGAGGGTCTGATGGGAGAGATACTAGGTCCTCTCGGAGGAGGTCAAGAATATCTGACGGCTACGGTCGAACGCAGAATGAGCCCAGTGTCGCCCAAGTTCTGCCGAGAATTTTGGGACGGAGTTGCCAGAATGATCCTGACACTCTAACCCTTGGGAGGCTACACATGAATGCGCTTGGTAATTCTCCAACCAAAAAACAAATCGCGGTGCGTGCCTACGAGATCTATGTTCTGGAAGGCCGCCCGGAAGGCCATGACATGGAACACTGGCTGCAGGCGGAAGCAGAGCTGAAGGAGGAACTTCGAAAAATGCCGGCTCGCGTTTTGAATGCAGTTTCGCAGGAATCAGACAGAGAGCGGATATCATCGGCTCGTTCGCGACGAAACCGGGGCAAGGCCAACGCGAGCGCCATTCCGGGGAATTCTTCCACGCAGAAGGATGGGATGCTGCACGGCGACAAGAAAACCGGAAGAACTGGGGAGAGGACAAATGCGGCTGGAAACCGGGGAGGGATCCAGGAAGTCGCTCACCGTGTGATGGGCTCCCGACAGTCTGAACGGCGACCCGAACGATCTGGTCAGCGCCGCCAGCCAAAGCGTGGTCATGGGAGTCAAAGGGCCGCAGAGTAATCACAACAAGAATACAGTCGTAAAGCTTTTGGGGGCTCTCCCGCTCTTTTCCGCAGCCCCTGGAGGAGCTGTGCATCCACAACACAAGCAACCTGCAAATTCGCGGCGAGATAGTGCGGCAAACCAGACTCGCGATCTTCCCCTCTATCGATCTGGCTATGTGCCTTTTAGAAAGACCCCATCACATGCGTGTCGCATGGCGAGCCGCCTTAGCAGCATCCCATAGTTTGCATCTGGCGCATCATCTGCACTTATTGTGGTTCTGATCGAGGGCGGAAGTTCATCTGGCTGCTCGAAGGATTGCGTGAGGGCTTCGAAGTCCTCCGTTCTAGCATCCGAGACGACACCTGCCTTCGTTTCACGTTTTCTCAGGCGCTCAAGAGCCAGCTCTTTCGGGGCCACAACCTCGATCCAGGCAAGTTGATGGCCTGCCTCCCGGAGCTGTTCGCTCAGGATGGTTCGGTGTTCGCGCTTGGAGAAGGTGGCATCGAGAATGACATTCCGGCCACTTTCCAGCGTTTCTATCGCCTGCCGGCAGAGGGCACCATACGTGGATGATGTCGCCACTGGGTCATAAAGCCTGGAGCGCTCGGCTGCGGTGCCGCGGTAGTCGAGTGGCACACCTGCTTGCGTCTTGCGGACGACGTCTGAGGAAAGGACCTTCCAACCGGTCTCCTGGCCAAGTCTCTCTGCGAGAGAAGACTTTCCGGAAGCGACCTTGCCCATGAATACAAACACTTGTGGTTTCGAACCAGCAAGCGCGTAGCGAAGCGAGAGAACAAGATATTGCTGAGCCAAGTCCAGGGAGACCTTCTTCTTCTGTGGGGTCAAGGTGGCTGAGTCACTACGCAGGCATGCCACCTTGGCGCGGACACAAGCTCGATAGCATTTGTAGTAGTCCAAAAGGGACATCATCTGAACGTCACCCCACGTCTGGATGAATTGCTGGATGAGATGAGCGGAGAGATCGCTTCTGCCGTTGAAATCCAGGTCCATTGCGAGGAACGCTAGATCCGAGGCGACATCAATGTGGCGGAACGCTTCATTGAACTCGATGCAATCGTAGATGGAGACACCCTCGGGAGCCAGGTAGACGTGTTCGAGACGCAGGTCGCCATGGCAATCGCGGAACCAGCCGCCCTCAACCCTTGCTTTGAAGAGAGAGTCATGCTGCCTTTCAAACTCCGTGGTGAAGCATTCGATGGCATCAAGTGCATGGCTGCTGAGAGGCGCATTGCGGAAGGGGCGAAGTATCTCGAAATTGTCGTGCACACTTTTTCGAGTGCGGACTCCCGCGGAGCGAGCTGTCAGGGAATCCAAGGGGGAGGACTTGGCGTAAAACGAGCGAAGCAACTCGATGACCCGGTCAATCTCGAGGATGCCCACTTCTTGCTCACGAATAAGATTGTTCAGGAAAAAGCGGGAATCCATCAGCTTCATCTTCACCACCCATTCAAACACCCTGCCCCCACCGCCGAAGTGCAAGGCATCAGCAGACTCATGAATGGCCTCTGCCTGGAGATAGATCTCCGGTGCCAGCCGTCGGTTCAGCACCAGTTCGCGTTCACAGTCAGCGTGACGGAGGTCCAGGGTGGAAAAATCCAGAAATCCATAGTTGACCGGCTTTTTGACTTTGTAGGCGAAGGGAGGAGCGAGAAACACCCACGAGGCGTGGGTCTCGACCATCGAAACGTCCGACGGACCGTGTTTATACGAGTGGGCATCAAGCATGAAGTCCAGCAGTCGTTGAGTGTTGGCGTCGGGCATGGAATCTTGGATGAACTGCCGGAAGGAACGACAAACGTTTAACGGGTGTGGGTGTTCCCTTGTCCACCGATTCGGTAACGAACTTAGCTGAATGTCTGGAGCAACCCGTGGATGCAGCCATGAGGCGGACTCGCCAGTGGAACAGCACCCACTATACACGAGGAGCGTGCGCAACGAAGATGGGTATGGTCGATTTTGAAATGAGGCGCTGGACGGTGGAGCCCAGCAGTACTGAGGTTGCCCGGTTTCTTCCGTGAGTGCCCATACAAATCACGTCCGCCCCAAACTTCCCGGCAGCTTCACGGATTGCCTCGGCTGCGTCTCCATGCACGACCACTTCGGAACTGAACAAGATGGCGGATGTGGAAAGCTGCCGTGGAATCAGGGAGGCTATGGTTGTCTCCGCCTCGTCCTTCTCTTTGGTCACCGCCATGCTGTGCTCGAAATAGATTTCTGAAGCAATGATCGGATTTACGCTTGGTGAGGGGTCGTGGCAAACGTGGAACAGTTTGATTCGACCGCCAAATGGCAGGAGGCTTTGCGCATAGAGGATGGCATGATTGCCAGCAGGGGAGAAATCGGTTGCCACGAGCACATTTCGAATGGTGGGCACCGTGTAGTCTGGATGGAATGATTTGACGGGGACGCAAAGCACGTTGGTTTGTGAGTGAACGATCACTCCATGAGAGAAGGACGGCGCCGCCAATCGGCGCATTCCATGCCGCTGGTCTGAACCAACCACCAGGAGGTCGGCCTCGCGCTCGCGGGCCAATTCCAGGAAGGTGGCTGCCGAATTGCCGGCACATGGGCGCACGTAGACCTCGATGGGGAGGTCTCCAAGGGCGTCGTGAAGGCGTTCCCAAATGTCTCGTTCCAGACTGGTGGTTTCCTCAGTTTCCCCGCCTTGTGCTGGAACGGATGGTTTTCTTCCTGTATCGGAGTCTCCCTTCTCCGGTGTCACGTGTGCAGCTTCCACATGCACGGGTCCCCACGAGAGCAGCTGCTTTATGTAGGCCATGGCCGCATCTGCAGAGACGGTAAAGTCCACCGCACAGAGCACTCGAAGCGGCCTTTCCTTTCGCAGCCAGCCAAGCAGCGGTTCGGAGTTTCGCACCACCAGGATGGGGACGGGGACGAGAGAGGCTACGCGTTCTGCCACGCTGCCGATAAGCCAGCGGCTGCCCAGACCTGCGCCTGTGGAACCCATGATCACGAGATGGGGCGGGTGGTCTTCTGCAGCCAGAAGTACTTCTTCGGCAGGCGGGCCGTAGCGGAGGTCCTTTCTAACGGAGATTCCGGCATGACGCAGCCGAAGGGCCTCACGTTCGAGGTCACCATCGGAGCGCTCGGCCAGAAGTGCCGTGCCAGGCATTTCAGCGGAAACCAGCCAGTCTGGAACGCTGTGCAGGAGTTGTACCGTGCTGCCAGTTTCGGACTTGGCCACCATGCCGGCCGCTACGTCGGCGGCCCGTTTGGCAGAATCAGAAAAGTCGGTCGCGCAGAGGATATTCATGGCGTGCTTCCTCACGCTCTCATTCTCCAACTTCAAACGTCCGAAAGCTCCTCTGCGTTTGGTTTTGGCCATGCTGATTTTGGCGCGCTTTTTGTAGTCACGGGATCCATCCCTGCACAGAGGATCGCAATCCTCGCCGAGACTGCAGTCGCGCATTTGGTAGGCTACGCTGTCATGAACACGGCGAATCAATCGTTGGGTCAGACCGTCGTTCCTGCTACACGCATCAGTAGGATCCTGGCACCTACGGACTTTTCTCCGCTATCGAAGGCTGCCGTCTGTGCCACAGTGACCATGCTCGAAGGCAATCCTGAGGCGTCCCTGACCCTCATGCACGCGGTGGATCCTGGTGAGTCTGCTGTGGATCTGGATTGTGGAGATGTGTCGCATTTGCATCCTCTTGTGGCTCGTGTGAATCATGCGGGCAAGCTGATGAAAACGCTGAGGACGGAATGCGGGTGCAGCTCAGAGTTGGACACTCGCATCGTGATGGGCAATGCGGCGCACGCGATATGCAACCTGGCGAGAGAAGAGAATTATGACCTCATCGTAATGTCCAGCCACGGGCGTACGGGCCTCGCGCGAGTGTTGATCGGCAGCGTTGCCGAGCGGGTTGTACAGGAAGCTCCTTGTGCCATTCTGGTGGCCAAACCACCGAAAGACAGTGCTGGCACCTTGCTGGTAACACCCGTCCCGTTGCGATTCATGAGGCTTCTGGTCGGCTATGACCATCGAGCGGGAGCACGTCATGCCCTGGACATGGCCTGGGAACTGGCCAAAAACAGGGGAAGCCACCTGACCTTGGTGCACGCGCTGGAACCGGGTCCAGTGATGCCAGACTGTCCTTCGAGCGCTGAAGAACGAGCGGTGTGTGTACAAGAGGCACTTGAGAGGCTCGTGGAAGTCCGTCGGAGACGTTTTCCAGAGTCCCTGGACTGGGATCTGCGGGTGGAGATTGGTGAGCCTTGGGATGTGATTGTCCGGACTGCGAAAGAAACCTGCAGTGACATTGTCATCGTAGGACCTCATGAATACACTCGGTGGGGACATGCCTACGTGGGCAGCACCGCGCAACGCGTAGTGCGCTCAGCCCCTTGTCCAGTGCTCGTGGTGAAGTAGGCCTGAATCGGTCGCATAGATCGCCACGAATAAACCACAGCCAAATTTCGCAACGAACCTCAGTGCGAGGTGGTGGTAGCGGATTTGGCGTTGGCAGGAGTGAAATCTTCTGCAGCTTGCCGCAGCAATTCAGTGACTTCTTCGTCGCTGGTCTGGGAGAAGTCCTGGTACCACTGTCCCACGGCAGTGAAGTTGTCCGGCACCAGTAGGGCAACCAAGTCGTCCACCGTCGGCTGAAGATCGGCTCAAGTCTCAGCGGCTGCCACCGGCACTGCGACAATGAGCTGGCCCGGTGCCTGGCTGCGAATCGCCTTGATGGCAGCGCAGATGCTCGCCCCGGTGGCAATTCCGTCATCTACCAGGATGACCGTCTTTCCTGTCATCTGCGGAGCTCGCGTATGGCCTCGATAGAGCATTTCGCGGCGCTCGAGTTCCTTTTGTTGAATGGTGATGGCCTGTTCAATCGCCTCTGGTGAAACGGCTGTCGCCAGCACCACATCCTCGTTCATGACACGTATGCCTCCGCTGGCGATTGCTCCCATGGCGAGTTCCTCCCATCCCGGGACACCCAGCTTGCGCACTACCATCACATCCAGCGGTGCGTGGAGCGCCTCCGCGACCTCGTAGGCCACGGGTACGCCTCCGCGCGGGAGCCCGAGGATCAGGACGTCTTTCCGGAAGGCGTAGCGCATGAGGGCCTGTGCCAGAACTTGCCCGGCATGGCCGCGATTCAAGAAACACTTGGGTTGCATATGCAGTCTCCTGGAGGGTTGCTTCAGTTTTTCAGATGGTGGCGCAACCATACCGCAGCGTGGTGAGCCACTTGCGGCAGGGCGCCGTATTCTTCAAAAAGGTGGGTGGCCCCGGGAATCACTTTCATGGCTTTCTCACAGCGCAGTTCTCGCAGTGCCGCTTCGTTCAACTGGAGAACCTCGTAGTCGCTGCCGCCGACAATCAACAGGGTAGGGGCGTTGACTTCACGCAACGCATTATCTGCCAGATCGGGTCTGCCACCTCGGGAGACGACAGCACCCACTCGGGTTCCAAAATGTGCAGCTGCCACCAGAGCCGCAGCGGCTCCCGTGCTGGAGCCAAAGAATCCGATTTGCTTTCCTGCGCTTTCCGGTTGGTCCAGCAGCCAGTTCGTCACCTCGATGAGCCGTTTGGCCAGGAATCCGATTTCGAACCGCAGTTCGAGGGTTTCTTCGTCCGCCAGTTCCTCCTGTTGGGTGAGCAGGTCAAACAGAAGAGCCCCGAGTCCCTTCTTCCGAATCTCTTCGGCGACAAACTGGTTTCGGGGACTGTGGTGGCTACTTCCGCTTCCGTGCACGAAGAGCACGATGCCTGGCGCTCTTTCAGGGATATCCAGCATGCCTTCAAGCACGGCACCGCTTACTGGGATGTGCACCCGCATGCCTTCGACGGGCACATGTTGGTGGTTCAATACTGGAGAAAGCTGTTTCATGGAGTGCTGTCATCGACAGGGGCTGCGACTTGGTCCAAGTCGGGGACGCCCAACTTTTGGGGCGGGTCAGATTCGTCAGATGTCCCGGCATTCGCCTCTCCCGGCGGAGCTATGGGGTGCAGCCGGCGGAGCTGTGGTCCAAGCTTTTGACCTAGGCCTTCCAGTTTCTCTTCCGCTTCAAGTGTGTACCTTGTCCACGGCATCGCCATCAGGCGGGCTGATGGAATGACCTTTCCTGTCTCTTCACAAAGGCCATAACGCCCCTCTCTGATCCTTTGAATGGCCGCATCGACCTCCTGGAGCATCTCATCTTCGCTTTCCCACATGGCCAGCGCGAGGTCGTGGTCAAACTCATCCGTAGCGCTGTTGGCTGACTCGGTGTCCACCTCGATTGGCTCCGCAGCCTCAGCCATTTGACTGTCACGATCGTTCATCAGCCGTGTCCGCAGTCCGATCAGGGCACGGAAGTGCCAGACCCACTGTTCTGGAATGATTGGTCGCGGGTGCGGTGAGCCAGATGCTCTTCCGGTGAGACTCTCTGTCTCCGCGGTTGCGGGCGAAATGCGAAAATGGTTTTCTCGTTTCATGGCCTACTCCATGGCGTGTTCCAAGTTTGCGGCTCCGTGTGCCTCTTTGGGTTCTGGAATGTCTGTCATGGTCGCCTCTGTGAGCAGGAGGATACCCGCCACCGAGACGGCGTTCTCCAAGGCGATGCGTACGACCTTGGTGGGGTCGATGATGCCGGAGTCCATGAGGTCGACATACTCACCGCGCGAGGCGTCAAATCCAAAGTTACCTTTGCCTTCGCGCATCTTGGCAATCACCACCCCGCCATCGACAGAGGAGTTTTCCGCAATCTGGCGTGCCGGCGCTTCGAGCGCACGCTTCAGCACCATGAGGCCGGTGCGTTCGTCTCCGTCTGATTCTGCTATCTCGGCATCCACGGCATCGACAGCGCGCAGGAGTGCCAACCCACCTCCCGGGACAATGCCTTCGGCGATGGCCGCCTTCGTAGAACTTATGGCGTCATCGAAAGCATCCTTGCGGGCTTTCATTTCAGATTCAGAAGGGGCGCCGACGCGGATAATCGCCACACCGCCGGACAGCTTGGCAAGGCGCTCTCGGAGCTTCTCACGGTCATAGTCTGAGGTGGTTTCTTCGATCTGCCGGCGCAGTTCCTTGCAGCGACCGGTGATGGCCTCTTTTGTCCCCTGTCCATCAACGATGGTGGTGGTGTCCTTGGTGATAAGGACACGGCGAGCGCGGCCCAGATCGTGAAGCACTGCCTTTTCCAGCTTCATGCCGAGTTCGTCGGAGATTACCTTGCCACCGGTGAGGATGGCCATGTCTTGAAGCAAAGCTTTGCGTCGATCTCCGAAGCCAGGCGCCTTCACCGCGACACAGGAAAGAACTCCACGCAGGCGGTTGACGACAAGCGTGGCCAGGGCTTCGCCATCGACATCTTCCGCCACGATGACCAGCGCGCTGCCGCTCTTGGCTATCTGCTCAAGCAGAGGTAGCAGCTAGGGCATGTGCGAAATTTTTTTGTCTGTGAGAACAATGACCGGGTCATCTAGGGACACCGCCATCTTATCAGTGTCCGTGACAAAGTAGGGGGAGAGGTATCCCCGGTCGATCTGCATGCCCTCCACCACCTCCACATTGGTCTCGGTGGTTTTGGCTTCTTCCACGGTAATCGCCCCTTCAGAGCCGACCTTTTCCAGGGCATCGGCCACCAGGTCGCCCATCACAGCATCATTGTGGGCGGAGATCGCTGCCACCTGGGCAGTTTCTTTTTTGTTGTTGATGGGACGGGAGATCTTGCGGATGGCCTCCACAGCCACCTTCAGGCCTCGATCAAGCCCCCGCTTCAAATCGACTGCCGAAGCTTCCGCGGTAACATTGCGCACGCCCTCAGAGAAGATCGCATGCGCAAGGACGGTGGCGGTGCTGGTGCCATCGCCCACGGCTTCTCCGGTACGTTCGGCGGCCTGGCGAATCATCTGGGCTCCCAGGTTCTCCTCAGGATCCTTCAGGTCGAATTCCTTGGCAATGGTGACCCCGTCATTGCAAACGAGGGGCTTGCCCCATTTTCTGTCGATCAACACCGACTTTGACTTTGGGCCCAGAGTGATGCGCACGGCGTCTGCGAGAGCGCTGGTGCCACGCAAAATCTTCTCGCGTGCCTGAGAGCGGAAGGTGACTTGTTTGTGTGACATGGAAGGGTCCTCCACACGGATATTTGCCTGCCGCGGGTGGGCGGCGACGGTGCTTAAAGAAGACCTCGCAACTTTTCAGCGCATCATCGCGCTTTGTTACAGCTCCGTCGCCACCCTGATTGTTCGGCGTGTTTGGATTTGCGATTGGCGGGAGTGTGCTACTGCACTTTGACGTCCACCGTCTTGGGTGCTGCCTTTTCGTCCTTGGGAAGATGTACGGTAAGGATGCCGTCCTTGAATTCGGCGTTCACCTTCTCAGCAGCGACTCCCTCAGGCAGCGTAAACGTCCGCATGAAGCTGCCATAGGATCGCTCAATGCGGTGGTACTTCTTGCCCTTCTCCTCCTTTTCGAACTTGCGTTCGCCCGAGATCGTGAGGTCGCCGTCCTCGACGCTGACCTTCACGTCCTCCTTCTTGAGTTCAGGCAGTTCCGCCTTCACGAGGTACTCTTTGGCATCCTCGGTGATGTCGACCAGCGGCGCCCATTCAGCTATGGCCATGGTTTCCTTGCCTCCATTGCCAGGAATGAGCGGTTTGCCGAAGTATTTTTCGAGGCGGTTTTCGAGTTCTCCGATTTCCCGGAAGGGATCCCAGGTGGAACTGCGGAACGGATTGAATCTGGTGAGTGCACTCATAACGCTGTTTCAGTTGGCGGCGGAATGATTGCGATGGTCGGTCTGGGGGAACTCCGCCCGTTTCATCCAGGCTTTCGATGCTCGGTGGCGCGGGAACGCGCTCCAATTTCATCTCTGTGAGTCATAACTACCCGAAGGCGCGCCCTTTTGCTCCGCCGATATTGCGAGCAATTCCTTAAGATTTGGCGTTAGACGGAGAAGGTAGCAGCAATCTACCCGGCAAAATATGGCGCAAACAAGGCAAGCCACGCCATGCGCATGATGGCCCAGATGTGAAATACTGATTCGTACATTACCGCAACCAGAACCAGCCACCTGTTCTCACTATGATTGCGAAATACGACATCGAATACACGGTCTTCCCTGAGCACAATCACAAGGTATCGAGTCATCGGACGGATGACCCGGTGGCCGCGGAGGAGTTCCTGATGAGCCTCCTGCTTTGCGGGGCGCGCATCCACGGAATCAAGCATGAGGGCATGGAACTTGAGAGAACCCAGCAGGACCGCATGCTGCGTACGGCGGCGGAGCGGCTCAGTACCCGATTGCTGTCTCGCTCTCTGCACATCGATCCCATTGCAACGAAGCATCGCTTCGGTTTTGCGGCCTGAAATTCACCGGCGTTTCCCATGAGAGACATTGCACTTGGAGCTGTTGTCTGTGCGTTCATGATGCTGGGTTCTCCGGCCTGTGTGTCCACGGAGTCGCATCCGGTTGAAGTGGAGGGCCTCTTCCACAGCGAAGTGAAGCCCGTACTGGAATACTACTGCATCGAATGCCATGACTCGAAGTCCAGGGGCCAGTATGGAGGACTCAGCATAGAAACGGCACGGGAGGCCATGACGACAGGGCGCAACTCGCCAGTAATCGTCCCCGGCAATCCTGATGCGAGTCTCTTGTACAAAGTGCTCAGATTCGGACATGAAGATCCGCTGGGTATGCCCCCGGCTCCGGACAAGGTTTCTGACGAGCAACTGGCCTCTGTCCGCGCTTGGATCAAAAAGGGTGCGGTCTGGCCGGCGGGAGAGCGTGGGAGGCTGCGCCTGCCGCAGTGATCTTGGTTCAGAGGGTGCCAGCTGTATTCGAAGCAACCAAAACGAGCAATGCACATGAACTCCAAAATCTCACCTCGAACCGTTCGGGTGGTGGATGACGACGAGGGGATTTCGCGTTTGATTGCGCGGCTGCTTCAGCGGGAGGGATATCTCACGGAGAGTGCCAGGTCAGGCGCTGAGGCAGTGGACTGGTTGCGAATCAAGAGAGCTGACCTGATGCTCCTTGATCTGAAGCTCAGGGACATGGAGGGAACGGAGCTGTTGGATATCCTGGAAAAGCAACAATGTGGCATCCCATTCATCGTTATCACGGGGCAGGGGGACGAGAGGGTGGCCGTGAAGCTGATGAAGCAGGGCGCCTTGGATTATGTTGCCAAAGACTCGAATTTCCTGGAGCACTTGCCGGCGGCGGTAAAGCGGTCGCTTGCCCAATTGGAACGTGAAGCCGCGTTGGCAAAGTCGGAGGAGGAACGACGGCGGCTGGAGCGCGAGCTGCTTGCCATTAGCGAGCAGGAGCAAAGGCGCATTGGACATGACCTCCATAACGGGCTGGTGTGGACACGCTTCTTGACGTGCTCAAGCGGCGTCTCTCCTCTAGCTCACCCGCAGATGCGGACGCGGTCGGTGCCATCTCAAACTATGTCAAGGACGCCATTCAGCAGACCCGCATGCTTGCCCGTGGCCTTTCACCCGTGCAGGTGGAGATGAGCGGCCTGATGTCGGCGCTAAAGAGCCTCACTGACCACGGATCCACGCTTTTCAAGGTCAGCTGCAACTTTCACTGCGACGAGCCTGTGCACGTGGAGGACCATGGAATGGCCACTCACGTCTATCGCATCGCTCAGGAAGCGATTCACAATGCAGTCAGACATGGCAAGGCGCGGCGTATCGATGTCGTCTTGTCACGTGATAAGACAGGTGTTGTGTTGCGCATCTTGAGCGATGGAGATTCTGGACCTGTCGCGCAGTTAACGGGCGGGGATGGAATGGGACTTCACACCATGACATACCGCGCCAGGCTGATAGGGGGAGAGCTCCAGATTCACCCTCGCGAGTCGTCAGGCACGGAGGTTGTTTGCACTTTTCCGTGGGAATGAATAACTTTCCGGCTTGAACCATGCAGTTCATGAAAGCCATGGTGCTGAAGTGTTCCGGCGAGCATCTGGAACTCGAGGAGGTCCCAGTACCGTCTCCAGGGCCGGGCCAGGTGCTTGTGAAGGTGGAGGACTGCGGAGTGTGCCGGACAGATTTGCATGTCATTGATGGCGAACTCCATTTCCTCAAGCTTCCTTTGATTCCAGGTCATGAGATCGTCGGGGAGGTGGCAGCATTGGGGATGGGCGTTGAGGGTGTGCGACTCCATGACCGCGTGGGGATTCCCTGGTTGGGGTGGACGTGTGGCGGTTGCGAGTATTGTCTCACCGGGCGCGAGAACCTGTGTGACGCTGCGAAGTTCACCGGCTACACCCTGGACGGGGGCTACGCCGAGTATGCTATTGCCGACGCACGATACTGCTTTCCACTTTCCAAGAACATGCCGAGCGTGGCCGTTGCACCGCTGCTGTGTGCAGGATTGATTGGCTATCGTTCGCTGTTGAAGACGGGTGATGGCCAACGTTTAGGGCTCTACGGATTCGGTGCAGCTGCACACATCCTCATCCAAGTGGCACGCCATCAAGGGCGCGAAGTGTACGCGTTCACGCGGAAAGACAATGATACGGCACAAGAGTTTGCGCGGAGCCTTGGAGCTGTGTGGGCAGGGGCTTCGGAGGATAAGCCGCCTTGTCTTTTAGATGCGGCAATCATCTTTGCTCCGGTGGGAGAATTGGTGCCCCTCGCGCTGCGATCCCTGCGGAAGGGCGGGGTGGTCGTTTGCGGAGGCATTCATATGAGTGATATCCCGGCATTCCCATACGCCTACCTTTGGGAGGAGCGCAGCATTGTCTCGGTGGCGAATCTCACGCGCAGGGATGGCGTCGAGTTCCTTTCACTTGCTCCCTCTATTCCGGTGACCACAGAAACACACGCCTTCCCCTTGGAAGCTGCCAATGAGGCTCTCACCCGCCTTCGCGAGGGGAGGATCAGCGGGGCGGCAGTGCTCGTACCCTCCCTGGCATATCCCCTGTCGCCCGCAAGTTGACTGTTCTCGCTTTGAATCGTTTCGTTATGAGAAGCACAGACAAAGCCCGCGCTTCAGGTTTCCAAGCGACAATGGAATCCTGTGAAGATCCGGCAGGTGGATGGCCTCCGCCGGCAGGTCGTGGGAGCGACGCCTCCTGCCGGGCGGTTGTCCCGCGAGTGATGCGATACCTGAGCCTGGCCACGGTTGTCGCACTGCTGGTGATGCTCGTTTCGGCTGTGTATGGCCACTGGGACGGTTCCACGATGAAGCTGTCGCTGGCCCACAGCTACGTCACCGAATACATGAAGCTGGCACCGCACTGGCCGTGTCTCACCGTGGCGAGCTTTGTCTTCGCAGTGCTGCTTCAGCTCCTCGCATTGGGGTTTCTGTTAAAGTACCGACAGAAGCTTCTGGTGCTTTTTGGGTGTCTTTTGCTTTCCTCGGCCTCGATGGGCACCTTCTTTATGGCGTATGCGCCTGTTCGGGAGGCAGCGGAGCCGCCCTACTCATCCAGGCAATGGTGGGCTCCCTCGTGGTGGTTTACCGCCGCGAAGGCACAGACCGAGTATGAACATGGAATGGCAGATGCCTACTCTGACGTCCACTATCGTGCCATCCGCCTTGTACTCTGCTCCAGTCTCACGGGCATGCTCTTGCTGGGAACTGCCATCGGGTGGAGCAAGCGGAGCAGCTTCGCAAAATTCACATGGTTTGCGGTGGGGGCGATGTCCATTCTGTTTATCGCCTGTGACAATATGAACGAATGGAGGGGGCTGACGCAGCGCGCGGGGTTTTTCATCATGTACGCCTGGCTGTGGCTTGCATGGCACCACTGCTATTTCGCAGGTGCAGAAGCTCACGTTAGTCACAATCAGGTGATGCGTCAGGACTGATTGTCACCGGGGAAACTGGGCTGCCAGGTGAACTGGTGCCCGCGAGCGTTCTGCGCTGTAGCTCTGGAATCCACTCTGGAATCGTGACGAATTCGAATCCGCGCTCCCTGAGATTGTGAATGATGACTGGCAGAGCCTCGACCGTTTCCGGGTAGCCCACATGCATGAGGATGATGGCTCCTTGCAGTTCCTCGTCACTTTTCCCCAGAACCCTCCCTTCGATGAAGGTCGCCAGTTTGCGGCCCTCCACGGCATCGAGCGTATCGACGGTCCATCGAATGCTGAAAAAGCCCAATTTCTGCGCCTGCCTCAGCACCCGTTTGTTGACCTCCCCATAGGGAGCTCTGAACAATGGCAAGTACTGTCGTCCAAACCATCCAACAAAGCGATCGTCTGTTCGAACCAATTCCTCGCAAACCTGCCAGTCTTCCGCCCCGGTGAGGTCCCTATGATCCCACGAGTGATTGCCTATGATGTGCCCCTGAGCCGCAATCATCCTCGCTAGGGAAAGATGCTCAAATGCCCATCGACCGGTCAGAAAGAAGGTGGAGCTGACCCTCTCACGTTCCAGCATGCGTAGCAGGTCTTCCAGACCTGTGTCGTCGCCTTCTGCATCAAAGGTGAGCGCTATCTGCCGCAGATTCTGCGGGCCACGGGCAAGCTCGGCCGGGGGCGACTGCGGAAGAGTCTCGTCTCCCGTGGTTTGCGGCTTTTGTTGCTGGCCACTCGAATTTGGGAGCCACATTACCAAGGATGTTGCGAGCAAACAGGCAGCCGATTTCCTAAGTGTGATAGGTTTCATCGCCTCTCCTCCGGTGAAGATAGGTACGCGGTAACGTGGTGGCCTGAAGGGGCGAGCGCTCCCCACATTTTGCGTTTTGCCACTCCTTTCGTGCTCCGCATTTAGGTCCTAGCACTTGCGTGGACGTCCAACGCGGGAGCTGTCACGGCGAGCTCAGGAAACTGAAGTTGTAGTCTTTGCTTGCGTCCAATGTAGTGCTCGCGGGCCACTTTGACGTCGTTTCGGAGAAAGTCCGCAGCCACGTCAATGGAGCCTACCTGGCTAAAGATTAATGAGCCGGCTTCCTTCCTGAGGGTGTGAAGTGCAGTGACGCTTTTGACGCCATGACTTCTGAGCCATTGAAGGGCTTTGGCAAACGTGGGCATGCATCGTACCCGGACCTTGAGATCGAGGGAACCCGGGATGACGAATGGTCCGGCTTCCCATGAGTGCCGGTGGGTTTTGAGGATGTGCACGACTTCGGGAGCCAGATCGATGCGGCTTTCCGAATTGCGCGCTTTGGGGCGGGAGTAAGCAGTGGTGCGAATCCAGATGTGGCCCCCTGCTAGATCGACTTGTTCCCAGGTGAGTCTATCAATCTCCGCTCGCCGCATTCCACAGCAAAGTGCCAACACGATGACCAGATAAACTTCAGGCTGGCTTGTTTCGAGTTCGGTTCGTGCGAGTTTGAGCAGGTCGGAGGCATCTATTGAAGAGACATACCGGTGACTTGGTTCGGGTAGGGGGCGCGTGGTCCGAAAGGGATTGATGGCGGGCAACTCGAAATCCTGAAAATGGACGCTGAGCTTCGGTGCGAACATGCTGGCTGCGCAACGGATGTAGGAATTCGAGGTCGTGGCAGCTTTGGCTCGTTTGAGGTGGTCTTGCCCGGCTGACTTCAGCATCTCTTGGCGGAAGGATTCCACAACGACAGGAGTGACTAAGTCCAGTTGCACGGCGCGGACTTTTGCGTGCCAAGCGGTCTTTTCCGCCTTGTTAGCGTGCCGCGAAAGCCTTGGCAGTCCGAGCGAGTGAGCAACGATGCGCCGAAGGGAATTCAAATTGTCAGAAACAGAGAAGCGGCTCAGGTGACCGGTCACGGCCTCGTAACGGAGGCAAAATTCTCCAACTGTGGGTTTCTTGGTCTCCACAGTCGGGGGCTTGGCATGCTTCGCCCGGGTGACTCGTCTTGATGGTCGCAGATGAGCGAAATCCGAGTGGTCGTAGAGCTGCTCCACCGTATTGCTGGGAACTGACAAGAAGGCTCCGATTCGATCCGCCATCGACTTTGCAGCCTCAAGTTCGGTGCCCAAGGAGAAGTAGTGCTGCACGCCATCCTTCTTCATTCGGAACGTGTACCCCTCAGCAAAAGTCTCTACTCCGTCCCGATGATAGGCATGGCGATAGATGCGATTTCCGCGGCGGGTGAACGCCTGCTTTGGCCTGTCTTCGCGTCTCATGTTTAACCCCAGTTTAACCCTTTTTCGGGTGATTCAACATGATTCAGCGAAATTCAATGTGTCATAAAACCCTCAAGGTGAGTGATTGTGACTCGCGTTGAATCAGCTTGAATCACTGACGTACACGATTGGAAATCGTGTGTGCTAGAAATAGTACCGAGGGTTCGAATCCCTCCCTGTCCGCCACTGAATGAACGAGTTACGAATTCATTTGGGCGTGGCCGCGTTCTTCAGGTAATTGCGATCTCATTGGGATGGCCCGCAGCGCGGCGTATCAATGAACGAAGCCGGGCCCGTTACCGCCCCAGGTACTTCAGCACCGCTTCGGTCCGTGACTGCACATGGAGCTTGCCGTAGATGAGGTGAAGGTGTCCGCGCACCGTGCTGGTGCTGATATCCAGATGATCGGCGATCTCCTTGTACTGCAGACCTTTTGCGAGCAGCGTGAGGATCTCGTGCTCCCGCGGGGTGAGCGTTTCCATCTCGGAGACCGGAGAACGGCTGGGGTGGAAGTATGACACTACCTTCCGCGCAATTTGTGCGGACATAGGCGACCCTCCCTCGTGAACCTCCTTGATGGCAGCAACTATTTCAGCGGCAGGGGTACGCTTGAGGAGATAACCACTGGCTCCCGCTCGAAGAGCTTCGAAGATAAGCTTGGTGTCATCGTAGGTGGTCACCATCATCATCTGCAGCTTGGGATGGGCTGCCTTGAGCACGGCCACGCACTCGATGCCGCTGCGGCGGCCGAGATTGATGTCGACCAGAAGGACATCCGGCAGATTTTTGGGTACGCCACGGATGGCGTCTTCCGCAGAAGAATAGGTTTCCATGCCAGTGAGGTCATCACTGCGGTTAATGATGGCCAGCAGGTTTTCGCGCGTGGCCGGATCGTCCTCCACGATGGAAACTTTGATGAGCATGGGGAGTGGCGTTATGGGTGGTTCGATGCTGCAGGGGTCATAGGAGAGGCATCCGAGGGCCAGGGCAGGTGTACGACAAGCGAGGTGCCAGCGCCGGGCTTGCTACGGATCTGCAGTGTGCCGCGCAAGGCCTTGGCGCGAGTGTTCATATTGGCGAGGCCATCGCCCCCCGTGGTGACTGCGCCGGGCTCGAAGCCCTGTCCGTTGTCGGTGACAATCACCCGGAGCTCGCTGTCGCCCGGGGTGATCTCGATATGAACTTCGTTCGCGGAAGCATGCTTGATGGTGTTGTTCACGGCTTCGCGAACAATAAGCAGAAGGTGGTGACGGAAGTCGGCCGTGAGGTGCTTTGTGGGAATCTCATCAGGGAAGTCGAGTCGGCAGCGCACGCCTGCAGCGCCTGTCAGATCCATGGCTTGCTGGCCGATGTAGTCCAGCAGGCTGGCGAGGTTGTCGTGCTCGGGGTTGATGGCCCAGACGATTTCGTCCATTTCTGCCGCGGCCTTCCGGGCGGTGCGTGCGAGACGTGGCAGGTAGGAGGTGGGGGCGGCGCCATCTGCCTGGGCAAGATCGGAAAGCATGGAGATCTCTGTGAGGCTTGCGCCGATCTGATCGTGCACATCCCTTGCAATGCGGGCACGCTCTCTTCTCACCGCCACCTCCTGCCTCAGAAGAACGTTCTGCCGATGCACCCTCCATGACGTGAGGGCATTAGCCACCAGCGCGGCCAGAGCGAGCGTCGCTATTGCGGCCACCGCGCGAAACCACGTACGCTGCCAGAGGAAAGGGGCCACGGTGAACGCGAGTGTGGCGTCCCGCTTGCTCCATACGCCGTCGTTGTTCATCGCGCGTACGCGCAGGACATAGCTGCCGGGATCGAGAGAGGCGTAGCTCGCGATGCGATCACGTCCGCTGGTCACCCACCCTGCGTCCACTCCGGAAAGCCGATGCTGCAGCACGACATTCTCGCGGGCAGTGTAGCTTTTTGCGCTGAGTTGAAAGCGCGCACTGATGATCCCGGGGCCAATCTCGGCTGGACCCGGGACGCCATCTGGCACCGTTCTACCGTTGGCTACGAAATCCTCAATTGCAACAGGTGGCGGTGCCCTGTTCCCACCCGGCAACTCGGGGTTGGCGATGACAATGCCGCTACTTCGCGAGGAGAACCACAGGCGGTTGTCAGACGCGAGCATCGTGTTGGGAGCATAGCCACTGTTTGCCTGCAGACTCGGGGCACCCTCGCTGGCGCCAAACGCCATGGTGTGAAATCTCTCCGCACGGCCTTCCGCCACGGCATTAAGTTCGTCCAGGGAGAGAAGGAAAATGCCGCGATCTCCCGCGCCCCAGAGCCGGCCCTTGTGGTCCAGCACCAGTTGGGACACCACATTGTGCCGCAAACCATGAGTTGTGGTGAGCACCGAACAGCGGCCCTCTTTCACACGGACCAGTCCATCACCTCCGGTGCCGACCCAGAGGCAGCCATCGTCGGTGGCCAGGATCGTACGGATGCCGCCGTCTCCGGGGAATCCGGGCGGCGTTCGATCCAAGAGCGCGTCACCCTGCGCCAGCAGAAGACGGCTGCCGCGAGTGCCTACCCAGATGCGTCCATCCATATCCTGCGCCAGGGCGTGAATCTCTCCGGCATCCGGAGGGAGCTTGAGTGAGATCCACATGCCGGGCTCTCCGTGTGTGATCGACTCCGCCTGGGCGATCCAGATTTCCCCATTGCGTGCCACCATGATGGCCCTGATGCGCAACTGACCTTCGCGCGCGGGGGGGAGAGGGGCGATTTCATACTTGTCGCCGTCCCAGCGCACCACGCGATTCTCGCTGGCGCCGATCCAGACATTGCCGAGGGTATCCGCCGTGACGCAGGTCGCCAGTGGGCCGGGCCAGTTTGCGGGAGCCCTCAGGTGCCGCCAGCTTCCGGAGCGCCTGGTATAGAGCTGCCCGGTTTGCATCGCCACCCAGATGTCGCCTCGTGCATCCGTGCACAAACTGCGCGCGGTTTGCAAGATGGGAGCGTTTTCCTCGCGGAGCGTCTCAAGTACGCGTGGCCGCACCAGGCACACGCCGCCACCGCCGGTGCCAGCCCAGAGATTGCTTTCGTGGTCTTCACAGAGCGACCACACGTCATAGTTGGACAGCGGGATTTTCTCAAATGAACTGCCTTCTCTGAGGTAGAGGCCGTCTGCGAATGTCCCGATCCAGAGACGCTGATGCGCATCTTCCAAAATGGCAGAGGGACGGGTGCCGGGAGGACCGATGGGCAGCGTGGCCACTGCCTTCAGCCCTTCAGCCTCGGTGAATCTCAACAATTGCCTGCCGCTCACGATCCACAGGCCGCCCCCTTTTGCTTTGCACAAAAGCGTGACTGCGTCGGGCAGGTCGGCCACCCACTCGAACATGTCTCCCTGCCATCGTGCCAGGATCTCACGTCCTGCCGCCCAAATGGCACCCCGTTCATCCTGTGCCACCATCTGGGCACTATATCGGACGGGAGGATTTCCAGGCCGGCTCACGCTGGTGACATTGGCGAGGAGCCCATTTCTTAGCCGGAAAACTCCTGCTTGCTCGTGGCTCAGCCAGATGGTGCCATCCGCTTGCTCAAAGAACGCATTTGGCCGGCCGTCACGGCCCAGCTCTTGAGCGACCACTTGAGGCTCTTTTCCGACCCGATGTGCCACCAGGCCCATATTGGTGGCAAGCCACAGGGTGCCATCCTGGGAAGACATCACGCCACCGATCCCGCGTGAATTCCATGTCTTGGGCAAGTCCGCTGGTTCCAGCAACCTCCAGCCATCAAACCGCGCCAGCCCACTTTGCGTGGCGAAGAGCATGGCGCCATCGTACGCCTGCGTCACGGCGGTCACATCGTTGTTGGGCAGTCCATCATCTGTCTGCCAGGCATGATAGAGCCAGGATGATTCACTGGTGGGCTCACGGTTGGGAACGCCCTCTTCACCCTCTGCCTGCAGCCATACGTCAGTGAGCAGCAACAAAAAGCCGGACACCACAAACCTCGTGAGCGGCTTGCATGCGCATCGATACAGGATGGTCATGGAGGAAGGAGCGACGAGCTGATGTATTCCAGAGACTAGAGTACTTCACCTGGCCCACTGAGTGCCAGTACTGGCTTAAACGCAACGCCATCAAAACAGAACATTCGTTCTGTAGATGCCCGTGAGGGGGATCACTACGCTTGGGGAGTAACGACATTGCATTCACCAACCGCCGGTTCGTTGCGCCGGCGATTCCGCCGCTCCTTACTATGTTCCTCGGAAGCCACCTGTCCTTCATGCCGCAGACGCCACCGGGGTCTGCGTGCCATCTGAACCGTGCTGAGGGCCATGCCGGATCACGGATCCTGCATGTTGCCGAAGCATCACATCACCCCATTTTCAATCTGGGAATGGAACCCGCGGCACCCCCCGCGAAGAGAAGCGAGTCCCTCAGCGCACCAAGCGAGTTTCAAAAGGCGTTCTTCAAGCGCATGGGATCGATGCAGCAGTTCCGCATGCTGTTCGAACATCTGCCGGACACGGATTTCTTTGCCAAGGACACGGAAGGACGATTCGTCGCCATCGGTGAGGGCATGCTTCGCCGCATTGGAGCCACGCGGGAGGAGGAGTTGCTTGGGGTGAGCGACTCGACGATCCATCCGCCGTATGTCGCGCGGGCCATCCGGCAGGATGACCTGCATGTCATGCAGACCCGCCAGCCCATCATTGATCGGGTGGAGGCACTCTATGCACGCACCCGGGCCAAGGACTGGTTTGTCACCACGAAACTGCCCATCCTGGACGCCCATGGCGAGGTGATTGGAGTCATGGGCTTTGTCCGCCCGTATCACGGAGGCTCGGGAGGTGGCGAAGATGACGAGCAACTGCAGAAGGTGGTGGACCACATTCATCTCCACTTTCGGGAGCGCCTCGCCGTGGCGGATCTCGCCCAAATCGCCCACCTCTCCGAGCGGCAACTCAACCGGCGCTTCCAGAAGACGTATCGCATGAGCACCCAGGAGTTCATCGTGCGCACGCGCATCCAGGCAGCGAGTGATGAACTCCTGGCCACGGAAAGCTCAATTGCGGAGGTCGCGCTGAATCATGGGTTCTACGACCAGAGCGCCTTCACGCGCCAGTTCCGCCAGCACACGGGCGAGACACCACGGACCTTCCGCAGCCGCCGCCGGAAGACGCAGAGGAAATGATGCGCACCATCGGCACATCGAATAGATGCATGCGGCATACCCATCATTGCAGTCGACATGCCAGCAGGCTGGTTGCGGACACAAGGCGGCGGATCGTTACCAAAGATCGTCTGAAGGAGACAATCATTCAGGAGGCGCATCCTTCACGATGGAGCGCATGTGGATCACACGCACTCCGTCAGATGCGCCGAGCGCAGGCATTTCTGTGCCTCTGACCTGCGTCGATCACGACTTCATCACGGGCATCAAGTTCTGAGCCGGATTCTTCGCCGCCCGCTAAGGCTGCAGAACGCACTTTGTTTGAGCCTCCATTCGCAGCGCTTCTTAATCATGGAAAAAAACATCATCAGTCACTGTGGCCCGCGAATCGGATTGCCAGGACTCGCCTCTGCCATCGTGGGAGCCTGTGTCCTCCTGCTGGCACTGCAACCCGCACCTGCGGCTACGGCGACATGGAATGGTACGACAGATGCTGTCTGGGGAACGACGACGAACTGGAACACCAGCCTGGTGCCGGGCACAGGTGACACCGCAACCTTCAACAACGCAGGCAATGGAAACACCAACATTGACCTTGGCGCGGGAATCATCCTCAACACGCTTCTCTTTGACACGGCTGGTGCAGGGGCATACACGATCGGCTCTGGCGCGGCGGGAAGCCAGACGCTTACGTTGGACAATGGCGGTGCCATTACCATCAATGCCACTGTCACCACCAGCCAGCTCATCAACGCCGGCCTCGTCCTTGGAAACGACGGCACGGCCCAGCTCTTCTCCATCACCAACAACAGCACGACCGGAGGGCAACTGCTGACTCTGGCTGGTGGCATCAGTGGATCCACGGGTGCAGGCATCAAAACACTGGCCGTGGCGGGAGCAGGAAACACCCTCATCAGCGGCATAATCAGCAACGGCACCACCGGCACGGTGGCGCTGACCAAGAGCGACGCGGGCACGCTCACGCTTTCGGGAGTCAACACGTATACAGGTGGCGTGACGCTCAACGGAGGACGGTTGAACATCAACAACGCCGCCGCTCTGGGTAACACCGCGACAGGCGTGCTCACGATCAATGGCGGCATCATCAACAACACCAGCGGCGCCGCGATCACCACCACCACCGCGAAGGCTCAAACCTGGGCAGGCGACTTCACCTTCAGCGGGACGAACGATCTGAACTTCAACAGCGGTGTCGTGACCCTGACTGGATCCGGATCACGTACAGTGAATGTCAGTGCCGGCACACTGACTGTGGGCCGTATGACCAGCGTGAGCACGGGCCTCAATGTGACCGGCCCCGGAGTTCTGGCCATTACCACCACGGCGGCCAGCAACATTGGCGGCACCCTTGATGTCGCCACGGGAAGCACCTTCCGGTTCAACACCGGGGCCGCTGCCGGCACCACCCACGACTTCATCGCCACCGGCCTCACCGGCGGCGGCACTATTGGAAACGGCGGTGGCGCGATACGGTGGCTCTTCATCAACAACGCCGTCGACAACACCTTCTCCGGCGTCCTGCAGAATGGCGGCGCAGCGGGCTTGGGACTTAACAAAGGCGGTGCGGGCACCCTCACGCTAAGCGGCGCCAGTACTTATACAGACAGGACCACACTGAATCTGGGAACGATCAAGGTCACGGGCTCCATCAACGCCGGCAACACGGCCGGACACATCCTCATCACTCCTGCCTCAGGCACCACGGCTCGAATGGTGGTAGAAGGCGGCTCTATTCTCGTCGGCGGGTCGTTCACGGGAAATGCGGCGTTCGTGGTGGGCAACACCACGGGGGGCACGGCCATCCTGGACATGACGTCCGGCTCCATCACCACGGGGGGCACCGCCACACTTCGGGAGATCTGGGTTGGGCGGGCTGGCTTCGGGGTGGCGAATATCAGCGGCGGGACCGTCACGATTGGCGGATACCTTGTGAGCGGCATCACCACCGTCGGCGCCACCGGCATCTGGAACATCAACGGCGGTGCGGTTTCCATCGGCACCATTGGCAACTTCGGAGCCACCTTGGGTGCCACGGCCAACACCACCGGTGTGATGAACATCACGGCGGGCAGCTTCACGAACACGCAGACCGTTGGCACTGCCAGCGGCATCTTCGTCGGTGAAAACGGCCTCGGCATCCTGAACGTCTCCGGCACGGGCCTGGCCACTCTGGGGGGGAGTGCAAGTTCCGCCGGCCTGACCATTGGTGGAAACCTTGGCACTGCGGCAGGCACCGGCATCGT
Organism: Roseimicrobium gellanilyticum; assembly: GCF_003315205.1. Classification (NCBI taxonomy): domain Bacteria; kingdom Pseudomonadati; phylum Verrucomicrobiota; class Verrucomicrobiia; order Verrucomicrobiales; family Verrucomicrobiaceae; genus Roseimicrobium; species Roseimicrobium gellanilyticum. The sequence goes on along the minus strand of NZ_QNRR01000012.1, from coordinate 187,508 downwards.
CAACCTGGGAGCGATAGGAGCGGGTGGAGGCACCATTGATGCGATGCGGGTACGTAAAGGATCTGGCACCGCTACTTTCAATTTCCACGGAGGTATCCTGAAGGCGAGCACCGGAGCTGCCACCGCCTTCATGACTGGCCTCACCAACGCCTATGTGTACAGTGAAGGCGCGAACATTGATACCAACGGCCAGACGATCACCATCGGGCAGGCACTACTCGCGCCCACGGATTCCGGTGTCTCGTCCATTTCTCTGGCTGGAACCGGCTTCACCACGACTGGATACACCACCGCTCCGCTGGTGACCATCAGCGGCGGCACCGGCTCCGGTGCCACGGCGGTAGCTACCATTGATGCCAGCGGCAATCTCGCGGGTATCACCATTACCAACCCTGGTGTTTACACCGTAGCGCCCACGACAGTCACGCTCAGCGGCGGAGGCTATGCCACCACCTCTGTCAGCACCGACGCCATCACCACCGCGGCAAACACGAGCGGTGGCCTTGCGAAAAACGGCGCTGGTTCCCTGACGCTCACCGGCCAGAGCACCTACACCGGTGGTACGATCGTCAACGCCGGAACCCTGGTGTTGGCGGGAGCAAACAACGGGACTGGAACGGTTCGCGGAGCACTCACCATCAATTCAGGAGCCCTGGTGCAAGCCACCACAGTGAATGCCTTTGGATACAACATCGGCCTTGGCATTACGACAGTCAATAACCTCGGCGGCACGCTCGAAACCACGGCTGCGGGTGACCAGGGATTCAACACCACGTACAACCTGACCGGCGCTACTATGACATCCAACGGAGGCCTCAGCAGCGCCGCCGCCACCAGCTATTGGGTGCTGGGTAAGATGGCTGGGCAGTCTGATGCGGTGAATTCCTTCGCCAGCGCTGCCACATCGACCATTGCGGGTCGCCTGCATCTCCGTAACGACAACGGAAACACCAGCGTCGTCTTTACTGTGGAGGACGGCGCGGCGGCCACCGACCTGCTCGTTTATGCCGCCATCACGCAGAACGCCGCAGTCGGCATCACCAAGACAGGGGCGGGCACCATGTCGCTTTCTGGAGTGAATACCTACACAGGCGTCACCACCATCAATGCGGGCACGCTCCATCTGGATAGTGCCGGAGCACTTGGAGGAGGTGGTAACATCACCTTCACGGGAGGCACACTGCAGCATGGCATCAACAACGCCGTCGACTACTCCGCGAAGATCATCAACAGCACGAGTGCCATCAGGATCGACACCAATGGCCAGAGTGTGTCCTATGCCGCAGCACTCGCCGCTAGCAACACCGGTGGCCTGATTAAGTCCGGCACCGGCACGCTGGCTCTCGGCGCGCCCACACTCTACACAGGCGGCACCAACGTAAGCGGCGGCACGCTCTCAATCTCTGGACTGGCGGGAACAGCCACTGTTTCCTCCGGGGCGACGATGGCTGGCACCGGCACCATCGCTGGATTGCTCACACTCGACAGCGGCTCATTTCTCAACATGCAGAATGGCGCAGCGGGCACCCTGACGCTGGCTTCGGGACTGACCATCAATGGAGCATCTACCTTGGGCTTTGATCTTGGCAGTGCGGCGGATCTTCTCGCCCTGACAAGTGGCGTATTGAACGTGAGCGGCGTCACCACGCTGAACTTTGCGGATATCGGCGCCGTGGCAGGCACCTACAATTTGATTACCGGTGCGGCGGGCATCAGCCTCAGCAACTTCACCTCGTCCGTCTCCACCTTGGGCGGATTCAACTTGAGTCTCTCCATTCTCACGGGGGACACGCTCGCGGTAACTCTCTCGACCTCGGCTCCGCTGAGTGCCTACTGGAAGGGGGATGTGAACGCTCTGTGGAATACAAACAACTCCGGCAACACCAACTGGGACTCCTCTCAATCCGGCGGAACGGACGCCGGCGCACTTCCGCAGGCGGCAACGGATGTCTTCTTTGCCGCGAATGGCGCTGCGAACCTGAACACTGCTCTCGGTGCGGACACAAGCATCAAGAGCCTGACGGTTTCATCCACCAGCAGTGTGGGAATCGCCGGCGGCAACAGCCTGACCCTTGCGGGTGCTGGCGGCATCAACCAGCAGTCCGGCGCGGGTGCTCTTTCCATCACCGCGACGACCGTCATGCTGGGAGCCAGCCAGCCCTGGAACAACAACTCCAGCAACGCCCTGACCGTGGGCAGCAACGTGACTGGACTCGCGGCATCCGGAACATTCACCCTGACCCTCGGCGGATCTGGCAGTGGTTCGACAAACCTTAGCGGTGTCATCGCGAATGGTTCGGGCGGAGGCAATGTCGCTCTCGTGGCAAACAAGACCGGAGGTGCCGTGACACTCTCCGGCAACAGCACCTACAGCGGCGGCACCACCCTGGTCGCCGGCACGACGCTCAATCTCAATAATGGAGGAACCTCCTCCAGCAATTCCGCCATCGGTACCGGCACCTTTTTGATCAATGGCGGCACGATTGACAACACCAGCGGCAGCGCACTGACACTCGCGACGAATAACGTGCAGGAGTGGAATGGAGACTTCACCTTCACCGGTAGCAATGCCCTGAACCTGGGCACCGGCACGGTCAATCTGGGGGGCAATCGCATCCTCACCATCACGGCCAGCACGCTCACTGTGGGTGGCGACATCCGGGCTGGCGGCGGGGCCTTTGGCATCACCAAGACAGGCGCGGGTACGCTTGTTTTCAGCGGCACGGCGGCCAACACCTACACGGGTGCAACCACCGTGAATGACGGCATCCTGCGACTGGGCAAGACAGCGGGTGTGAATGCGATTGCCAGCACCACCCTGACCATCGGGGATGGAGTCGGCAGCGCGGATACCGTCCAGCTGCTCGCCGCCAATCAGATTGTCGATACCACGGATGTGACCATCGCTTCGAGCGGGATTTTTGATTTGAATGGCAACGAAGAAACTTTTGATGGACTGGCTGCCACCACAGCCACCGCGCTGGTGGACAATACCGCCGCGATCGCGGCGACGCTGGCCATTGGAGCCAACAACGCCACCACCACCTTCGCCGGGATCATTCAGAACTCGGGCGGAGGCGCCCTGTCTCTCACCAAACTCGGCACGGGTGTGCAGACTCTCACCGGCAGCAACACCTACACAGGCACTACCACCATCAGCGCCGGCACGCTGCAAGTTGGCACGGGCGGTACAACCGGAACGCTTGGCACCGGGAATGTGACCAACAACGGTACGCTTACCTTCAACCGCAGCGATGCGATCTCCTTCTCCAGCATCATCAGCGGAACCGGCGCCTTGATCAAAACCGGGGGAGGCATGCTCACGCTCTCGGGCCTGAACACCTACACCGGCACCACCACGGTAAGCGCGGGCACGCTGCTGTTGACGGGAGCCATCAATGCCGCAAACACTGCCAATGTTGGGCAGGCCACTGTCGGGAATACCGCAAACGTCAACGCGGTGCTTTCGATCGAGGGCGGCACGCTGAATGCCTCCAAGAACACGAGCCCCAGCATTGCCGTCGGCTCGGTCGCCAACAGCCGTGGCTTCGTGAAGATGACCTCCGGCACCATCACCACTGGCAGCGAGTTTCATCTGGGCCGCGGCACTGGAGCCTTTGCCGCCATGTCGCTGATCGACGGCAGTGTGACGAGCGCGAGCTGGTTTGTCGTGGGCTTCAACAACGATCGCGCCATCCTGAATCAGAGCGGCGGAAACATCCTGCTCAACTCGAACCGCATGACCATCGGTGCAGGCGGTTCCGGCTCTATCGGCGTGTACAATGCCAGTGGCACGGGAACCTTTACTGCGACGAGTGGCAGCGGAGGCATGCACGTGGGTGAGAATGGGCTGGGGACCCTGAACGTGTCCGGCTCGGCGAGCGTCAATCTTGCCACGAATGGATTGACCCTGGGACAATTGGCCAGCGGCAATGGCACCGTAAATCTTCTTGGCGGAACCATCACCACCAACCGGGTGAACAAGGGTGCGGGCACAGGGACCTTCAACTTCAACGGAGGCACCCTGAAGGCCAACGCGACCAACGCCACCTTCATGACAGGCCTCACGAACGCCTACGTCCATGCCGGTGGCGCGAAGATTGACTCCGGTGGCTCCGATATCACGGTCTCCCAGGCTCTGCAGGCTCCCTCCGGCAGCGGTGTGAGTTCCATCGCTGTGATCGATGGTGGCTCCGGATATGTCGACACGCCCGTGGTGGTCCTCAGCGGCGGTTCCGGCAGCGGAGCCACGGCGATTGCGACGGTCGTCAACGGGGTCGTCACCGGCTTTGTGATCACCAATCCCGGCACCGGCTATGCGGATGGTGATGTGCTGACCGTAACCCTCCACGGCGGTGGTGCCACCACCGCCGCGATGGCCGGCACCATCAGTCTGGCCGCCAACACCAGTGGCGGTCTCACCAAGGTCGGCGCGGGTGTGCTGACGTTTTCCGGGACCAGCACCTACACGGGAGGCACCACGGTAAACGAAGGCACACTCGCGCTCGGCCACGTCACGGACACCCTTGTGGACTCAGGTGCGGTCACTGTGAACGGCGGCACGCTGGATGTGGGTGTTAACAGCGACACTGTGGGCACGGTCATGCTGATGAGCGGAACCATCACCGGCACCACTGGCGTGCTGACAGGTTCCTCCTATGCAGTGCAGAGCGGCACGGTGAGCGGTACCCTTGGTGGCAGCGGAGCGCTGACGAAGACCACGTCGGGCACCGTCGCCATCACCAGTGCCAATACTTATGCCGGAGGCACCTCGGTGAATGCAGGCACGCTGCGGGCGAACAACACTGCCGGCTCTGCGACCGGTTCGGGAAATGTGGTGGTGGTCTCCGGCGGGCGCCTCGGGGGTACGGGCACGGTGGGATTGATCACCAGCACGCAGAACATCACCGTGAATAGCGGTGGCGTGCTCGAAGTTGGTAGTCCGGGAGACATCACAGCGGAGAACCTGAGTGTCGCCACCAGCGGCGCAGGAACCATTTCTCTCCTGGGCACGCTGGATTTTGATATCTACGACAATCTCGGTGGCGAGAATTCCGCAGAATCGAATGACCAGCTTCTCCTCTTCAGCGATACCAGTATTGTTCTCAGCGGCACGCTGAAGGTCACGGATACCACTACCTTCTCCGCCACGGACTGGGCGGCAGGGGACAAGTGGCAGTTGCTCGACTGGTCTGGTGTCACCGAGGCCACAAAGTTTACGGGCGGCTTCACCACACTGGACCTTCCCTCGCTGGATTCGGGACTCAGTTGGATCACTTCCACAGATGCCAGTGGGTTTTACATCGCGGTGGCTGTCGTGCCGGAGCCTGACCGGGCTCTTCTTCTGCTGGGTGGCCTCGCGCTCCTCGTCCTGCGTCGCCGCCGCCCGTGAGTACTATGTAGTATTAGTTTGTACTAGAAAGTCGTATACCACGATGAAACAGCAATTCATATCCAGGCGCTTGCGGCCATCCGGCATGGCGATTGTCATGGTGCTCGCCATCATGGCCCTGCTCATGGTGCTGGTGCTCGCGCTTCTGTCGATGGGGTCGTCCGAGACGCGTTCCTCATCCGCGTTCAGCCAGTCCTCCCAGGTTCGCACCCTCTCGGACATGCCCGTGAGCATCATCATGGGGCAGATCCGGCAGGCAACTTCCGGTCTGGGGATGACGAAGTCGTGGGCGTCACAGCCCGGTATGATTCGCGTGTTCGGCACGGAGTCAGGAGGACCGGGCGGCCGCTCCAGACTGGAGACCGCATGGCGGCTCTATTCTTCTGACAAGATGTCGGAAGAAGGCACGCGTTTCAACGCCGCAACCGAGGCGGATACACTCAGCAAATGGAAGGAGACACGAGCGCAATTCACGGACCTGAATGAGCCAGTGGCCCAGATCAATGGCGAGGGAAATACCAGGCGCGTCTATCCGATTCTGGATGCATCCGCACTCCAGGATGCTGCGGGCGGCAGCAAGACTGGGAAGGTCGCTGGCTTCGGCCTCTCAAACACCATACCCGTTCCAGGAAGCACCTCGGAGCAGCCGTTGCCCATGCCGGTGCGCTGGCTCTATGTCTTGCAGGATGGACGGCTGGTGGTTCCCAATGGCGGGGCAGGGGACAAAGCCACGTTTGATGAAGGCGTTGTCACCAGGGCCAATCCCATCGTCGGTCGCATTGCTTTCTGGACGGATGATGAAAGCTGCAAGGTCAACCTCAACACCGCTGCCGAGGGCACGCCTTGGGATGTTCCCAGGGCCGCAGGCTGGTCTGATCGGAACTTCGCCTACTACATTCCCGCGCAGAATGAATTCCAGCGCTTTCCGGGTCATCCGGCCATGACGTGCCTCAGCACGGTGCTCCAGGCTTTTGACGACCGCTACAAACCCCAGCTTCCGATTGTGCAGAACGATGGCACCGTCGGAAACAAGTCCGCCTACCAGACTTACCTGAAGAGCATCTACGATCTCATTCCCAGGACCAATCCAGGTCTCGCGGGCGAAGGGACACGCGGAGGTACGGAGACGCCCACCAATGCCGACGGCCTTCCTGTGAAGCGTGAGCGGCTCTTCACCTCGGTGGACGAGTTTTTCTATGGTTCCACTTTCAACACCGGCACGGCCCAGCGCGCGGTGAACCCCTCCGGCGGTGCGGTAGATGCAGCGGATCTGCAGATGAGCCGCTTCTTTCTCACCGCACACAGCCGCTCGCCGGAGGTGAATGTCTTCAACCGTCCGCGAGTATCCCTCTGGCCCATCCAGGCAGAGACAACCAAACGCACCGCCAAGGACAAGCTGCTGGCCTTCTGCACCACTGCCGCCGGGCAGACAGCTTGCTTCCAGCGCGCCTCCACGTGGGAGAACAACTCGACCAAGCAAGGTTCATCCCAGAGCCCCACGGAGGACTTCGCGCTCTCGCAAAACCAGAAGGTGTTTGGTTATCTCCAGACACTCACGAAGAAGGGCGTGCCCGGCTTCGGCGCGGCCACATTTGATGAGAAGTATGGTGCACTGAACCGCAATCAGATCCTGCTCTCCATGTTCGATCTGGTTCGCTGGGGGGTGAATGCCTCCAATCCGTACACTACGCCGAAGTACCACTACATTCCTCCTCGTGCCTACACCGGGCTCAATGCCTCCTTTCTCGCGGAGGCTTCCGCGGTGCCGGTCGTCGCCTCGGGTACCAGCACCGAGTCTTTCGGCACGAAACTCAAGGCCTTTGGCCGCTACCCCACGATCATCGAGGCCTCCGTCGTATTCATGGCCACCGAGGTGGAGATGGATACTACCACGACACCGGCACAGCCCCTCGACAAGGCTCCCAAGGATAACAGGGCGGACAAAACGAAGAAGATGCGGGCCTTTCTGGTGTTGCAGCCGTTCACCCCGGTGGTGGGTATGCCGCCTTACACTCCCAATGTGCGCTACCGCATCAAGGGTTTGGAAAGCTGGAAGGCCAATGGCAAACCCCTGGGTTTCCCCTCCGCCGCGGTGAACCGCTCCTGGGTGCCCGCAGGATCCACCTTCGATGGAGGACACTCCACGGCGTACACCTCCATGCACGCCCAATTCTTCAAGGCCAACAAGACGGCAAAGACCGTGGCCGTGGGCGGATCAGGTGCGGATGAGACGAATTCCTTCCCCTTTGTGAGCCAGGAAGTGGATGTGTCTGATAACCCGAATTTTCAGTTCACCGGAGGTCCCATCACGGTGGAGATTCACCTCGGCGCCGGCCCGCCCGGTCAATTGGATGACAAGACACTCATCCAGACGGCGACGTTGAATTTCCCCACCCCCACTGGCCGCTGGCCCGTCCCGCGCGTCCGGGTGGATTCGGGGGTCGACCCCAGCAAGGACTGGACCGTCTCCATGGCGAACATGGATCTGCAACAGCGACTCGGAAAGAATGATCCCCAGAACTATCTGATCGTGCTCGGTGACACCGCCCGCTCTGTGGTGACCAGCGCCACCAGTCCGGCCAAGGGCGACTTCAGGGTGATGTGTGCCATGCGCGAGATCAGCCAGGACTACTATACCAAGCACGCGGACTACGACAGCGACACCAAGGAGGAGGCTCAATCCCTGCGCCACTCAGGCACGTCGTGGTCAGGTCACTACGGCCGGGGCTTTGCGGCTTCCTACATCACTCCCAACACGAAAGGCAGGCAGCACACCTGGCAGATGGCGGGCTATGTGATCACCTCACCCACCAAGATCGACAAGCCGTATGGCCTCCTCAAAGACGTGCCCTACTGGCAGGACTGCCAGCCTGCTACGCCTTACCGCCTGGATGGCGCCTATAATGCCATCGGTGCAGGTCGCCCAGGAGACTGGGACAATGGTATGGGACGTATCGAAGATGGCCCCTACATCAACAAGCCGGATGACACGGGCATGACAGGAAACACGGGTGTCAGAAATGGCTACTTCGCCCGTGATGGATTCACTGAGGAGAATTCCGGCAGAGTCTACGCTCCCAACCGCCAGATCTGCTCCGCTGTAGCCTTCGGATCCCTGCCTACGGGAATCCATCCCATCCCGGCAAATTCAAACAAGGTGAGTCCGTGGCAGACGCTTCTCTTCTGTCCTAATCCACCTTCACGGTCCCGCGCCTCGACCGCAGACCCGGCCCAGACGGATCACTACGGCTTCAAAGCACCACGCGATCACCTGATGCTGGATCTGTTCTGGATGCCGGTCGTGGAACCCTATGCCATCAGCGAGCCGCTTTCCACGGCGGGCAAGATCAACATGAACAGCCAGATCATGCCCTTCGCCTACATTCAGCGTGCCACCGGATTGCACGCTGCTTTGCGTAGCGTCAGGATCAGCGCACTTCCTTATGAAATCGCCTGGGTCAAGGACGGCACCACGCTGGCCGTCACCGCATCCCAACTGGAGGAGTGTTACAAGAGCTGGGAACACTGGCTGAAATACGACACCGTCTACGAGGTAAACGCGGAGGAGACGGTGAAGGGCCTCCAACGTCGCTTCGAACAGGGCGACATCTTCCGCTCCGCGTCGGAGATCTGCGACATCTTTCTGGTGCCCAAACCCAAGACCAAGACCGGCTCTGGGGATTCGCCCTATTATCCGCGATCCGACGGCAAACCCAGCAAGTCTCCCAGCTACGATGACATGACTGAGTGGTGGAATGGCAACCTCAATACCCAGAAAGATGGCTTCGAGCTTACGGGCGACAACACACGTGAGTCCCCCTATAACCAGCTCTACCCGCGCCTCACCACCAAGTCCAACATCTACCAGGTGCACTACCGTGTGCAGGTGCTCAAGAAAGCGCGCTCCACTGGGCCCGCCGAATGGGATGAAGAGACGGACACCATCTCCGCCGAGCAGCGCGGATCCGCCACCATCGAGCGCTATCTGGATCCCAATGATCCCAGCCTGCCCGACTTTATCGCCAATCCGGACCAGGACGGTTCGCTGGACGACTACTACCGCTTCCGCGTGATCGGAAGAAAAACTTTTGCGCCATGAATACGAAACCCCAATCACCTGCCTCAAAAAAATACCAGGCGGGATTCTCACTCGCGGAAACAGCGGTTGCCGTGGGTATCGCCGCCTCTGTGATCGTCACCCTCGTGGGAATGATTCCTCTTTCTCTGGATGCGCTCCGCCAGTCCTCCAACGTGGCCGCTGAGGCTCGCATTGTGCAGGCGATCGCCGCAGACTATCGTATGCGGGAGTGGAGCGAGGTGCTGCAACAGCAGAATAGCGGTGGAAGCAAGGACTACATCTTTGACGGCCAGGGGACCCGCGTCAAAGACGGCGACACCAGTGCCATCTTCACCGTGCGAGTCACCGTGAGCGACGCGCCGACGCTGCCGGGCATGCAGCAGACCAATCCGCGGCTGAAGTCCGTGCAGATGCTCATGACGGAAAGTCCGAACCCTGCTGCGGCCCTGGCCAAACCGGAATCCTGTCGCAAGGCGCAGACCCTCGTAGCGCAGATGGACAAATACGCGGTGAACCAGCCGGTGGCGTCTAACTAACCCTGCTATGAATGCGCCCCCCGGATCATCGAGGCGAGTGGTGACAATGCGTGGCTTCACCCTGGTGGAACTGCTGGTTTCCATGACCGTACTGTCCGTGCTCATGATCTTCCTCGCGCAAGTGCTGTCTGACACGCAGCGCACTTGGGGCCAGGCCAGGGCGCGTGTCGGCGAGTTCCGCGAGTCGCGCGCGGCCTTTGAGGCCATTGCCCGCCGTCTTTCACAGGTGACACTGAACTCCTACTGGGGGTACAAGCTGGACAGCAATGGCACCCCCACTCTCTATCACCGCCAGTCTGAGCTGCACTACGTAAGCGGGCCCGCAGCCGCCCTCCTTCCCGATGCCCAGCACACTGCGGGACATGCCGTCTTTTTCCAGGCACCGCTCGGGGAAACGCTCGATACCAGCGCCACTGCCTCCTCATCCTCGCTGGAGAACCTTCTGAATGGCTGGGGCTGGTATGCGCAATATGAGAGCGACCTGCCACGCCGCCCCGACTTTCTCGGGCCCGACGTCGCCCACCCGGAGAAGAAGCGTTTCCGTCTCATGGAGTTTCGCCAGCCGACGGAAAAGCTTGCTCTTTATGGTGTGGTCCCCGATCCCAAGGGCGGCAGCATGCCCGTGCCGTGGGTGGAAGCGCAGACCGGCAGGGACGCCTTGTACCAGTGGTTTCGTGACTCTCTCGAAGTCGACTCCCAGCCGGTGGCGGAAAATGTCCTCGCCGTCCTCATCCAGCCCGTATGGCCTGCCACCACCGGAAAGACTGGAGCGAGCATCGATGCCGCAGCCAACTACCTCTACGACACCCGCCGCTACCAGTGGCCGGAGACTTCCACCGAAGCCATCCACTCCCGTCACCAGCTTCCTCCGGTGTTGCGGCTCACCCTCATCGCCCTGGATGAACGTGAATGGAGCGCATTCGACACCGCGAAAGCGGACGCGCTCGCCCTGGAACTCACTGGGCTGGTAAACAACACGCTCTTTCAGAAGTCTGCAGATTATGAGCAGGACCTTCAACGACTAGAAGCCGAGCTGGGCCAGCGCAAGCTCAGCTTCCGCGTATTTTCCACTGCCGTCCAGATACCGGCGGCCAAGCTCACCTCCAGCCTTGAAGACTAGACCTCCAGTCCCTTGCCCAGACGGACACGCGTGCCGAGTTGCCCGCGCCTTTACGCTGATCGAGCTGCTGCTCGTGGTCTCGATCATGGCGATACTCCTGACGCTTGCGACAACCTCCGTGAGCCATGTGATAGCCGCCCAGCAGTTATCGTCCTCCACGATGCGCTTCAGCAATGACCTTGCCTACGCTGCCCAGCTTGCAGCAAGGGAGAACCGCCTCGTCGGCATCCGCTTTCTCAAGCTTCCGGATGAATCCGATCCAGGCGCAGCGGAGGAGTACCGCGCCTGGCAGCTTTTGGCACCCGACCGCACGACCGGAAAATGGCGTCCCCTCGGTGAGGCATACCGGCTCGATCCGTCCACGGTGATGATGACGCATGATATCTACTCCACCCTGTTGCACGTCACCTCACTCGCGAATCCCGGAGATGTGGACGATGAGGATACCACGCCGCCGCTCTTCGCCTTCAAGCCCAACGGAGGCACCACCCTTCCCAAGTTTGCCAGCGCCCCCAAATGGTGCGTTACTCTCGCGCTGTCGGGCGACGTTGAACGTACGCCAGGAAGATTGCCTGCGAATTTTCGCACACTTGTGCTCAACGCCCACACTGGAGCCATTGCGGAATACTGACGTCCCGCCGAACACGATCGAGGGACGCCAGCAGCGCAAGCAGTGGCAATTCATCACTTTTAGCGGTAGCAGCAACACTTTCGATCTTGCGGGAGTGATCATCGAACTGCACACCACGTCCGCCTGCGACCGGGTTTCAAGTGTTCTTCAAGCTTCCAACAGCTTGATCATCTTCTGGGCGACTCCTTGGGCGGACGCCGGATTCTGACCGGTGACGAGGAGCCCGTCTGTGATGCTGTTGGGTTGCCAGGGGCTCACCGTATGGAAGATGGCGCCCTGGCCAGTGAGCGCTGTTTGCAGTTCGAAGGGGACATCGGTCTTGGCGTAGTTCTCCTCCTCCTCATTCGTGAATGAGGTGATGTTCTTGCCTTTCACGATGTAGGAACCGTCGCTCAATTTCACATTCAGCAGCGACACCGGGCCATGACACACAGCTCCAACGATGGCCTTGCGCTCATAGGTCTCGCGCACGACTTGCTTCAACAGCGGATGCTCGGGCATATCAACCATGGGTGCCAGACCACCCGGGATAAAAATCGCGTCGTATGGGCGAACATCGACGTCTGAGAGCTTTTTGGCCTTCTGCATCCTGGTCCATCCGTCGCCCACGAGGAATGCCAGGTTCGCAGGATCATTGGCGAGATGGAGCGCGTCAAGGTACGGGGTGTCTCCCGTAAGGCTCGCGAAGTCGACCTGATATTTGACCTTGTCGAACTCGGCATACGGATGCGCCACCTCGGGAAGGAAGATGCCTGTTCTCCGGTTGTGTGGGCCGATGACATTGGCGTTCGATACAATGATAAGGACTTTCTTGGACATATGGGTTTGCAGGTTGAGAACGATTCACTAATTCACAGAAGCTTTCTGACGACCGTCACGGTTCGGGATTCCAGACAAGGGATGATTTCAGCTACAACGATGTTCTGGTAGTGGTCCGACTTGCGGTGAGAATCGGCTGCATGCTCGTCGGCATAGCACTCGTGCAGGATGAACTCATTGGGGTCAGTCTCCGACCTGTAGACGGAGTAGAAGATGTTTCCCTCTTCATTCATCGTCTGCGCCGCCAACGCTGGCAGCAGCCCGAGGACCCTTTCTGTTTCCGATGCCCTGACTTTCCAAATGGCGATGATCTCTTTTTGCATGATGCGTTTCCTCTCAGTGTTGGGACGGAGCACGCGTTTCATGGACACGGCCTCCGGCGAGGTTTGGGGCGTCACTTGCTGGTGCTCTTCACCGCATCCAGGATGACTTCCAGCACTTCCTTGGGCTTGGAGAGCATCGCCACGTGGCTGGCTTCCAGAACGGTGATTTTCGACTTGGCGCGCTTCGCCATCCACTCTTCAAGCTGGGGATTGATGGTCTTGTCCTGTGATGCAACGACATACCAGGAGGGCTTCGTTTTCCATGCGGCATGCTGGCCGACTCCGGCGAAGACTTTGGGCGAAGCCGGTTGCTGAACGACGTAGATTACCTCCTGCTCGCTCTTCGGCAAATCACCGGCGAACACCTTGGCGACGCCTTCCTTGGAGACAGTCAGCAGGCCGTTGGCTTCTTTGAGGAAATCTGTGAGCTTGGTCGGAGCCGCATTCGCGCTGAGTGTCGGCACGGTTTCCCCTTTGTCCGGAGCGAACGCCGCGACATAGACCAATCCTTTAACCTTGGGATGGGCTCCGGATTCGGTGATGACAAATCCACCCCACGAGTGTCCGACGAGAATCACATCACCTTTGGCACGCTCGATCGCCGCGTTGGCCGCAGCCACATCATCCTCGAGGGTGGTGGTGGGATTCTGCACGGAGATGACTTCGAATCCATCCTCTACCAGGGGGGTGATGACTTTGTTCCAGGAGGAACCATCTGCCCACAGACCGTGGACGAGGACAATGGTGGGTTTTGCGTTCATGGGTTTTTCGTCTTGGCCAAGGGCGCTTGAGAGCAGGGTGAAGGCGGTGACAGTGATGGCAGTGGCTAGCTTCATATGCAGGTGGGGTGTTAAGTTTGGCTTGGTGCTTGGGGTGAATCCGAAATGACAATCATCTTCTCGGACGTCATTTCCCGCATGGTCCAGGGAATGCCGCCGATGCCGTAGCCTGACTGGCGGCGGCCGGCGAATGGCATCCAGTCAGTCCGGAATGCGGTATGCTCGTTGATCATCACAGCGGAGGCATCGAGACGTTCCGCAGCGTAGAAGGCGGTTTGCAGGTCCTGGGTGAAGATGCTCGACTGGAATGCCACCGGAAGTGCATTCGCTCGTGCGATGGCGTCATCGAGTTCGGTATAGCGGTAGACACAGGTGACTGGTCCGAAGACTTCGTGGGTCGAAACCTTTGCGTCTGGGGGAGGTTCCACGAGGATGGCCGGACGCAGCGTCGTTTCACTCAGTCGTCCTCCGCCAATAAGTCGGGCACCCTTGCTCCCGGCCTCGTCAATCCACTCCGCCACACGGTCTGCCTCACGTGGTGCGATCAAGGGGCCGACTTCCGTTTCAGGTTTGGTGGGATCGCCGACAATCAAGTGCGCTACTCGTGCGGCGAAGCGCTCCGCGAACTCCTTCTCCAAGTCTGCATGCACATAGATGCGCTGGACGGATACACAGACCTGTCCGGCGTGGTAGTAGCCGCCCTTCACCAGAGGCTCGATGATCTGGTCAAGATCGGCATGACGATCGATGATGACCGGCGCTGAGCCGCCATGCTCCAAAGCGCAGCGTGTGCCCGGCGCAATCTTGGAGCGGAGATGCCAACCGACCGTTGCTGAGCCGATGAAACTCAAGAACGCAACACGCGGGTCTGTGGCAAACTTCTCACCAAGCTCTCTGCTCTCAGGCAGGAGAGTCTGGCACCAATCCGGAGGCAGTCCTGCTTCATGGGTGAGTGCCACAAAATCAAAGCAGGAGAGGGGAGTGGCGGAAGCCGGCTTCACGATGATGGGACAGCCGACGGCGATCGCCGGTGCGACCTGATGCGCAATCAGGTTCAGCGGATGGTTGAAGGCAGACACCGCGGCCACCACGCCAATGGGCTCGTGAATCGTGAAGGCCCGATGGTTCGAGCTGGCTGGCGAGAGCCCCATGGGGATCTCTTGACCTCCAGTGACGCGAAGCATCTCGGACGCGGTGCGGACTCCATCAATGGCGCGATCCACTTCGATGAGCGCATCGGTAAGAGGCTTCCCACCTTCGCGGGCAATCTGGAGACCGAAGTGTTTCCGCTTGCCCTCCAGGAGCACGGCCAGCCTGCGAAGAATCGCCAGCCTTTCGAATGGCTTCAGCCAGGAGGTGCGATCTGCAAAGAGACGGTGTGCCGCTGACAGCTTGTTCTCAAGGACAGCTGCGTTGTCGGTCTTGAGCGTCGTGATGAGGACTCGATCGTATGCCTGGACGATTTCCATCATGGTGACCCCCTTCCTCATGCGGTGGTGGTGAACAAGCTGCTGTACTGCCTGGGCTGGGAGCGCAGGTATTGCTTCGGCGCCTTGACGTGTGCTCCCAGCGCGGCGGCTGCATGCCATGGCCAGCGTGGGTCGTACAACACCGTGCGGGCCAGTGCGATCATGTCGGCGTCGCCCGTTCCGACGATCGCCTCTGCCTGCTCGTACGAGGTGATCAATCCCACAGCGACGACTGGCATTTTGACCGCTGCTTTGATTGCACGGGCCAGCGGCACCTGATAGCTGGGGCCCACGGGTATTTCCTGAGCAGGGTGCAGGCCACCGCTTGAGATGTGAATGGCACTGCAGCCATGCTCTTCCAGTGCCTTTGCAAAGACAATCGACTGCGGCAGATCCCAGCCACCTGCCACCCAGTCCGTCGCGGAGAGCCGCACGCTCACTGGCTTCTCTGCGGGAAGCGCGGAGCGCACGTCATCGAAAACCTCCAGCGGGAATCGCATGCGGTTTTCGAGTGTGCCTCCGTATTCATCAACACGCTGATTGGAGAGAGGCGAGAGGAACTGGTGCAGCAGATAGCCATGCGCCGCGTGCAGCTGCACCAGCTGGATGCCCAATCGATCAGCGCGCTGGGCAGCGGCCACGAATGCACTACGAATCCGCACCATGTCGGCCTTGGTGAGAGCGGACGGGGGAAGTTCGCTGTCTTCAAAGGGAATGGCCGATGGCGCCTCTGTCTGCCAGCCATGGATATCCCCGGGGGGGATCTGCGCGCCTCCATTCCAAGGCAGGTCCGTGGAAGCTTTCCGGCCCGCATGACTCAATTGAATACCGATGGGCATATCAAAACAGTTCCGAATACCCTCCAGTACCCGGCGCATGGCGGCCTCCGTCTCATCATTCCACAGACCGACATCTGCGTAGCTGATGCGTCCTTCCGGTAGTACTGCCGTGGCCTCGATGGTGAGCAAGGCTGCACCTGAGAGCATGAGCTGCCCGAGGTGCACCAAGTGCCAGTCTGTCATGCACCCATCTACTGCCGAGTACTGGCACATCGGTGCAATGACGATGCGGTTGGCCAGTTCGAGATTGCCGATCTGGAGGAGCTTGAAGAGCGCAGGATGAGTCATAAGGGATGCCTGCGGGTACGCAGGTGGTTTCACTCTCATCACTCACGTTCCGTGCCACTCACTCACGGGCTCCGCTAGACACTCAGTGCGAGCATGTCACGCCGCTTGCCTGGTGAATGCGGTCCTTCGCAAAACTTTGCGTTCTACGAATTTTTGCCGACGGGCCAACGAAACTTCACTTGTCTTCCATCAGGGAATGACCCGTGTTTCGATGGGCAACGTGAACTGAAACGTCGCACCCTGTGTGGGATTGGAAATCGCCACGAGGCGCCCACCATGGGAGACGACGATGGATTGGCAGATGGCGAGGCCCATGCCCAATCCTTCCGGTTTGGTGGTGAAGAAGCGCTCGAAGAGGCGTCCGACGGTTTCAGGGTCCAGCCCCGTCCCAGAGTCCTCCACCTTGACCAAGAGTGTTTCCGCATCCCTTCCGGTAAGGATGCGCAGTTCGCGGGGCCGATCTGAGATGCCATTCATTGCATCAAGACCATTGATGACCAGATTCATGATGACCTGCTGAATCTGCACGCGATCAATGGCCACTGTTGGAAGGTCGGGACTCAAGCAGCACTGCAGCTCCACGCCTCGCCGACGAATATCTGTCGAGAGCAGGGGTAGCAGCTCTTCAATGACCGCGTTGATGTTGGAGGATTCGCGGATGAGCTTTTCCTTCGCAAGCAGCGCACGGATGCGCGCCACGATCTGAATCATGCGGTCCGCGTCGCCAATGATTCGCTGCGTCGCGGCGCGCGCCTCCTCGATATCGCATCGATCGGGACTCAACCATCGCAGGCTGGCGCTGGCATTGGTCGTGATACCTGCGAGGGGTTGACTGATCTCATGCGCGATCGATGCGGTGAACTCCCCGAGCGCGGTTGCGCGCGCCATGCGGGTGAGCTCGTTTTCTGCTTTGCGCAGGGCGGCTTCCTTCATGCGGGTCAGTTCATTGCGCAGGCGTTGATGCGCGATGTAGCGGCTCAAGGCGAACAAAAGCGCGCCCGCTCCCGCCACCGCCAGTGCCCAGACCCATCCCTGTTGCCACCAGGGGGCCAAGATGACGATTGCCAGCGTCGTCTCCTCCCCATCAGGCTGTCCCTGCAGGTCGATCGGATGGACGCGGAACTGATAAGTCCCTGGTGGTGGACGCCGGTAATCCTGAAACCACATGAACCCTCCGCTGACACTGCTTGCCTCCTCCCACTCCAAGTCCAGTCGATCGCCTTCACCCACTGCGAGAGCGTTGTCTGCCAAGGTCCGCCACTCCGCGTGTCCGTTGGCATCATCATCGATAATCGCGAAGCACTCCTCCGGTTGCCCATCGGGCAGAGTTGCTGCCAGGGTGAGGAGACTGGCCATTTTCGGACGTTTGCCATCCGCTGTGAAACCCGTGGGCGCCGGGAATACGGGCCCCTTTACTCGCGGGTCATGACCCACCGGAGCGCGTAGGACCACTTCTGGCAGTCCACCGGTGCTCGTCCTGCTGATTTTCAAACCTTTGATCAGCAGCGTGCCGAGCGTTTCCGGTGGGCCCGCCGAGGAGATGACGAGCCAGCAACTGCTTGTGCCAGGAGGTGCTGTCGCCGTCATCTTCCGCTTCACAAAGACGGGTGTTTGCAGACTGCCATTCCAACCCTGCGTTTCGCCGATGATGGCTTCCGAGTCCTGTTGCAACGGCTGTCCCGCCGCGTTGAGAAAACGCAGGGTGATGGACATTCCGCAGAGACTCTCTTTCCATTTGGAATCGACGCCCTCCAATTGATACCGTCGCCGCCTGGGGCGCTCCGGAGTCATGTAAACGGTGAACCGTTGCGAGACCGGCGGCAAGGAGACGGATGGGAGACCCAGCGTGGGCAATGCCTCTCCGTTCATCACGATCTCAATGCTCTCCTTGCCGTTAGAGGACGGCAGCCGATGCGCCGTGGATGATGCTTTGAGGGGTTGGGCCGCCGCCGGACTGGTGGAGACGATTCCACAGAGAAGCATCCCGGCAATCGTGCACTGCCAGCGATGACTGCACCGTTGGAGCCTACCAGGAGGCGGGAGGCAACTCATGAGACGTTTTGCAAACGACACAGACGTGCGTAGTCGATGAGACCGTGTGTTGCGTCAAGGACCAGGAGCACTCGCCGCCGCTCCTGCCAGAGCCACAGCACGATCCATTTCCACGGTGGAGCCTGAGACTCCAATCGCACCAACTATCGCTCCATCCGCTGACCTGAGAGGCACTCCTCCGGGAAAGGAAATCAGACCTCCATTGGAATGCTCGATATTGTACAGCGGGCCTCCAGGTTGGGAAAGGTCACCGATACCGCCTGTCTCCATCTCGAAGAGACAGGCGGTGCGGGCCTTTTTCAGCGCGACATCAATGGCACCCAGAAGGGCTTCATCCATGCGGATGAAGCCCTTCAAGTTGGGACCGGCATCGACTACGGCAATATTCACCTGGACTCCCAGGCTGCCGGCCTTCTCAGTTGCCGCCTTGAGGATGAGAGTGGCCAGGTCGAGAGACAGTTCAGCAGGGGAGGAGTGCGTCATGGCGAGCGTCGCTTTCGGAGGAACTATTGATGACGAGCGAGTGCTGTGATCAGAACTTGATCACCGCCCTTCCAACGACTTCGTTCGTTCTCAGCAGGTCGAGGTACTCATTGACCTGCTCGAACGCGATGGTCTTGATGGTGTGGCGAATCTTGTCCTGTGCGGCCAGGGCCATGACCTCGGTCAAGTCGGCGTTGTTTCCCCAGAAGGAACCATGGAAGGTCTGCTCGCGGGAGACGCGGGGGAAGAGCGGAATGTCGATGCGGTCTCCGACAAAGCCTACATCAACATAGTGACCGGCGATGCCTAGCAGGCTGAATCCCAGTTGCATCATCTCCGGAGCACCCACTGAATCGATGATGGCATCAAGGTCACCCTGGCCTGTGGCCTTGTTGAGTTCCGCAGCGACCTCCTTCGGGGTCTTGTTCTTGATGCTGATGACGTGGTCCGCTCCGTAGTCCTTCGCGACAGCGAGTTTGTCGGGGTTGCGTGCGAAGGCAACGACCAGTGCTCCTCCTCCGAGGAGCTTGGCATACTGAACCGCGTATACGCCAAGTCCACCGACCCCAAAAACTCCGATCACCCTGCCGGGGCCCAGTGCACCGGCATCGCGGAGCTTCTTCACACCACGATATGGGGTCAATCCCGCATCGGTGAGCGGCGCCAGCTCCTCGAATTTCAGACGACGCTCCACCTTGATGGCATAGCGAGCCGGGACGGGAAGATATTCTGCGAACCCGCCATGGAGTCCAAACCCGGGCCAGCGCACGTGAGTGCAGATCTGCGTGTTCCCAACCAGGCAGTGGCGGCAGGTGCCATCACCCCATCCGGGTGCGACGACCACATGGTCGCCTTCCTCGAATCCCACCGACTTCGACACGGCTCCGCCGATCTTGCTGACAATGCCCGTGATTTCATGGCCCGGGGTAACGGGAGGCTTGATGTCTCCATATCCCTGGAAAAACTTGTCCACAAGGAGCACATCACTGCGGCACATGCCGCAGGCCTTGACGTTGACGAGAATCTCGTCGGGCTGGATATCCGGCACAGGGATGTCTTCAAGGACGAGAGGCTTGCCATATTCGTGTATGCGGGCTGCTTTCATGGTGTTTTGCTTTCTACGGTTGTGGGGTTGGCACTGAAATGTTGTGTGACCTGGATGGCGCGCTGGCATGGCGGTGGGGTAAGCGGCTGCCTGCGGGAAGTGGGAGGCGGTGATGGGAGGCTTGGTCAGCCAGAGTTCCTTTCGCTCACTTGCGACTCTCCGTTTTCCGATGGGGAACCCAGACCGAGGAGTTCGGTGAGTCGCGCCTCGTAGTTGTCGTAGATGGGCGAGGCGCCGTCGGGTTGCACCCAATTCGGATTTTGGCTGCGGAGAGCCTCAAGAACCTCCTGATGGAGTTCGGCAAAGGAGAGACGCCTGGCATTCATGGTACAGATGGGTGGTCTGCATCATGGGGTTCACGTTTCGTGCCATCAGTGATTGTCAGCAGCTACTCACTCATGGCGAGGTTGTTGAGAACTTGATGCCTGCACGCTGAACTGCTTCGAAAGTTCGCCGCCTACGAAATGTCGCCGTCTGTCGCACGTTGACTCGCACACAAACCAAAGCATTCATGGATGCGGTGGTGACAAGCCAGTCTCTGGTGTAGAGAATCCTGATGCACATCCCTCAAATCTTCGATGGCGAACAGCAAGCTTGAGAAATCGCCTACGGTCTTCGTGGTGGACGATGATCCGTCCATACGCGAGTCGCTGAGCGGCTTGGTTCGATCTGTCGGGTTGCGAGTCGAGACGTTTTCTGCCGCTGCTGAGTTTCTCCGGCGACCACTGCCAGAGGAGCCGTCGTGTCTGGTGCTCGACGTAGGCTTGCCGGATCTCAGTGGTATCGAACTTCAGCGCGTGCTTCTCGATGCTCAGCGCGTCATTCCCATCATCTTCATCACCGGCCATGGTGATATTCCGATGACGGTCCAGGCGATGAAGGCGGGCGCTGTGGAGTTTCTGACGAAGCCCTTTCGTGAGGATGTCCTGCTGGATTCAATCCACCAGGCGCTCGCCCGTGACCGGGAAGCTCTCGCGACTCGCGCTGAATCAAGCAACCTCCGCGCTCGCTACGAAACGCTGACTGCTCGCGAGCGCGAGGTGATGGCACTCGTGGTCCAGGGGTTGATGAACAAGCAGGTGGCGGCGGAACTGGGCACGCAGGAGATCACTGTAAAAACCCATCGCGGTCGAGTCATGCGCAAGATGATGGCGGAATCACTCGCGGACCTGGTGCGGATGGCAGAAAAGCTGGAACGAGGAATGTGACGGCCCGGGGCAATGGAAGCTGTCGGCATCTCCATTTGTGAGACCTAGGTATAATAGCGTCTAACCGCGAAAAGAGGCACCGTGGGGGGAAGACGATCCGATGACCAAGGTGCCCCTCATTTCCGTGGTAGATGACGATGAATCTCTCCGCGAGTCGCTCAAGGGCCTGCTGAGATCACTCGGTTACGGGCATGCGGTGTTCTCCTCCGCTGAGAGTTTCCTGGGGTCGGATGCGCTGGCGACGGCGGACTGCCTGATCCTTGATGTCTGCATGCCGGGGATGAGTGGACCTGAGCTGCAGAGGGAACTCATCGCGCGTGGGGAGAAGATTCCCATCATCTTCATCACGGCGCACGGAGATGAAAACGCCGCGCGCATGATGGCCGCCGGAGCCGTGGACTGCCTGCTCAAGCCTTTCAGTGAGGAATCCTTGTTGAAGGCGATCGATCGCGCCCTGTCTGGCTAGTCGATACGCCATGGAAATCA
This sequence comes from Roseimicrobium gellanilyticum, assembly GCF_003315205.1. NCBI lineage: Bacteria > Pseudomonadati > Verrucomicrobiota > Verrucomicrobiia > Verrucomicrobiales > Verrucomicrobiaceae > Roseimicrobium > Roseimicrobium gellanilyticum. The sequence goes on along the minus strand of NZ_QNRR01000012.1, from coordinate 165,900 downwards.
ACCCGACCCGATACGTGTCATGAAAAATGTCGACGCTCTCGTCTGTGTAGTTGATGATGATGTCTCCATCCGGGAATCCGTCCGGGGATTGCTGCGAGCGGAAGGATTGCGCGTGGAGACCTATGGCTCCGCGGATGACTTCCTGGCGCGCTCCCGTGGCGAGCCTCCTGGCTGCCTTGTTCTCGATGTGGAGTTGCCTGGGCTGAGCGGTCTGCAGTTGCAGCGCGAGCTGTTCCGGAGTGAGCCCCATATCCCCATCGTATTCCTGACAGGCCATGGCGATATCTCCATGTCGGTACGTGCCATCAAGGCGGGCGCATTTGAATTTCTGACGAAGCCCTTCGATCCTGAGGAGCTGCTCGATGCTGTCCAAGAGAGTCTGCTCACCCGCGAATACGGCGGCCATCGCTCGAAAGACCAGGCATCGGCACAATCCAATGAGATTGTCGGAATCGGGGGTGCGCACCGGACCTTGATCAAACAAATCTCCATGGTCGCACCGACCGATTCTACCGTCCTGATTCAGGGGGAAACGGGCACGGGGAAGGAACTGGTGGCGCGCGAGATTCACAAGCTAAGCCGTCGCAAAGAGCACGCCCTCGTGCGCGTGAATTGCGCGTCCATTCCAAAGGAGTTGTATGAGAGCGAATTCTTCGGGCACGCACGTGGTGCATTCACCGGGGCCATCAAGGATCGCATGGGACGTTTTGAAGCGGCCCATGGTGGGACTCTCTTTCTGGACGAAATCGGCGAAATTCCCCTCGAACTCCAAAGCAAACTTCTGCGTGCCTTGCAGGAGAAGCAGTTCGAGCGGGTAGGGGAGGAACGAACGCGACGGGTGGATGTGCGGGTGGTCGTGGCGACGAACCGCGACCTGAAAGCCGAGGTGGCGGGAGGCCGGTTTCGCGAAGACCTCTACTATCGACTGGATGTCTTTCCAGTGCGGGTCAGTCCGCTTCGCGATCGGCGGGAGGACATCCCCATGCTGGCCAAATATTTCGTGGAACTGCTCGCCAAGGAAATGAAGTGCACGAAGCCCCGGCTCACCGAAGCGGGTGTGATCCGATTGCAGGAATACCACTGGCCGGGCAACATTCGTGAACTGCGCAATGTCATCGAACGCGCCACCATTCTGGCGCGAGGCAAGGTGCTTGAGTTCGACCTTCCAACCACGACGGCCGAGGCTCCGGCTTTGCCTGCGCCGCGTTCCATGAACCAGGAGAAGGCGGAACCAGAATTCATGACGGAGCCGGAAATTCAACGTCGTGAGCGCGAGAATCTGCGCATCGTGCTGAATAAGACCGGATGGAAAGTCGGAGGCCCCAGCGGGGCGGCGGAGCTTTTGGGAGTGAAACCCACAACTTTGATTTCACGGATCAAGAAGATGGGGTTGAGCCGCAACGAGGCAACGCAGTAGGACCGGTTCACCTACCGACGGAGTGAATGGTCTCCGGGCCTTGCAGTGATGGCGATGTGGTCGCGGTCGTGGCTCTCAGTTGCGCCGCGTGGCCAAGGCCCCGGGACGTGTATCCCGGAGCCTGGTTTTGGAGTTTCTCTATTTTTTGATCAGCCAGTCCTTCAGGGCGATGGAGAAATCAGCCACGTCGATGGGGTGCCGGCTGGTGATCAGATTGCCATCGACCACCACGGGTTGCTCCAGTACCTGCCCACCTGCGTTGGTGAGATCGCTCTGTATGTTCCAATAGCCTGTGAGTTTCCTGCCCTTGAGGATATCCGCGGATGCCAGCACGACCGGCGCATGGCAGATGGCGGCGATGAGCTTTCCGGATTTGTTGAACTCCTGTACGAAGCGGATCACGTCCTTGTCGTAGCGCAGGTTATCGGGATTCCATGCGCCGCCGGGAATGAAGATGGCATCGTATTCGTCCACCTTGATCTGGTCAGCACTGCGGTCGACCTTGATCCAGCCAACAGGGTTGAGATACTGAATAGCCATGATGTGATCCTTTGCCATGTCCGGCGTGGTAAGGCCGTATCTTGCCGGTGCTGGATTGAACTTCGGCGCCACGATATCGACTTTCGCGCCCAAGGCCTTGAGATACCACACGGGCCCTGTCAACTCGATCTCCTCGAAGCCATCGGCGGCCAGCACGGCGACGCGTTTTCCCTTCAGCACCTCCTTGTCCTTGATTGGAGTAAAGAAGAAGGCTTTCAGGGCTTCATTGCCCGGAGCATTGAGCAGTTGGGAGACGGGCATCGTGGAGACGGCGGTCTTGGTGGCGAGTTGATTGATGACATCCAGTTCGTAGGAGCTGTTCCCCTGAGCTGCGGCGTCGAATACGGCAAGCGCACTGAGAGCGCCGGCGACAAGGATGGTGTTCACGGTTTTCATGAATTCAGTCGGTCTGTGTTTTTGGGGTTATGACGAAGCGAAGAACCACGGCTGGAATGGCGGCAGCCCCACGCATGGTTTGTGAGGACGAATGTCCCGCCATCCTTTTAAGCAAAGCGGATGCCATTTATGCTATTCTGCATAACCACCTGTGAGGTAGTGCGTTAAGGTCCCCCTGCTGACTTCGCAATCAGTGTCGATATTTTGGCGGTGAACGAAAGTTCGCTGCCTCAGTGCAACGATTCGTGCTTTGGCGGAGGGAGCATGTGGGAGGAATGCAGCACGTGGAAACCGCGATCTCCGCTCATAACCACTACTCGATCGGCAACGTGAATAGGAATATCGCTCCGTTGCCTTCGGCAGGTCTGGCAACGAGGCGTCCTCCATGGGACGCGACAATCGACTGGCAGATGGCGAGACCCATGCCCAGCCCCTCCGGCTTCGTGGTGAAGAACCGGTCAAAGAGGCGCTCGATCGTGGCGGAGCTCAGCCCTACTCCAGTGTCTTCCACCTGTACGGAGACGGCTTCCGCCTCGCGCCCGGTATGGATCCGCAGCACCCGGGGGCGATCCGCGATGCCGTTCATGGCGTCGAGGCCATTTCGCACCAAGTTCATAACCACCTGTTGGATCTGCACACGATCAATCGCGACCTCAGGAAGATCAGCGCTGAGGTCGCATTCCAATTTCACACCCCGTTTCCGGATATCCGTGGTGAGCAGAGGTAGAATCTCTTCGATAACCGCATTGATGCTGGATGACTCACGGATCGGCTTGTCTTTCGCGAGCAGGGCCCGGATGCGCATGATGATCTGCACCGCGCGATCTCCGTCGCCAATGATGCGCTGGGCCGCGGCGCGCGCCTCGTCAATGTCACAACGCTCCGGACTGAGCCAGCGCAGACAGGTGCTCGCGTTGGTCGTCATTGCCGTGAGAGGCTGGCTGATCTCGTGGGCGATGGACGCTGTAAACTCACCGAGAGTCGTCGCGCGCGCCATGCGGTTCATTTCCACCTCCGCCTTGCGCAGCGCGGCCTCCTTCATCCGGTTGAGCTCTTCACGCAGTCGTTGATGCGCGATGTAACGGCTCAACGCAAAGGCCAGCACGCCCACGATCAGGGCCGTCAGAGTCCACACCCACCTCTGCTTCCACCACGGTGGGAGTACGGAGATCATGAGCGTGGTCTCCTCGCCATTGGGCAGCCCTTGAAGATCCACCGGCTGAACACGCAGCTTATAGTTCCCGGGTGCGGGATTGTTGTAGTCCTGAACGGAAAGCGTTCCTCCACCAACGCTGTGAGCCTGGCTCCACTCGATTTCCAGTTGGTCACCTTCGATGACTGCGAGAGCATCCTCCTTCACCGTGCGCCATTCGGCATGTGCACCCACGTCATCATCGATGAGGGCAAAGCACTGCTCGCCTTGTGCATCACCCGAAGCTGGCGCGAGGGTAAGGAGCCGGGCCATTTTCGGGCGGATCCCGTCGGCGACGAACCCATTTGGCGCAGGCAGCACAGGTGAGAAACGCGCATCATTTCCCACCGGGGCGCGCATGACCACCTCCGGTGTCCCTCCGTCACGGGTGCGTGTGATTTTCAGGCCCTTTACCAGCAGCGTGCCCAGAGTATCCGGTGGCCCTCCTCCCGAGGTAATGATGAGCCAGAGACTCCGGGCACCCGGAGGAGCGGTGACCGTCGCCTTGCGGGGTACAAACACGGGCTTTTCCAGGCTGCCATTCCAGTCCTGCGTTTCACCAATGACACTCTCGATTTCTTGCTCCACCGGCTCGCCCTTGTCATTGAAGAAGCGAACACGGATACCCATCTGGCAGGTGTTTTCCCTCCACTGCGTATCGATCCCCTCCAGTATGTACTTTCGCCGCCGCGGCTGCCCCGGATTCATGTAGACGGCGAACCGGCGAATGGCAGGTGGCAATGACAGGGATGGCATCCCGAGGGTGGGAAAGATTTCCCCATCAATCGCGACCTCAATGATCTCTGAACCGGGCTGGGACGGCAACGACAGGGGAATCGACTGCGCCCGGACCTGCTGCGTCAGCACCAAGCCCGCGAGAGTAATCACACAGCAGAGTTGCCATAAGAGCGAGTGATACCAACGGTCGATACAGGGTCGGGCTACAGGGAGCATGGGCGCGTGGACAGTCCTCTACACGATTCAAAGCAACCATCCAACGACCAGTGTGGCGAAACTTCGTGGGCAGCGGTCGATGCGACGTGCTGCATCCCCTGAAACGAGAGTCTGCCAGGCTCACTCGCGCGGTGCCGATGCAAACTCGACAAGGAGGTGAAGCCCTGCCTGGAAGGGTTGTTTTTGAATGCTCGTCTGCAAGTATTCGAGCACCGGCTTGATCGGAGGAAAGTCCAGATGGCGCTGGAAAGCGTCCTTGCTCCGGAACTTCTCAAAGGTGACAAACTTTGTGTCCTCACCTTCCACGCGTGACAATTGATAGGTGACCACGCCGGGCTGGCTGCGGAACGGTGGCATGGCCACTTGATAGGTGTCCATGAAGGTCTGCTGCGTTCCCGGTTTGGCATCGACGAAGAGCATCACGGTGAGCGGTTGGTCTTCTGCTCGTGGTGCCCGGCGCCACTGCTCCTTCGAGAGCGGCTCCAGTCTTTGACGATGTAGGTCTCCTCCTTGGCATCCAGCGCGTCGGGCTTCAGCGCATCAACGGCTTTTGCCGGTACACTGTCGCCGAATCGCTGGAGCTCACTCCTGTCTTTCCATCGTTCGATCAGCCAGAACACGGAGTCCTTGTCCTGCTCCGAAAATGCTTCTGCCTGAATATTGCCCTTCTCATCTCTTGCTTGTGTCACGTAGTCCGTCATCGCTTTGCGGAAGGTTTCGCGAGACTCCGGCTTTACGGAATAGCGGGTGAGCTTTCCCACCGCGGTGATGTGCTTCAACTCCTCAAGCACCGCATTCCCCACCGCCGTCGCCGACTGGGGATTTTGTCCCGTGACCACGCGCTGGTCGGCGACGACATGAGGGTGAAAGGGAGCAGACTTTTCGAAGGTGGCGCCACGCTCAATCAACTTCGACTCCAGCAGGAACGGAACCACCTTGTCGAGTTTCACTGCCACCTCTTCTTCATTGGTGAATGCGTTGATCCTTTTGCCATGTACCAGGTACTTGCCGTTGGAGAGCTTGATGTTCACCAGTCCGGCCGGACCATGACAAACCGCACTCACGATGCCGTTGTTCTCGTAGATGGTGGCCGCAATCTTCGCGAGGGCGACATTGTCTGGGAAGTCCCACATGGTGCCGTGGCCGCCGGCGAAATGGATGGCGACATACTCCGTGGGGGCGACCTCCGAGGGCTTCTTCGTGTGTTCGATCTTTTCCCGGTACACTTTGTCCTCCCAGAATTTCTTGTTGATGGGGTCTGCAAGGTCGAAGCCGTCCACCGGTGCTTTCCCGCCCTTCGGGCTCACAAAGTCGATTTCATAGCCGGCATTCACCAGCACGTCCCAAGGGTGTGCGACTTCCGACAGGTAGAAGCCTGTGGGTTCTCCCGTGTCCCCCTTTTTGTCATGGCTGGTGACGGCAAACAACACTTTGCCCTTCTGCTGCTCCGATGGTTGCGCCTGCGTGGATGCGAAGTTCGTCATGACCAAAAGAATTGCGAGCGTGCTCACCGTCCAGCGTCTGGGACCCGCAGTCAGTGTGCTTGAGTTTTTCTCGGTGGAAGCCTTCATGCGTTGTGTCGTGGTCTGGTGTGGTGGGGGATGAGCGCGTTACGCGAGCGCTGCTTGTTTCGTTTGTGAGAAGTACTCAGATTTCATGCCAGCTACCTACCACCCGCCTTATGTGCTGAGTGTGAGCGGTGTCGTGGCAATGAACTCGCTGCTGGGATCGATGCGGAATTTCGCGGGCTACGAAATATTGCCGCTGATGCGCGAAGGCTCGCTATCTCCATACGGCATCGACGTGCCAGGGGCGCGGCAGTCTGGAGGTTAGTCCACCTTGGGGACATCCGAGTGGGTGGCGGCAGGATGCTTCTCTGCTGGATCTTTTGGCATGGCATTCACCAGCGGACGGAGTCGCTTCACATCCGCATCCGCGCGGGCGAGCGAGGCTTCAGCTTTCTTCACACTTGCGCTCGCCTGCTCCACGAGGGGCTGGTAGGGCTTCGGGTCGGTTTGGAAAAGAAGATCACCCTGCTTCACGTGGCCCCCTCCTTGAAGGGAGCCTGGGTGAGGGACCCCTGCACGCGCGCGAATCTCCACTGCAGAAAAAGCCTCCGTTTGCGCCACATGCTCTACGTAGATGGGCAGATCTTTTTTTAAGACAGTGACCACAATGATATCCGGAGAAGGCGGACCCGCAGGACCAGAATCCGTCCTGCCACCGCGAAGTGAAGGTGGAATCGCATCATGGCAATGACTCCCTTTGAAGTGGCGCGTGTGCCGTGTCCGGCAACACGGCAACACGGCAACACGGCAACACGGCAACACGGCAACACGGCAACACGGCAACACGGCAACACGGCAACACGGCAACACGGCAACACGGGAAGTCGCTGTGTGGAGCCTCCGCAGGCTTGCCACCAGAGCGACAACCCGAGCCTGCAAGCGCGCGCCTCCACCTCACCTGCGACCCATCCGCTGGAGAGCCCTTTTGTGCACGTGAGCCAATACGGGTCCGAGATTTTTACTCTACGTGATCGTGGGGAATGCCGTGGTGGACGGATAGCACAGCTTGTAGTCGTGAATGGACATCGTTCTCGTGGTGTCGGCGGTTGAGATCTCCTTCCACTCGCCTTCCGTGCCAGGAGTTTCACGCTTCCATTTCCATCTCAGTACCTGCATCTTATGCGTCCGTTCACGAACGCTGGGGCATCATGCGAAACATCGCGTTCTTCGAACTTTTGATGCCCTGCGAACGACAATTGGAATGCCAATCCGGATCATCGCAACTGAGATGACGCCTTCGCGGTTACGCCCTCCACGTCCTGTGGGTGGAAACGCTGGCATGGCATCCGGTATTTGTGGGCTCATGGCAGAGGGAAGGTCCAGAGGCGGAAGCTGACCACCAGCATCACGCGGGGGTGGGGGACGAGGACGTCGCAACGGCGAGTTCGGAGAAATGGAGTTCTAACCGCTTCTTCCGGCCAATGTAGTGCTCACGGGCGACTTTCACGTCATTGCGCAGAAAGTCTGCAGCTACGTCGACGGGGCCAGCTTGACTGAAAATCAGCGAACGAGCCTCCTTCCGAAGGGTATGGAGCGCAGTGACACTTCTAACGCCATGATTTCTGAGCCATTGAAGGGCTTTGGCAAATGTGGGCATGCATCGTACCTGGACCTTGAGATGGAGGGAACCAGGGATGACGAATGGTCCGGCTTCCCACGAATGTCGGTGGGCTTTGAGGAGGTGCACGACTTCGGGAGCAATGTCGATGCGGCTTTCCGAATTGCGCGCTTTGGGACGGGAATACGCAGTGGTGCGAATCCAGATGTGGCCACCTGCTAGTTGAGCCATGATGCGCTGGTTGGAGTGAAGTACACCTGCAAGCGGGGGTGTCGTTTGAGCCACGCCTGCACTCTCGCGTGCTTGTGCGTGGCGTAGTCATGGGTGTAAGTGGCCGCTCGTCCCTTCTTGAGAGGCAACCCGGGCTGTGTGCGATCCAGAGCCTGAACCTGGCTCTTCTCATCACAGCTCAACACCAGAGCATGTTCGGAAGCATTGAGGTAGAGCCCCACGATGTCTTCAAGTTTCTGGGCAAAGTGAGGGTTGTTGGACACCTTGAAAGTGCGGGCCAGATGAGGCTTGAGCCCATGCTCACGCCATATCTCACGGATGGTCGTAGCGCCAAGACCGGTGGCTTTGGCCATGGTGCGCGTGCTCCAGTGTGTTTGTGCCACATGAGTCTTCTGGGTTGGTCTTGCGCACGACTACCGCCCTTTGGGATGGGGTGATAGTGGCTTTGCGTCCCAGACCGGGCTGGTCCTCAAGGATGCCTGCCAGACCATGGGCAGCGAAACGATCACGCCACCGCCCGGCCTTCTGTCGTGTGATGCCCAATTGGTCTGCAATTTGCTCATTGGTCCTGCCGCTGTGCCGCAGCCAGCACCCTAACACATCGCCCGCAACTATATTGTTATATTATTTAACACGCACTACACTAGGCATCATCTCGGAATTGTTACACTGTATCGTGGACCGCTTGAATCCTCGACACGATGGACTCAATGATGGGCATGTCAGCTACGGGGACGGTGTCATCGAGTTCCTCGCGGAATACCTTCTGTGTATGGTCTTCGCCGCGCTCGCACCCTTCGCGGATGGCCCGGTCGTCTCCAGCGGTGAGCACCCCTTTCAGGTTGATCCCCCCCATGGTGCAGCGTGCCCGCGACGGTAGTGTCCCTCTTCTCTTCAGGGTTGAAGGCAGCAGGCTGCTGGGCCATTACCCCTTGCTCAGCAGCGAAGCTCTGGAAAAGAGTTTTTAAGTCAGGAGCATTGACGGACTCCGTTTCTTTGATGGAATCCGTTCACCATCTGCTATAGTTTGTTGGAGGCTTGCTAGTGAAAACGTGCAATGGTATCGCTGCCAAGCCAACAACGAGTGTGTCGAGCTGAAGTTTGTCTCCATCGACTGCTCAATTTGTTAGGGTCGCCTGGGACTATTTGTAGCACATCGATCCGCCGAAGCAGGATCGTCTTTGAACATGGGCGCGAAGTTGCATCCGATAGTTGGTCATAGCTCAGCGAGAGCTCGAATTCCGGTGACAAAAATGAAACCACCTGCTAGGAAAGCCAAAAGCTGGCTTGGGACCTCCCGACGGCTGGGGTCAAGGTAATACATCCCGAACGTCGATAGAACAAAAATCGTCCCCCACGAGATAGCCTCTACAACCCTATGCAACCTGTCCGTCAGATGATCGGCCAGGATCTCGAGTCCGGTCCATTTTGCCACGAATGCCCCTATTGGGGAGGGAAAGAAGTACGCGGCGGCGACTGCGACAGCGGCCAGAACCACAGCGTACGCCTTCAGCTCAAATGGGCGTGCCTCCAAAGATGCATCCAGGCCAGCAATTAAGTGCTGAAGCTCTTGCGAGACCTTCGTGGACTCTTTCGAAAAGAGTCGTTCAATGACCTCGCGCTCATCGGATGTTCCCTTTGTCTCGAAGGAACATGGCTCCTGGGGAGATGGGTTAACTGGCTTTGGCCTCCAGTCTGGATCGAAAGCGACAAACTTGCGTCCCTTAAGCTTATTAGGTAACTCAACTGACAATGCGTTGTTGTTTTCAAGACGAATGTCCTCTGGTACGCGTCCGGTCATCCCGGTAGGGATATACAGTAGGAACTTTTCCGGGGGCACGGTGGCTTTAATGTGGCGCATCTCCCACAATACGCCGGGACTCGTCCCGGCCCGCACGACGAGCAGCTTGGCTTCACTTGCAATCCTGCGTACAACGGCCTCCCATTGAGCGTTGCTGACATACAGTCGAACGGCACCTAGCGGGGGAAGATGTTCGCCTGGCTGGCCGATAGCCAGAACTACACCAAGCTTGCTGAACATTCCCACGGCTTCAGTCTCCTCGGTCACAAATGCTGGCAGCTCGTTGTGAATGAGACGTTTACTATCGTGCGAAAACGAACGGAGATAGAGAACTGGTGACCGCGGGTCTTTCTTCAGTGCGCTCGTCGCGCTTCGCGCACTAATCCGCATTCCAAGGAACACAAATCCCCAAACAACGGGAAGAACCGCCCAGCGCCATGCATAGTTTCCCAGCTTTGACCATGACTTGTTTCTCTGCATCTTTGCCAATTGAACGTCGATTTGGGCAACTTGGTCCGCGTAGAACGCGGCGAGCTTCTGATCACCTCTCACTGATGCAATGTGACGAGACCGCTCCATGGACTCTCTGGACTCAATCCAGATCTCTTTGTTTTGGCCCGAGTTTGGCGTCAGGAGAAAAGACCATCCGTAGAGAACCGCTAGAGTCGCTGCGACCACATAGCAAAAGATCGCCATGAACCGATTTTGGATGGGGGCATAGGTAGCCACGTCGAAGTAAAGTTAGCTTTCCGTACCATTGAACTGGCACCTACGCCATGTCCAATATTTCACCGGAAGCATTCCAGGTCGCGTAGCCAATTAAATTGAGAGGTGGACTCTCTCCTGCCGGGACCGCCTCGTGATTGGAGGTAAAAAGTGAGCGTGGCGAGCAGGGGTGTAAGCCCGCTCCGCTCAGCATTGCAGTTTGGATTGCAGAGCCAGTTTCACGTCGCCTTCAAACGAAATCGTACAATCAACGGGATTGATAAGGACGAGCGGCAAGAGTCTTTTGCGTGCTAATTCCACCACCTCGGCGGTGCCTCCGGGTCCGCTGGCTGGCTCGCCATTCCACACCGCTATAAGTATGCGGGCGGATTCAACCATGTTGTCGGCCAATCTTGCGTAACAATGGGGCCTCACAGGTGGCCCCTCAATCAGACAAACCGGATTTGCGATGGATTGAGATTGTGCTTTCGCGATCAGTAGCTGTGCCCTGTTCCATAGGTCGGGTGAGGAAAAGTCCTGTGAGAACTGCTCTTCAGGGAGCGGTAACAGTACTCGAGTTGGAATAGACAGTGTCATTGCCGCCTCCACACACAGCATGTCGGCACCCTCGGCAACACCTGTGAGCACCACCACCGAGTGTTCGGCGCACGACGCACAGTCACGAAGTTCGCAAAGAAGCTGTTCGATGCGGGTGCCGACAAGCTCGTGGTGGTCGAGGTTACGGTGACCGGAGAATCCAATCACAACTGGAGATGAGCGCATCCATGGACTATGAAGCTCCTTGAGTTTAACTCCAGTGTTTGTTGGCGGCGAAGTTGACGGCGGCGATTGAAAGTGTTTAGGAGGGCAAATCGCGCACCCCCTCCCATTTACACGGTCCTCCGATGTCTTCTCAACTTCCTCCGACAGGGCAAGAGTTAGGGCTTGAAGAAAGCATGTTGTCTGCGCCCTCCATTGGACCGAAACGCATCCTTAGCATTGAAGGGGGAGGTGTTCGAGGAGTTTTCTCACTGCGAATCTTGTTGAGGATGGAGGAACTCTTACGGAGGAAACACGGGAAGGATTCAATGGTCCTGGCAGATCACTTCCATCTCATCTCGGGTACGAGCGTCGGCGCAATCATTGGCACCTACTTGTCGTATGGCTGGCCAGTCGGGGAGATGTTGAAATTGTTCAAAGAGTCTCTCCCCATCATATTTGCGCGGGCGCAATGGTGGAAATTGCATGGAGCAGCTTACAGGAGAGGTCCCCTCAGAGAAATGCTTCAAAAGCATTTTGTCGAGCCGAATGGGGGCCAAGCGCTATTCGGCACAAGGCGGTTAAAAACGTGGCTACTGGTAGTGTTGCGAAACATGTCGACTGGGGCAGCCTGGCCGCTGCTGAATCATCCCGAAGGCAAGTTTGCAAAGCTCCAGGAAGATGGTAGTTCAAACCTCAAGATTCCCCTGTGGCAAGTTGTGAGAGCTAGCACGGCTGCCCCTTGGTTTTTTCCACCTGAACGTGTGACGGTTGCGGCCGGCCAGACGATGGAGTTTGTAGACGGTGGAATCACCCCCCATAACAACCCGAGTGTCATATCCTACCTCATGGCGACCTTGCCCTGTTTCCCGCTTCAGTGGAAGAAGGGGGTGAATAACATCCAGGTTGTTTCAGTTGGTACTGGCAGGATCCGGGCCAAACTTGGTGCGTTCGAACGCGGGCGGCTGGGGAGACTGCGATTCTTGGATCATGTTCCCGCGGCTCTCATAGAGTCCACCTCGTTGGCGCAAGACCTCACAATGCGAAGCTGGGGACGTTGTATCCAAGGAGGTGTGCTGGACTCGGAACTTGGACATCTATCGGGCAAAGAGGCAGTAGGAAGTGATTTCTTGTATTGCCGCTACAATACGGAATGGACCACTGATGAAATCGACCGAGCTTGCGCGGTCAGCGGATGCAAGTTTGCATTGAGCTCCGTCAAGCTTGCACCTTGGCTCGAGAGCGAAGGCGAAAAATATGCGGACAAGCACGTTCGAATCGAGCATTTTCCGTAGTACTCCGAGATTGTGCGATTTTGGTCTCCTTTCAAAATTCGGCCTGCCACTCGTCGTCAGCAAAGTACCCTCTCGCCGCGCCGAGCGGAGGAAGGTTGTCTCCGGGTGCTCCGATTGCAATACAGAGGCCGACCAACGAAAGGCGCTTACAAAGAATCTCCTCACAACGCCGTTCCCCCATGATGCATAGGAGTTGCCCCACGCGAACAGTCAGCTTCGCCACGGTAATGTCCTCGTCTCGGAAAGAACGAAAAACCAAGATTCATATGGTTATCGCAAATGAACGGACGGCCGACGGAAAATCAAGTCTGTCGCAATGGACAAGGCCTATGCAGGCAACGAGACACGCCAGTTGGTTCTTGAACTCAAACTGGAGCCTGTTGTGCCGCCGAAATCTGATCGGCTCAACCCATGAGAGTGCGACAAGGGACCTTACAAGCGGCACAACGAGTGACCTTCTGGCTTCTTCTCGTTCATGTTGCCTCCAACTACCTGCAATCAGAGTCCAGCCCCAAGCACCCTCTGGCATCATCAGCTCCATGCCTCAGCTACTTGGGGAGAGGTCCATTGCGAGAGCGTGAGGCTGCACCGAGTGTCTCTGAGCCATGAGCTGGACCTCGTTTTGAATTCGTTCTCGCAGCTCTACAGGCTCCATTACTTGGACATGTTGGCCCCAGCTCAGGATCCAGCGCGTCAATTCTTCCCAGCCAGATCCTGCAGGCGGAACTCAATGCTGCCATCCTTTTTGGCAACGATCTCTTGGCTGGGGTGCCATTGCCTTTCAGCCACCACACGCGCCGCGTATCCCGTGAAAAGCAGCCTGACCATTTCTTGTTTGCGACCTTCGAGTTCATACGACCAGACACCGAAGCCTCCCGCGAGATGCTTCGCTGCATCGAAGTCTGCAGGTGGGGCGAACCGCGTCTTGAGCAGGGTGAGGTGCCGCATGCGCGGGAGGGCGAAGGTGCGCTCCGCACGGCGAGCCAGATCATAAGCAGTGAGGTACCAGCCCTGCTCCACCCGGCCAATGTGATAAGGCCGTACCTTCCGCTGTTCAGGGCGTGTAGCACCTAGCTTCAGGTAGTCGAAGGTCACTTCTCGCCGCTCCAGCACAGCGTCCAGGAGCGTGCTGAAGAACTCCAGGTCAGCGGCGACTACTCCGGTGGTCTTCACGGAAAAGGCGGCATCGAGTTCCGTCCAGCGAAAGGAGACCGTCCCAGTCGCCGCCTCCGCGATCTTCTCAAAACTCTCCGCGAGGAGCTTCTCCAGCCGCGTACCGTGGAGTGGCTCCAGTGCCCGGCGCGCCAGGAAGAGTGCCAGCATGTCGCGTCGTGAGAGCTGTAGCAGGGGAAACTCGGTCACCGGCGTTGTGTAGAAGTAGCCGTGCTCACGCTCGTGATATTCCAGAGGGAGGCTCATCTCATCCCGCATGAAATTCAGGTCTCTCTGAATCGTCTTGGGCGTCACCTCAATCTCACGGGCCAGTGTGCTGCAGTTCGGGAAGCGCTTCGCAATCAGCAGGCCGTGGATCTGGAGGATGCGTTGGATGGGGCGTCGCGTGCGCCCCACGCGGCGCGAGGTGGCGGCAGAGGAACGGGAACGGAACTGGTTCATGGATGTTAACGAAAAAAAGTTCGGGCCTCACCCTGCCTATGTCCTACCCTCTCTTCTAGGATGTGCGAAGAGAACTGACAAATTGTTTCTCCATCAAACATCATCGAGGAACTGACGCATGATCACGGGACTTGTCGTAAGCATCCAGGGCGCGGAATTGCAGAAACTGTGCAAGGCGCGTGCTGCCCATCACCGCAAGCGCGCGAAGGTCTATGAGGAACAGATTCGAGGAATGAAAGAGAACCAGATCGAAGCGTCGCAGCTTACCAACGGAGATCCTGTGCGGAATCTCCAATCCCAACTGGACCACCACCTGGACGAAGCCGGCGAGATGGCCTTCATCGCGAACCATCTTGAGTCCAGGGAGAAATACCGCCTTGAGCGTGCAGATCTGGCCAAGCTCGGGATATGCAAAGGACGTGGCTGGTGAGGCACAAGGTGCTCTCATTTAAGCCCGAGCGGATCCAATTGCAAAACTCTTTGACTCCCGTTTGCTGCCATGAATCTCCATCTTGTTGAGGAGCTTGAGTCCTGCGGATGAAAATCAGAGGCAAGATGGATACCCATGCCATGCATGATGAGGCCAAGCCCATGGATGAATTGTGAAGGAGGAGGGCAAAATATGATAACTCACGCTTTTGGTACACACTAATCTGACGAGTTTGTGTTGACTAAGTTGCTAATGTTTTGCCACATTATTGCAGTCAAAGGCATGTCCGATGAGGGGCGACCGTCATCCTCTCGAGTTCAACTTTCTACGGCCAGAGAACAATTCTAACCGAGCAACCCGATGTCCTCAAAATTTCCTCTCACCTACTTGGCTGATGCTGTCAATTCAAGCGCAGCTGCCTTCCGTTGTCGCGTCACACTCCAGCCTGCTGGTGGAGTCGGAGATAAGGTCTTCCCTCCTACCTGCGCTGGAGCAGTTTATGCCATTGAGCAGCGTCAAATTTTTGATGTTGATGGCAAGAATCCCCAGACGAAAACCTGCGTTGTCCTCGATTCTGTTCAAGCCCAGGCAAACCGGATGGAAGAGGCACTTCAAGCGGCCTTGGATGCGGGCAAGATCAAAGTGCCAGTACTTAGCGTGGACTTCACAGGGCTGGGATTGTTGGATGAGGTCGGGCGTGTGACGAGTCTTGAGGCACCTCACCGGGTCGCGGATGCGATTCTTCGTGACAGTCTTCACGAGGGTATTGCCTTTCGGAAAAGCGATCTAGGCAAGCAACTTGATGCCGCAAGCCTTCAGAATGCTACGCCGCTCTATCAACTTTGTCCCACCGCTCTCGTGTTCGGGATTTGGGATTCCACAGGGCCGAAAGGCGGTTTGGGCGCCAAGTTCCAGCGGGCGCTGACCTCTGAAATCATTGGGGTCAATGCCCAAGTAGGGAAGAAGACCAGCAGCAGGATCGATCCCTTGGGTATGCGAGCGGCCGCCAAGGTCATCAAGAAGGACGGTACGTATGAACTCGCCAGTGATAAGGCGCCGGGCGCGGTTTCACCATCAGAAGTCAACCACGGCAATATCCCGCCTGACATAAGTAATGGTGGAGCCACCATCGATTACGCCGATCAAATCATCGTGCTCTCGCTTCCTGCTCTGCGACGCCTTCGCTTCCCTGTGGATGGTAAAGTGACGGCGGAACGCGATACCGCCGCCCGGACGGTGCTTGTGGCCCTCGCACTGACTTCGGCCGCCCTGGCCGCGGAGAGTGGTTTTGACCTGCGCTCACGCTGCCTGCTCTGGCCCACTGGACCACTGACATGGGAGTTGCTGAAAACCCCTGGCCAGGAGCCTGAGAAACATGTCATCACTTCTGAGGTGGCCATCGCGCTTCTGAACGAGGCCGTGGGTCAGGCAGAGAAGCTCGGTCTGAAATGGCATGGCGACCCGATCACTCTGAAGCCAGCGCCAAATCTGATCGCTCTGCTTAAACGTTCTCAGGAGATCGCGGCCAGCACTACCGAGCCGAGCGGAACCTAGTACTTTTTCCCATGTTCGCTCTAGGCATCGAGTTCCTCACTGGCACGGCTGTGATGACCTCCGCAGATACCCGTGATACGGCAGAATGGCCGCCGCACCCTGCGCGTGTCTTCATGGCACTCGTAGCGGCCCACTATGAAACGCACCCTGTCATCGACGATGGCAGAGAGGCTTTTGCCGAGTGGTCAGAGGAACGTCTCTGCCTTGAATGGCTGGAAGAGCAGAGTGCCCCAGCATTGGCGTACTCCGAAGTTCCCAAGGAGCATCGACGCACTGTGGTAAAAGTATATGTACCGGTGAACGACACCGGACTGTCCTCAAGACCCGCCAGTGTAAAGGCTTCTGAGATGCGCTATGCTTTGGGTGTGATGCCAGCCTTTCGTAGCAGGCAGGAGCGCACTTTCCCGGCGGTGGGGCTCGGCCTCGAGAACCAACGTAACTGTGTTCATCTCGTGTGGAATAATGCCGAACTGCCTCCAGTGTTGCAGCCAGCCTTCAAGAGACTGGCCGCCAAGGTCGTCAGGATCGGCCATTCCTCTTCACTGACTTCAGTTTGGGTGGCGGAGCAATCTCCCCTGCCACAGATGGCACTGTTCCCCTCTGAGCCGTCCAAAGGTTCTCGAGGAGGAATGAAGCTGCGCAGCATCGCCCCAGGCTTTCTGGCAGATCTGGACCAGCGATTCAATGCTAGTGACATTGACGCGTTCTTTGAACTCTCCCAAAAAATTCAGACAGCGACAGGTGCAGCGGCCAAAAAAACGGCCAAGGCAGCATTCAAAGAACGCTTTAACGAGGACTGGGCAGCCACACTGTCTGCGCCCGTGCGCCGTCTGCCCTCTGTTGGCACCAGTCAGACCTATACACCGCCAGTAGACGATGCCCTCCCTTGTGCCTCATCTGTCTTCGATCCTGAACTCCTCGTGCTAACAAAGCTCGACGGACGGGTGCTGGGCCTGGAGTCCACCAACATGCTTGTTGAAGCCTTGCGCGGCACGTTGCTCACCGGAAGTGAAACCGCGCCACCCTGGTTCACCGGTCATCGTGAGCACGGCGAGCCTGCTGCCGCGCCACATCTCGCTGTTCTACCGCTGGCTTTTGTGGGCGGAGAATATGCAGACGGGCACGTTCTCGGCATGGCACTCGCTTTCCCAAAAGCCGTGAGTTCGAAGGAGCGTGCTGGGCAACTTAAACGTGTACTATTTGATGCAGATGGCGCGGACAAGGATGTCATTTTGAAACTTGGCCGCCATGGTACTTGGAAACTTCAACGTGAAGATCGCGCTCCACGCTCCCGGCCCTTGAGCCTTTGTTCCGAAACTTGGACTGAAGCGTCAACGATCTGGGCCAGCGTCACACCGGTGGTTCTTGATCGCCATCCGAAGTTCGACCCTGCGGATCCTAAAGAGCGTGAAGCTTGGCGGCGGGAGGTTACCGAAATAATCAGAACCAGTTGCGCCAATATCGGTCTGCCTTGTCCGGCATCTATTGACCTCGACAGGACATCATGGCATCGCGGTGCTCCTCGAGCACGGCCCGGTCCCAACGGAATGCCGTGGCTGAGCAGCAAGACAGGGAATTCGCGGCAACAGGTG
Organism: Roseimicrobium gellanilyticum; assembly: GCF_003315205.1. Classification (NCBI taxonomy): domain Bacteria; kingdom Pseudomonadati; phylum Verrucomicrobiota; class Verrucomicrobiia; order Verrucomicrobiales; family Verrucomicrobiaceae; genus Roseimicrobium; species Roseimicrobium gellanilyticum. Next base: position 148,294 of record NZ_QNRR01000012.1, on the reverse strand, counting down.
CACGTGCTCCTGCACTTTGATAGTGAGGTGGAGGGGCCCGTCCTCATCGGTGCAGGTCGATACCGCGGTTACGGCGTTTGCAAGCCTCTTGGTCTGCCACCGTCATGAGTTCCCTGCCATCCATTTCGCCTGAATCGTTTGGTGAGTTCTTCCGAGCCCTATGGGGTTACGAGCCATTTCCATGGCAGGAAGAGTTTGCGGGCCAGCTTTGCGCGGGCCTGCCTCCCGAATACTATGTTACCGTCCCCACAGGCAGCGGAAAGACAGCCTGCTTGGATGCGGCAGTATTCGCGCTTGCTGTCCAGGCCTCCCGGCCTGTTTCGGAACGTACCGTAGGGCGCCGCATATTCTTCATCGTAAATCGTCGTATCATCGTGGATGAAGCCTTTGACCGGGCAAAAAGACATTTGGAGCCCGCTCTCGCAGATCCTGAAACATATCTGGCTCGGCGCGAGGCAGGAGAGGAGCCGGACAAACGCAAGTCACCAGAGGAACTGGCGAAGGCATCCGCCACCTTGCGGCGGATAGCAGATGCCTTGATGAGCCTCGGTGGAGAAAAGGCTCTCACCTGTGGCGAACTGCGAGGCGGTATCTATCGGGATCGAGCCTGGGCACAGTCCATTCTCCAGCCCATGATCTTGTGCAGTACCGTTGACCAGGCAGGTTCGCGACTCTTGTTCCGGGGTTACGGCGTGAGTGATGAGGCGAGGCCAATCCACGCCGCTCTGGTTTCGCAGGACAGTCTTTTGCTGGTCGATGAAGCACATGTCAGCCAGCCTTTTCTTCAAACTCTTGGATGGGTGAGGCGCTACCGTATCCACCAGTCCGGGGATGCCCAGACAGTGCGGCTGGCATTCTCTGCTGTAGGGATGACTGCCACCCCGCCGAAAGGTGACAAGATTACCTTGCTGGAGCTTGGCCGGAAAGACCGTGAGCACCCTCTCCTCAAAAAGCGACTTCATGCCGCCAAGCCTGTGCGGCTCGTTCGGGCGGCGAAAGCAAAGGGCAAGAATGCCGGCGACGAACTGGTAAAAGTTCTTGAGGCTGAAACGTCGGCCATCATTACCAGGCACCCAACGCTAAGGTCCATCGCGATCATGGTCAATCGAGTCGCCACGGCACGAGAACTCGAGAGAGTGCTTACCAAAAAGCACAGTTCCGCCCAAGTTACTCTCGTGATCGGCAGGATGCGACCTCTTGACCGGGATCAAGTCACTCAGGCATTGCAGTCGCTGCTCAAAACCGGAGTCCAATCCAGTGCCACTTCTCCATTGCAAATAGTGGTCTCCACTCAGTGCCTCGAAGTCGGTGCGGATCTCGATTTCGATGCACTCGTGACTGAGTGCGCGAGTCTCGACGCCTTGAGACAGCGCTTCGGTCGGCTGAACCGTGCTGGTAGAGACATCCTCGCCGAAGGAGTTGTAGTTGTACCCGAGGACCAGTGTATCGAGGAAAGCAAACTCGACAAAAACGCACTTATAGATCCGATCTACGGCAATGCCATTCCTCGTACCTGGCGGTGGCTGGAGCATCGCGCCAATGACGGCGTCATTAACTTTGGCCTCGATGTCATGACGGAGGCTGTCACGATGGCTCGCGAGGAGGATGAGAACGCCTTCTCCCTTCTCCTCACGCCTCGTGAGAATGCTCCTGTGCTGTTGCCCGCCCATCTCGACTGTTGGGCACAGACGAACCCCGCACCCGCAGTCGAGCCAGATGTGTCACTTTTCCTGCACGGTCCCAAGCGTGACATGGCGGAGGTGCAGGTTTGTTGGCGTGCTGACCTGCCTGAGCGCGTGGACCTGTGGGCAGAAACCCTTGCTCTCTGCGTTCCTACCATCATCGAATGCCTGCCTGTGCCACTGCACCTGATGCGCCAGTGGCTGGAAAGGAAGAGCAGCTTCAACGATGCCAGCGGCGACGCGCCGTCAATGACTAAGGATGAGGCAGACGCTAGAGGTGGCCGTAAGGTTGCCCCAGAAGAGGCGGTGCAAGCCCTTCTTTGGCGGGGTGAAGATAGCAAGCCCCTTGAATCACCCTCTGATCTGCGACCAGGACAAACCATTGTGCTGCGAGCCACTGATGAAGGCTGGCATGAGATCGGTCACGTCCCCTGGGCCACCGCCGCCACAATAGATCAGGCCGAAGAGGGCCAGGCGAGCATTCGCAGACGTGCAGTGATTCGACTGCATCCGAGCGCCTGGTGGCCTCAGGGAGAAGGTGAGAGTCCCGCCGCAAAATTGAAGCAATGGGTCAGAGAGTCTGACTTCGAATGGCAATCACAGGAGGCCAGAGAGAGCCTCCAAGCGATCGCGGCGGCGACTCGTGAAAACGTCTCCCTTTCCAAGAGACTCGATTTCCTCACTAGCGTCCGAAAACTAAAGGCCGAACCCTACCCGGATGGTTCTGGGATTGTTCTTTGGGCTTTCGGTTATAATCCATCCGAGTCAGATGCTGAAGCTCTTCCTGCGGACGACGCCCATGGGGATCCCTTGCTTCAAGGGTCAAAGAGGCAGTCTCTTGTTTCTCACACCAATCAGGTGACCGGGTTGACTCTGGAATATGCAGATGCCTTGGGCTTGGTTGATCAAAAAGAGCCCATTACCTACGCGGCTAGACTGCACGATTTAGGCAAGGCAGACCCACGCTTTCAAGCAATGCTGATCCAAAGTTCCGTGAGCGCTGCGTATGCTTTGCCTGCGTTGTTGGCGAAGTCCGACTCCATACCCAACTCGGCCTGGGGCAGGGAACAGGCCCGCCAGCGTGCTGGCCTTCCCAAGGGATTCCGTCACGAAATGCTCTCCGTTCAGCTCGTGTCTCGACCAGCGGCAAAAGACGTGCTGCCGCCGAGCAGCCTGCATGCTGCGCTGGTACTTCATCTCATTGCAAGTCATCATGGATTTGCCCGCCCCCTAGCCCCGGTGGTATCCGATGAAGACCCACCGGCGATTCAACTTGAGGATTTCGGTCTAACCCTTGGTACTGAAGAACGCCTCGCCGATCCTGCTCATGCGCTGGACTCAGGCGTCGCTGAACGCTTCTGGGCACTTACCCGTCACTACGGATGGTGGGGCCTTGCTTTCCTCGAAGCGGTCCTTCGCCTTGCCGACCAAACCGCCAGTGCCTCACCAGAATTAGCCTCTGAGCCATGAGCACTCGCATCACTGAACATACCCTCCTCGCCTTGCAAGCATCGAGTCTGCTGGGATTCATGGCGTCACTTGGAGCCTTTTTCACTCTTGGCAGAAGACCGGAGTATGCGGCAAGCCGGATGCGATGGGTTCCGCAAGGTAGCTCCTATTGTCCCGTGTTTCAAACCCCTGGAATCCAGGATGCGGATGCGCTGCTCACATGCCTTCACGAGCATCTCTCCGCAGCTGAAGGACATCGCGTCATCACGTTCGAGAAGGATTTGAAGGTGTCACAAGCAATCTTTCGAAACCTCTCAAGGGAGATGGCAGAATCCTTCTTGGAGCAGAAGGATTCATTTGGAAGTGAGATGGCAGCTGCGTTCGGAAGCGATGGCGCTGTCAATGAAGAGGGCATGATCGAAGACACCGCTTTCCGCACCATGAGTGGGGCTGGACATCAGCATTTCCTTAGCTTCATGAATGAACTTGCAAAGGAAACCAACATTGACCACCTTCGTGAGGCGTTGTACGGCCCGTGGCGCTATCGTGATCCGAGCCCGATTATGCGATGGGACGATGCCGATGACCGCCGTTATGCCCTTCGATGGGACGAACCCTCTAAAGATCCTGTTCGCACAGTCCGGGGTGCAAACAGACTCGCAATTGCTGCACTTCCTCTCTTTCCAACAGTGCCTACCGCTGGAGGAGGTCTGGCGACTGTAGGATTCAAGGGGAACAAGAGCAACAATACGTTCGTTACTTGGCCCATCTGGACTGGATGGCTGTCAATGGATGCAGTCAGGTCAACTCTGGTCCTGAGCGAATTGCAAAAATCCGAGCCTTCTACATCCGAACTCTCCGCTCGCGGAATTTGCGCAGCCTTCCGCAGCCAACGAATCACTTTGGGCAAGTATCGGAATTTTACACCAGCAAAGCCAATTTAGGAAAGGTCGTTGGCGGTACAGAGGCTCTTCTGCATGACCGAACATCACTTCACCCTTCAATACGACACCTTCAAAGCGGAACTGGTCCTGGGAGGGGATTGGTCGTTGTATGAATTCGCGGAGTTCATCATCAAGACGGTGAAGTTTGACCTCGACCATGCGTTTGAGTTTTGTAACAACCTGAAAAATCCCTATGCGAGCAAGGAGCGCTATACTCTCTTCGCCGATATAGGAGAGGGGGAGGGGGAAGCGGGGGTGCATGAGACGCTGGTGTCGGCGGTGTTCCGTTCCAGGAAGAAGATGGTCTTCCACTTCGACTTCGGGGACGATTGGTTCTTTCTGATCACCTGCACAGCGGTGAAGGAGTCGAAGGGGAAGAGGCGTTTCAGAAAGGTGGTGGCCAAGAGTGGGAGGCCGCCGGTGCAGTATCCGGACTATGACGAATGATGCGTGGATACTCCGGATACTGAGCAAGGCTTCTGGCGAAGCCTTCTGCCTTCCTGACACCTATTCCTACCTTGAAGAGACGCCGGGGTTAGCGCGGGCGGTCGTCTTTGTGAAGATGGTTTCTCTTTACGACTAACGGAGTATCTGGCAAAGTTATTCTTCACGTTGATGAAGAGATGAATGTGCTACCCGACATCCGCACGGCGCGAGCTCTCTACCCGTGGCGACCGCCGGGGTGGGAGTTGGACTATCTCTATGAGCCGCTCCCGGTGCCGGCGGATCATCCTGAGCTGCCGCTTTTCCCGGATGGGGAGTCTGGCCCTGGAGGACGCCAGGCGAGTGGTGACACGATTCCTGAGGCGGAGCGTCGTGAACGGTTGCCTTTCCCTGCGACGCGCCTGGATGAGCCGATGCCGGCGCGCATGCTCAATGAGTTCGTGTATTGTCCGCGGCTGTTTTACTACGAGTTTGTTGAAGGTGTATTCGTAGAGAATGCGGACACGGAACGGGGAAGCGCGATTCATGAGAAGGTAGACCGGGGCAGGGGGGAACTGCCCAAAGTGAAGAAGGGGAAGCGCAAGAAGAAGGGGGAGGGGGAAGAGGTTGCGGAACTTGCGTTGCAGGAGGAGGTGGGTAGTGACGGTGAGCGTCCCGGTGCGCTGGAGGTGGGTGATACACCCCTTGCGGATGATGGACAGACAGCAGATGGGGGGAGTGGGGGCGGAAACAACGACGGAGACGATCCATTCACGCTCGGCGATGCTGAGCTCAGAGCGATTGGGGGTGGTGGCGAAGATGGACCTCATTGAGGTGACGATGGGTGTGAGCACGAGCCATGGGGATGAGGCTGTCGCACCGCTCTCCGTCACGCCGGTGGACTACAAGGCTGGGGCGCCGCGCCCGGGTGCGGATGCCAATGAGCTGTGGGATACAGACAAGATGCAGCTGGGTCTGCAGATTCTCATCCTCAGGGACAATGGTTACACTTGTGATGAAGGCGTGATCTATTACCGGGCCACGCGGCAGAGGGTGCGTCTGCCAATGACGCCAGAAATCGAGGAATGGATCCAAGAGCGCATCCAGCAGGCGCGTGCCACGGCTTTGGGTAGCCTGCCGCCGCCCCTGGTGGGGTCACCAAAATGCGTGCGCTGCTCGCTGGCGCCTGTTTGCCTTCCAGATGAGACGCGCATGCTGGCAACGCGTGATGTGCAGAGTGGTCCAGAGCCTGCGCCCTTGAATCTTGCTGAAAGTAACGGGCGGGACAATGGCGAAACGGTTTTCATCCGCCGGCTTATCGCGGCGCGCGATGATGAGCGTGCCCTTTACCTGAATACACCAGGTATACGTGTGGGCCGCAAAAATGAGGTGCTGGTAATGAAGGATGGCGAGGCCGTGCTGGATGAGGTGCGGGCGCGGGATGTCACGCATGTGGCGCTCTTTGGCAATATTCAGCTCTCCACGCAGGCGTTGCAGATGCTGTGCGAGCTGGAGGTGCCGATTGCCTATTTCTCCATGGGGGGGTGGTTCTACGGGCTGACGCGGGGACATGGGATGAAGAATGTGCTCACGCGCATCGAGCAATTCCGAGCGGCGGAAGATGGAAGACGGTGCCTGGCGCTTGCGAGCCGGTTCGTGAACGGGAAGATTCGCAATCAACGCACGCTGTTGATGCGGCTGCACGTGGAGGCTGCGCCAGCGGTGCTGTTGAGGCTGAAACAGGCGGCGCTGGATGCGCTCGCGGCGCGTAGTATTGAGGCTTTGCTTGGGATTGAGGGCGCTGCTGCGGCGCTGTATTTCCAGCACTTCGGTGGGATGATCAAAGTGGAGCGTGATGACGATGAGCTGCCAGGACTGGGAAGTGCCGAGCCGGAACCGGAGAAGGAGCCGGAGTTTGCCTTCGATTTCACCAAGCGCTCCCGACGTCCCTCTACGGACCCGGTGAATGCGCTGCTCTCACTCGCATACAGCCTGCTGGCGAAGGACTGCACGATTGCGGCGCATGCCGTGGGGTTTGATCCGTATGTGGGCTTCTATCATCAGCCGAGATTCGGCCGCCCTGCGCTGGCGTTGGATCTTATGGAGGAATTCCGCCCGTTGGTGGCGGAGAGCACCGTGCTGACGGCGCTCAATAACCGGATGATCACGCCGCGCCATTTCGTGCGCGCTGGGGACGCGGTGAATCTGACGCCGGCGGGGAGGAAAATTTTCTTCCAAGCGTATGAGCAGCGGATGAACACGCTCATCACCCATCCAATTTTTGACTATCGTGTGAGCTACCGGCGGGTTTTGGAACTGCAATCTCGTCTGCTGGCGCGGCATCTTACGGGTGAGATTCCGGAGTATGTGCCGATGGTGACCCGTTGAGTATGTTCGCACTTCTCTAGCCATGTCGTCCCGAGGGCAAGCCTTCTCAACACGGATCACGTATCTGGTGTGCTACGACATTGCCAATGACAAGCGCCTGAGGAAGGTGTTCAAGGTGTGCCGGAACTATGGCACCCACCTGCAGTATTCTGTGTTCGAGTGCGATCTGAATCCTCGTGAACGTACGAAGCTGGAGCGGGAACTGAAGGCTCTTATCAAGGAAGATGAGGATCAGGTGCTATTTGTCTCGCTTGGGCCCGTGGGTGGCCGGGGCGACCGCGTCATCGCTTCGCTGGGCCTGCCGTACGCGCGCTTTGACGCCCCCTGCTATGTGGTGTAAATCATCGGCCAGGGGTGACCGGGTGATCTTTGACATTTCGATGACAATCCAAAATCAGTCACGCGAGCGGTGTGGTGCCGTGCTTACCCCTGGCACCCGCTCGCGTGCTGATACCCAACCTGTTAGGTTCCGCATATGCATTTCTACACCTTTCTTTGTCCGCTGCCTCCGCAGACGTCTCGCGAAGGCTTCGCAGCGTCGTTCAGGGACAGCGGGTGGGGTGAGGTGACTCTCCACGCTCGAAGGAGCGTGGCTCCGTTGAAGCTTCCTCTCCCGAATCCCAGCCTTAAGGGGTTCGCCATCTCTCCACGCTCGAAGGAGCGTGGCTCCGTTGAAGCTTCTGTCGGTGTAGTGCTCATATTCAAAACAACTCCCTCTCCACGCTCGAAGGAGCGTGGCTCCGTTGAAGCATCTGCTCTTCGCGACCATGGAATACCATCAGCACTCTCTCCACGCTCGAAGGAGCGTGGCTCCGTTGAAGCCATACTCCCACCATTCCCACCCGGACCGCCAAGACCGGCTCTCCACGCTCGAAGGAGCGTGGCTCCGTTGAAGCCGTGGGTGCCTTGTCGGACTTCTTCTCCTGGTACTGCTCTCCACGCTCGAAGGAGCGTGGCTCCGTTGAAGCAAGCCCAAGGGCCTCGCAAATAGCGTCAATCGCCTTCTCTCCACGCTCGAAGGAGCGTGGCTCCGTTGAAGCGCCTGGGTGCTGCCCGGCTTGATGTCGAACGGATGCCTCTCCACGCTCGAAGGAGCGTGGCTCCGTTGAAGCTAGCCGGGCAGATGAACCATTTCCCCCTCATGCTCTCTCTCCACGCTCGAAGGAGCGTGGCTCCGTTGAAGCATTTTCACGACACATTCAACAAAACAAACATCATGACTCTCCACGCTCGAAGGAGCGTGGCTCCGTTGAAGCCACCGCTTCCGCCTTTGGTCGGCTTGGAAACAGATCGCTCTCCACGCTCGAAGGAGCGTGGCTCCGTTGAAGCGCCGGAGTGGGTCAGTTCCTTGCCGCTCTGGTGCTTGCTCTCCACGCTCGAAGGAGCGTGGCTCCGTTGAAGCGGGGTCGGTATGACTCCAGTTCTGTGCCTTCCAGTCTCTCTCCACGCTCGAAGGAGCGTGGCTCCGTTGAAGCGACGTGCATTCGCGGAAATTGGACATGACACTTGGAGCTCTCCACGCTCGAAGGAGCGTGGCTCCGTTGAAGCTGTACTTGCAGAAGCGGGGTTTTTCATGTCAATGTGACTCTCTCCACGCTCGAAGGAGCGTGGCTCCGTTGAAGCACCTTCATCTGCCTGCAACCACCTCCACCCATTTTTTCCTCTCCACGCTCGAAGGAGCGTGGCTCCGTTGAAGCCCGATGGAGGGTCGGTGAGTCAGGCGACCGCCGTGTACTCTCCACGCTCGAAGGAGCGTGGCTCCGTTGAAGCTGAGGGCGCTTTGTGAGAAGCAGCCAGATGAGATTGGCTCTCCACGCTCGAAGGAGCGTGGCTCCGTTGAAGCTGGGTAGCTTAGGTGAGTGGGCATCGAAAACAATAGGCTCTCCACGCTCGAAGGAGCGTGGCTCCGTTGAAGCGTTTCTTCATCGCGGGCCAGCACCCACGCCATGTCGCCCTCTCCACGCTCGAAGGAGCGTGGCTCCGTTGAAGCTGGTGGTCCACGAGCTGGAGGGGTCCGAAAAAGCTCACCCTCTCCACGCTCGAAGGAGCGTGGCTCCGTTGAAGCCAGTGGCCTTGGTGGTGTGGGGTGTGTTGACAAGGCGGGACTCTCCACGCCCGGCCCAGACGCTTCTCTTCAAGATTGCCACCTACGGTGAGCCCTTTTCCGGGACGTACTCTGCACCGCGGCGAAGCGCCCCATTGGTGACGGCTTTTGCGAGCGAGCACAGGCTGCCTCCACGGAAATCCTGCAGCTCGACGTAGTGGGAGCAGTAGAAGTGGGATCGCTTCCCGGTCAACGCGATCCTTCCAGCAGGTACATCCATTTCAAGGCAGTCGATCCGCAATGGCATTGCCACATATCCAGCGTGGATTCCTGCCCATGCAGATCCCGCTTCAGACGAGCCGCGTCTCTCATGTTGACTGAGCCGTGAATGGCCCGAGGGCTCTGACATCTTTGCGCTCTATTTTCTCTTCTTGATCCCTCTTTGTCTGGTCAGGCACGCCTGGCAGACGACTTTTCCGCGCGCAGTGAACTCACCGTCAAATTGCGTTATTAATTTTTGACCGCAACGGCTGCAGGTCGTTCCTGCTATCTGTGAGGGGCCGGATGCTGCAAAGGTTGACGCTTCCTTCCGTGTGGTGTGACGCGAATCGCAGAAAGGTTGCGCCTTCACTTCCCAAGGAAGGCATTGCCCGAGAATCCACGCGACCAATCCGGCTGCGTTTACCGACGCTACAGGAGAAGGAATCAACGAAATAGCCACCCAGAACACCAGCAGTCCCGTCCCAAGGGCGACTGCGGTTAACAACGCACCCCATACCACAGCGGGCCAATGCAGGGACGTCCATTGGAGCCGTGATCGAGACCAGGTGCGCACGGGCAGCCAGGGGATACCCAAAAAAGACAACCAGATCGTGGCAAGAGTCTCGCCATCCCGCCGTTGAGAGAGTACCGCCTTGGAAACACCCCAGCCCGGTTCACCGGGACGGTAGGGCCAGCCGCCAATCATCAAAAGCCAACCTCGCGCTCCCAGCCACGAGATTACTAGCCCAATGGGCAGGAACCAAAGGCTGTAGTCTACGGCTACAATAATCAATCCCACTGGGAGGAGGAAGAAAATGCCATCCAAGAAGATCATGGTCGAATATTGGAGTAGTCAGTTGTCGATTCGACTGCGCACCAGTCAAGCCGCGCAGCGTGTAAATCAGTTGCGCACGAAAAATCCAGAGCGCCTCTGAACTGCAACAGCTTCATTCACTGGCGGTGGCGGGTTCGAGTTCCTGTGTCAGGTTGACCAGAGTTAAACGTGGCATTCAACGTTTCCTTCCGAAAAGCATGAAAGCCAAACCCAATATTGTACCTCCCAGGCCAATGACGAGTGCAGTTTTGAAGACGCCGTAGTTGTGCTCTACAATTTTGTCACTCGTGACCAGATAGTCGTCCATGATTCTATCTTTTTGGCCCAAGTGATTCCGCAATTCATCAAACGAGGAGGAATTCGCAATGTCGGGTTTCGAGGGCAATTCTGGCCGAGCAGGAAGCTCTTTCGTTTGGAACAGATAGTAGAGTGTCGCAGCCGAAAGGCTGGCTATGACGAGAGTAAGGCCAAACGCTTTTTTCATCACCGGGTTGAATGATTTTGAAATATTGGATGAGTGGGCTTTAGGCAAGCAAGATTGTAAGGCTGAGTGCTACATGAGGAGCGGTGTCAGTTGGCTGTATGGCAGTTCACATCGAGCCGGAACCTGGATGAGGCTGCCCTACGATCATGGGGTTGCTCGGTCTGTCTGCGGCGGGGCTTCATCTAGCGGCGAAGGAATTTCAAACCATCGAATTGCCTGTCCGCTTTTCAGGTCGACAAAGGCGATCCGCCCCTCGTGACTTACCAAGCCAAATCCATCCTGAACTGGGTAGGCATGATCCCATTGAGGCTCAATAGTGCGACCGGTGGCCATTTCGACGTAGCCTTCCTTCTCGCTCCTGACTGCAATGGCATAGCCTTCGGCCATTTCGCGGAGGTGATCCCAAATTGGGGGAACGGTCTCATGCCCCTCCGTGTCGATGACGCCAAGTTTCCCATTCTTATTGATGATGGCGAAACCATTGTTAAAGTTCCAAGTGTTCTCCCACTGTGGGGAGAGCGCGTAGGTGCCGTCGGGGCGAATGTATCCCCACAGCCCAGACGGTGTCTGAACTCCAGCAAGGTTCTCAGGAACCGAAAATCCCCGCACGAGCTTCCACTGTTCCCGGAGTATCACGGTGCCATTCTTACCGAGCAACATCCACGAGTTTGATGTAGAGTCCTTTTGAACGAAAGCAACCGGTCCTTCAAAGGGCCACGCCACACCATATTGCATGGGAACAATCATTTCGCCTTGGCGATTGATGTAGCCCCACTTATCGCGATTTCGAACGCGAGCCAGGCTATCAGAGTCTGGGAACGCCCTGGCTTCATCCCAGGAGGGTTGGATCACCACTTTCCCGGTTCGGTCGATATACCCCCATTTCTCGTCGGATTCGACAGGGCATAGTCCGGCCTGAAATCCTAGCGCATTGTCCCATTGAGCAAGGATGACCATCCGTGCTTTGCCGTCGATAAAGCCATACTTTCCGGCGACTTTCACCAGGGCCAGTCCCTCCGTGAATGGAAGAATGTCTTCAAACTTCGACGCTGATGCAGTCAGGGATTTCCCGCTCGCATCGATTAGACCTCCGCGGCGTGTGGCTCCCGCCTTCTCATGTACAGTTTCCCTGACAACCGCTACGCCGTCCTGTAAGGGACCAACTGCGTCCCAGAATCGACCGCCCACCCAGCCATCAGGTGTGAGGATCGCAGCCCTTTGGATGGGAAGGGGAATAACCCGCCACGATTTTTGGGGTCTGTCATCGGCGACTGAGGCACCGCACGTGAGAACACTCCATGCCACCGCCATGCACCAATGGACCGCAGGAAAACGAACTCGAATACAGTAAGGAAGACACATGTTGGCTCATCAAGATGGGTGTGGTGAAACCTGAACTTATTTCAGCGAGGTGTTGCACGTATTCTTGGCGTCATATCCCTACGACCTTAGTCAGATTTGTCGCTTTTTTGGAAACAGCGAAGGCGCATGTCGAGCGGTAAAGAACCTAAGTGAGGCCAAATGGTGGCCACGATGCGCCGAATGGGTCTTGGGGGCTGACTCACTTGCCTATGAGGAGGTACTTCGCGTCCTGCCGCCGCCAGAACAAGTCAAGCCACCACATTCCGACGTTTCGGTATCTACCACTGGCGGGGTCCATGAGGGTATATTTCTGTGCAATGCCATTCGTGTGAGAACCTGAAGACGCGGTGAGTACGACGAAGTGCCGCTGCCACTGGCTTGGGTTGGCGTGGAAGTCCGGCGATTTCTGCACGGCACGTATGTAACTCCACATCCCACCGATGCTGGGTGGGAAACGTAGCAGAAGGATGAGAGGGCGTTCATCAGCGAGTTGCAGGTTGACCTCTTTGTAAGGATCCAATCCCTCAGAGCCGGCTTGCATGACGTAGGCTTCAAATCCGTGCCGTTTTGCCAGGGTTGCGAGCGAAGCCAGGCTCGATGGCTGTACGCGGAGTTCCAGTGGTAATTTCGCGGAAAGGTCGACGCCCCAGAGCTTGGCGGCATGCTCCAAAGCGGCGATTCCGCAATCGTGACGGGTTTGCTGCTCTATTGGCGTGGGCTTGTCAAAGGCCAGTGGTGAGGTTTGCGTAGCACGTGAAACCTCGGGAATCTTCACATTGGCATGTCCGAGGCTCTTTTGAGCGCACTGGGTGAAAGCAAACAACGACACCGCAAGAGCTAGAGAATTGACACGCACTCCACGTCTCATCTGTATTGTGAGAAATTCTCCGTCAGTTCCGAAGGTTCGAGGCTGACGGAGAAATTGATAGGTGAAGACAATCAATTCGAACTGGGTGTGCTATAACCACGCATATCCTCGGTGGTCATCTCCGTTCCGACTCCCGTTCCGAAATTCTGGTTGAAGTTTTCCGATGCGCGATTTTCGAAGGTGCTTGTGTTGCTTCCTGCGTATAAACATCCAATGACCAGTAGCACGACCAAGACGATCATCAGTGCTTCAGCAGTAAACTCACCTTCTTCGTTCGCGAATCCTGCAGGCAAAGTCTCTGTTCGTTCCGCGTAGTCATGCTTCTCGGCGGCGTTGAGATGGCGTGGCGCGGCTTGAGATTTTTGAGATGTCACCAGCATAGCTATGCAAAGCATCAGGGTGATCGCGATGTTCTGTGTAGGATTGAGTTTCATGTGGGTTGATGTTGATGTCGTGCTCATTGGTTGCGGGTTCGGTTTGAGGTCCTTGGCCTTCGCACTTTGTCCTTTTTGCAGGAAAACGAGTGATGTCCCAGTGCCTGGATTTCGGTGCTCGTATTGCGAAGCGTTTGCTGGGCGTGTAACCTGTCACGGGTGGCGAGCTGCCAGGATACGGCGAGCGCGAAAAAATCGGAGATCCTACCTGTGCTCCGAAGGGAGCGGCAGGGAGTATCAAGTCGGCCGCCATACTGATCCAACGCCTGAGTTTCGATGGGCTGAAAGGAGTCAGCGTGATCGCACGCTTCGCAAGAAGGCAACAATAGCCAGGCAACAAGAGAAGGAAAAAACAAAGTAGGTTTCGAGTTGGACTTCATCTGCAGAGCTCGTTGGGCGCCGTTTTTTCAAGTGGACGATCAAGATCGCGAATGGGGGGGATCTACGCAAATACGCAGCGAGCTGCCATACGTCGAAAGACGCATAGACAAAAAGATTTTGCTTGCAGTTGCACTGGGTTTTATGCACCCTCAGCAAGTTGGTTCTGACCCCGGTATGAGCCTAACTCGCCTGCCTGCTATCCGCCTGCAAAACTTTAACGAGGCCTTGCTCTCGCTTTATCACGAGCCTCACGACCAGGATCCGGTCAAGGCACTGATGAACGTCTTGCTTCAGATTGTCCCGCATGCTTGGATGAGTGTGGATGAGATATCCAGGAATGGAATTGCGAGCCATCGCGCCGAGCACAATCGCGCAATCTGGTGGCCCAAGGATCACGCCGAGGTTCTCACGGCGGTGGCTCACACCAACCCACTCATTGCTGTGGGTTTCCTGCCAGCAGTCAAATTGTCAGACCTTTGCACCCTGAGGGAATTTCGGCAAACCGCTTACTTCAGCGATTTTTTCGGGTCCTCGCCCTCTCTTCGCGATCAAGCAGCGCTCGTCGTGAAGGTACCCGGGGGGCGGCTGGGATTTTGCATGTCGCATGAGTGCCCGTTTTCGGCGGAGGATATCTTGTTGCTTGAACTGCTCCAACCTCACTTTCAGAATATATTGAACCGGGCGCGTCAGTACTTGAAGCTTCCGGCTGACCCGCCGCTGACCCCTCGCGAAAGGGAAGTGTTGCATTGGCTGGCGGAAGGCAAGCGGGATGCTGAGATTGCCGCAATCGTCCAAGCGAAGGAGCGCACTGTGAAGCAACATGTGCGGGCCATTCTGCATAAACTCAGTGTGGAAACCCGTACTGCAGCGGCAGCAGCGGCATGGCGGGCGCGATTGCCACAAGGCGGCCCAAACTTTCATCCGTGACCTCATGCCTGTCGCCTATCCTCGGCGCTTGCAATCCTAAGCCGGGCAACCAGCCCGCGACCGCTTGCTGCACAAAGTTGGTGATAGGCAATCATTTGGGTGTTCGTTGAAGCTGTCGAGGCAACTGGAGGTCGGGAAGCCTGCCTGTGCGAATGAGCCCGAATTCACAATACTTTGAGGTGGGGTGCGGGCTCTCATCAAGCACCTCAAAGTTCACGCTCCGCTCGGAGTTGACGATGTAGTTCAGGACCAGTTGACCACTCTTATCGCGGATCTGGCCGCCATCGGCTTGAAAGCTGTGGATTTCGTAGACCTTGGCGTCTTTGCCGGGCCACTGGTAGATGAGAAGGAAGTATCTGCCGTGAACTACCAGCCGAGCCATCGCGGGGCCTCCATTGGGATCGGCTAGAGCCCAGACTCCTTGGAGGTTGAGCACTTCTCGGGTGAAGGTTTCCTTCTGATTGCTCCCTATACTATCCCTGGCGGCAGGTGTGTCACTGAGACAGTTGAGGGTGCATAGCAACAGCCAGATGGGAATGAAGCTCCGGCGCAGTGGGCGAGGTAAAACAATCGTATTTTTTCCGAACATGCGACATCGGATTCATTACACATTCATCGATCGAAACAAATGTTCCACTTCCACTAGGAGGGAATCAATGGTTTCACTACTTGTCTTGTGGGGCGGATGCCAAGGAATCCATTCGTAACCAGCATGTTCGGTGATCGAAATTGCGGGATCATCCGCGAGCCACCCCAGAAAGATGGAAACGGTCTTCTTAACTCGTTTGCCGCCCAGCCTACGATACCGAGGGTAATATGTCGAGTCGTGCCGGAACCCTTCCAAAAGTTCCACACAATTCGGTGTCAGTCCTGTTTCTTCTCTGAGTTCGCGCAGGGCGCATTGCAGTTCAGACTCCCCATCAACGCGGTGGCCTTTGGGTAAATCGTAACGATCTGCATGTCGCATGAGCAAGAAGGCAAGCTGGGGCGTCCGGCGGAAAACGAGAAAGCCACAGGATTGCAATTCTGGAATCACGTCTATCGACTCAGTAGCTGCTGTGGGAATCTCGATGAATCCAGGCGGGACCGCGTCAGTCAACCACACGCCATTGTCAGACCGGAAGAACAAATGACCCTTGGCTGCCATTTCTGCTGAGCGGACAGTCAGCGCGACCGGCTCTCCATGCCGCTTTCCTACTTCCACAGCTGCCGCCTCATCGTTGGAAAGGTGCACATGCCGGCGTGAACCAGGGCGCAATCCTTCCGCACGAATCGAGGCGATTCTATGCGTGGCTGTTCCATGATACAGCAAGTTCGGTGGCTGAGTGTGGCTCAAACCCAAATCAATGGCAACCGAGTGCCCCTGCACAGCCCGGATTTTCGATCCGTCGTCACTCAGGGCAAAACGACGCTTGTCGTCTTCGGCAACCACTCTCGCGAGAAGATCCCGGCTCAGATCGTTGCCGCGAAGTGATGCGCAAGTGATCAATTCATCCACGTCGGCCCAGCCGGTCCCATCAAGCTCCAAGCCAATATCTTCGGGTCTATGTCTCAGCACACGGCTCAAGAACTTGCTGGTTTTCACGATAAGGGCGCGCATGGATGCTGTAGTTGAAGCCATTCGTCTTCTCAAGTGCAAGCGGACATCGCTCTGAGGTGGTGTATTTTGCAGAATTTTTCGAGATCTTGTTCAGGTCGGAGAAACGGGAGCCAAGAAAGGTTGTGAGCAACACATTTCCCTTCTCCCGCACCCAGGTTCTGAACCAAGCGATGAGCCGCAAGGCCCCTCGTAAGGCGACCAGCACTGGAGCATGCGGCACTTCGGAAGCGCGCCTCATGTCTTACAACATCCTCGATAACATGAAACTGGTTTATTCCCTTGTTGCCGTCCTCGGCCTCGCCTCCACCGCCAGCGCGCAGTGGGTCTGCCATCCTTCCCCGTGCGTTCCGCCTCCGTACGCTCAGGTACTCCCTCCGGGGGGCTGCCACTCGGGGTTCATGATCCCTCCTCGTCCCTGGTTGCCCGTTCCGCCCCCGTGTGGGCCCGCCCCTCTCCCGTACTACGAAGAGATTTACGTTCGGCCCGACACGATGCCCCACGAATATTCGGAGGAGCGCATTTCCCGTAAACGCAGGGTGGTGGAGGAAAGCGAGGACATTCTCCGCGTGAACCACTTTGGCTACTAAAGCAACTTCACCTGTGGCGCGTCGCAGCCTTTAGATGCGCGGCCACGGGCTCTTGTGCCTCACCAACGCCTTCTTCAACGTTGTCTCTTACCTTTAATTATCCCTCTTGAATTCCAAACTCATTATCTCCGCCATCTCCATGAATACGTCATCTCATCTTGCCATTCTTCTCGTCGGCCTCAGCGCCCTGGTCGCGCCGCTTCATGCGGAATCCTACCGGATGCACACCTCGGAGCAGCGCTCTGAGTACACCGAGCAAAATTCCATCCGCACCCCCGGACAGGAGTTTTTTCAGAGCCTGCATGAGTTCGACAACCACTTCCGCCAGGAAGAGCACCGTTCCGGACGTGGCGGCAGCCACTCCCGTCTTACGGAAAACTATGAACATCTTCGGGACCGCGCCACCCGCGTGGAACAGTGTGGTGGGTTCGCTTCGCCCGAGGACAGCCGTTCCTTCTTCCAGGAGTGGCGCCAGTTCGAGCGGGACGCATCCAGCCTGCAGCAGGAAAGCTCGGACACACCGTACGGTCGCTCTTTCAGCGAGTCCCTCAGCCGCATGCGAGAGCAGGGAAGTGAGTTCCAGATGCAGTCCATCAATCACCTGACTGGTGAGGCGCAGAGTTGCGGGTTCCTCCATAAGATGCGCGATCTGGACAAGCAGGTCACAAAGTTGGAGAGCCGTGGCGGGCGCTTCAGCCCCGCTGTGCACTCCGCCCTCACGGAGGTTCATTCGCTCCATGATGAGGCATTGGATCTTCATCTCCGCATGCCGGGGGTGAAGCTGGATCACAGCTTCCGCAATCGTCTGGAGCGTGCGGAGCGCACCCTGCGCGAAGAAGGCTCTGGCTGGATCAACGACGAGCACAGATCCCTCTTCAATCTCATGACGGATGTGAATCTCACCCTGGAGCTCGATCGCTGATCCACATCTCCCCGTGTCCTCTGCCATGGTGGCACCGCCCCTGCCGCATCCCACGGCGAATCGGCGCCACCACGACGCCCTGAACAAAACACGAATTTTCTCCCGCCATGCAAACCACCTTTGCCTTCAAAGCCTCCATCTTTGCCACACTTTGTGTCGCCTCCCTTGTGGTATATGGCGCCGCCGGCACCGCGGCGCCCGTGCCCCCTCCAGCACCGGCACCGGCACCGGCACCGGCACCGGCACCGGCATCCTCCGTGGCGCCCGCCAGCGTCACCGCTCCCCAAGCCACGCCCACACCCGACCAGCACACGGTTCCCCCGGCACCCCCCGAGGTCCCGGCGACGGACGTTCCAGCAACTGTGCCACAGGTGAACGTGGTCCCATCCATTCCTCCTGCGGCAGCGTCGCCTGCTACTCCTCCTAGTCAGTCGAAAGCCCGGGTATCCAAATCTGCCGCACCCCAGATCCAGGCAAAAAACAACACCGTGGTGCTTGAAGGCTGGCGTTATGAACTTCGCGGACCATTCCTCATCCCGGTGGGGCCAGCCAAGTCCTTCCCCAGCCGGTTGACCGTGGAAGGCCGTGTCTACAAGATGGGCGCCCTGGCGGATTTGGGTGTTTTTCCACCCACCTATCGCTTGGAGGATGCCTCCCCGGAGTGGCAGGAAACTCCACCGACTGTCTCCTCCGGAAAGGGCTTCAAGACGGAGAACTGGTCCTTCGACGCCGGGCGAGGCAGGGGCTCGCGCACCAGGGGCTCCTATGAGGTGCCCGATGGCAGCGGCTATTTTGAACGCGAATCAACCCAGTGGAGCTCCTCCACCAGCCGGTGAAAAAGAGAGGGACTTTTACGATTGACTCGTGGTGGGCGACGGTGGCATGCAATAAGAGGCAACGCCAGCGCCGCCCCTCCTGCCAGACGGCTTCACCTGCACCTCCCCATCCTCCTACCTGCTGCTATGGGTACTGCTCTCGCCACATGCTTCTGCTGCCAGTACCCCGTCGATGAGAAATGGACGGATCAGGTTTGCCCTAACTGCAAGCATGACCATGCTAGGCATACCACGGAGTGGCGCCCTGGTGATGTGGTCGCACGGCACCGCCTCATCAATCTCATCGGTGCCGGAGGAATGGGCGAAGTGTGGCGTGCTGAAAAGCTGCCTGAGGGTACGGCCCTACCACAGGGAGTAGCTGGCGAAGCCCGGGCAGAATCTACCATGCTGCGTGCCGTGAAGTTCATGAAGGTGGTGACGCCGGATTTGATTTCGCGTTTCCAGCACGAGTGTCTTCAACACGCCCGGCTGAATCACCCCAATATCGCCACCCTGCACGATCACGGCGTCTTTGAGCGCTACAAAGGCGGAGATGGGCACCCCTTTATCTCGATGGAATTGGTTGAATGCCGCCGAGTCGTGGATACCTCCGCAAGTGGAACGGCGCATGCGCCCACACACAGACGCAGCGTGACGATCACCGAGTATGCGGACCTGTTCGGCCTCACGGTTCAGGAAAGGATTCGTCTCTTCATCAAGGTCTGTGCCTCCGTTAGCTACCTGCATGCCGTGGCCAGAATCACCCATCGGGATTTGAAGCCCGAGAATATTCTGGTTTCCGATGTGCATCAGGATCCGGAGCCAAAGCTGATCGACTTTGGCATTGCTCGCATGACGGAAGGACCGGGGCTGACCCGGGACCAGTTTGTGAGTCCTGGCACTTACACCCACATGGCCCCCGAGCAACATCTCTCGAAGCTGACCACGCCTGCGACGGATGTCTATGCCCTGGGGTGCATACTCTGCTCGCTGCTCATCGGGCGGCTGCCGCATGAAGAAAATGAATTGCTGGCGATAAGAAAGCATAACAAGTCCGTGGGCAAGGTGCTGGAGGAAAATGACCCCCCACGGCCGGGCGCCCTTTTTGAACGCCTCACAGAAAGTCAGCAGAAGGTGGTGGCCGAACGGCGGGGCACGACTCCCCAGGAACTGGCCCGCTTGCTCAGAAGTGACCTGGATTGGATTGTCCGCCGCTGCTTGCTAGGCGACGTGCCTGAAGAGGGGAAAGCAGACACTGCGGGTTCTAAAAGCGAGCGATATGCCAGGCCAGACCAACTCGCACGCAGTCTCACGGACTTCCTGGAAGGGCGCCCGGTTCCCGATCATCCGGGCCTTTTCTATCCCCTGCGGAAGCTGGCCCAGCGCCATCGTGTGGTGGCCATTGCCGCGGGGATAGCCCTCATGGCCCTCGTTGTAGGTCTGGGTGCCAGTCTCTATTTCCTGTCAAGCTCCCGGGAATCAGAAAGGAAGGCGCTTTCATCCAAGGATAACGCAGATAAGGCCACAGCGGCCATGCGAACCGCAGTCGATAATCTCGAGATTGAAGCCAAAGAGAAAGAAAACGCCCTCATGGAAGCCCGAGCCGCTGAGCGACGGGCCAAAAAAGCGGCAGAGACGGCTAGAATTTACGCTGTGGAGGCGTCTACCCAAGAAAGAGCAGCTGAGAAAGCCAGATTAGAGGCCGATGCCAATGCCGGGCGAGCCAAAGAACAAAGCACAAAGCTGCTGCATCAACAGGTCCGCCTGCATATCGCCAATGCGGCACGGCAGTTTTTGGATGGTCAGGAGCGTCACGCCGTATTGTCCCTCGTGGAGGCATTGCGTCTTGATCCTGCCCAGTCGGAGGCGCGGGCGGCGTTGCTCAACCATTTGGTGTATCAGACGCCTCCCGCACCATTGAGTACACGTGTCGCTGTACCGGCTGGTGAGAGCGACATCATTTTCACCGATAACGGCCGGAAAGCTTTGGTTTTCCACGGTAGTCGCGGGCTATTGATATCGCTTCCCGATGGCAGCACTCGGGAAGAGTTGAGAACGGAGTACGGTTTCGGCCATCCGTTTTTTTTAGGCGACAATAACACTTTGATTTCTGTCGGTAGTGGTGGGGATGGAGCGGATGGATTCACCTTGGTCAGTTATTGGGATACTTCAAAGTCACCTGCCCGACGCCGGGATTTTCGCGTAGGACCTCAAGTCGTGTTGAAGCCACAGGAAAAGCAGGGAAGCATGCTGGTGTTGGTTTACGATGAGGGTAACTATGTCGAAAGCCGGCGATATCCGCTGTTGGACCTGAGTGAGAATCTAGCGAAGACAGTCTCTCAGGAAGACTCCGGTATCGCTGACAGGAACATGGCGGACGTGAGTGTCTACCCGCTGCACACCCACTCCCCAGATCAGACGTGGCAGTTGCAAAGGCAGGGGGGCTGGCACAGTGAAGAGCCTGCCACCTTCGGCTCGAAGCTAGGGAGGATTTTTGGCAAGGGCCATGAAACTCCCGCTACCTCCGGGGAGCCGGTGCATTGGGCCTTGTTTCGACTGGGAGAGAAGAAGCCCAGGGTCAGTTTCGAACCTTCCACCCATCTTTGCTTTGCCTCGGACAACCAGCATCTGCTGGCGGTCCAGGGTGAGCAGGTCGACCTCCTGCATCTGGAGAGTGGCAAGGCTGTTGCTACTACCGCCGTTCCAAGTGCAGCGGTGTTTAGGGACGGGCTTGCAGACATTCGCTATCATGCTCCTACCCAGCGTTTCGCCGCACTGGACACTGCGGGCGGTCTCTGGATCTGGAAGCGTCTGAAGGGCAGGCCTTTGATCGAGACGGAAACTGTCGATCTCGATCTCACCGGTTCGACAGAATGGGCCTTCGGCCCTGAAGAATCCATACTGACCTGGAACCGGCAGGGACGGCTCTTTCTCTGGGACTTTGGGGACCGGCCCCAGGAACTTATCAATGCCGGATGGAAAAAAAGACCGCCGTCGGATGAAGACAGCAGCGGCTCAACGTCGGGAAATGGGCCTGGCACAGGCGCCACAGGAGTGGAGTGGCATCCCACCCCACGGAAGCTCGATCCGGGAGGGCGGATTGCTTCAGTGAAGGCCTGCCCCGACAACAGGCACTTCGTGGTCCTGTGCCAGGAAGGCTACGCAGCCGTGTGGACGAAGGAGAGCGCCTCTGCCCTCCCTGGCCGGACACCTTTGGTCAAGACCCCGTCTTTGAACCCAGGCGCCAGCATCGTATTCAGTGGTGACGGCGGGAGAATCTTTGCCTCAGAAAATCTGCAGCAGGATAGCCGGAGCGAGAAAGCAGCCATGTGGGCGGTGTGGAATGCCAATCCATTGTCTCGCGCCTCAATCATCCTGCCTCCACAAGCAAGGGGAGGGCTTCAATCGGATTTGACCGGAAGCAGACTGCTGGCCGGAAAAACAACTTATATCCTGAACGAAGAACGCACACAATATGCAGTGGCTCCACCCGCGATCCCCAAGAGCTACGACCTACGATGGGGCGAGAATGACTTTATCCGCATGAACTCCGACGGCTGGATTCTGGCACACCTGCAGAATACGGATCCAGACTCGGACCCTATTCGCGTGGGACTCTGGCGTTTCGGAAAAAACGAGCCAGTTCTTGCCAAGCAATGGGAGAATACGCGGCATCCACTCAAAGAATCTGTAAGTTATTTACAGGACATGGCGCTGTCTCCCGACGGTTCGACGCTGCTTCGTTTGAGAGAGGATGGGCTTGCTGAATTGTTCGATTGCGCCACGGGAAAGATCCTGTGGAGCCAGATCTTCAAAGGGGCTGCACTGTCCCACGTGGCTTTCGTGCCCCAGGAGTCTCTCGTTATCATTCACTCGGACGAGGGAGCGCAGCGTCTTCTCCTTCTGGACGTGAAGACAGGTCAGGTGCGAGGCATGGTCGAATCCGTCGAAGACCTGGGCAAGATTCAAGTGAGCGACGACCAGCGGACGCTGGTGAGTTCCAATGACACCAGGATTCGCTCCTGGGCTATTCCAAGTCTCGTGGAATCTGCGTATTATCGGCGGAACTCGGAGCCTTGGGAGGATCCCGACAAGGTTTCCAGCTATGCCAGTCAGGATGCGGGATTGCATCAGGCTCAGGTGTCCGCCGATGGCACGCTCGTGCTCGCCGTCTCTTCAGTGGAGCACTCAGGCGCGCACCTGGAACTGGCGCACCTTGCCTCCGGCCTGCCGCTTGCCCTTGTCTGGCTGAGGGAACACGGCATCGCGGCGCTGCCCCCGCAGGTGACCCGTGAGGGGATAACAGTCGGCGGTGTGGATGGCAGCATCCATACCTGGCCCCTGGCTCCGCCAGGCTCCGAGGCAGTCCCCGATGCCTTCATCACTACAGTGCACGCAGTTCTTGGGCTTAAAATGAAAGGGAACATTGCCGTGGAATTCCATGATCAAGGGGAAACACTTGCCCAGGCCCGGGCGGCACTCACGGCGACACATGACGATTCCAATGTTTACCTGCGCGTGGCGCAGTGGCTGCTCTCGGCTCCTGCTGAGCGAAAATCGAATCCATTTCTTGGCGCACCCTAGGTGTGGAACCCTCAAAAGTTTCCCCGCTCATGCTACCACGTCGGAGGATCTTCAAGAATGACAGAGAAATCCGTTAAGGTCTCCGGAAGGCGTGCCAATTACATCTGAACCCTCCCGTCTCTTACCCCAGTCATCCCGTGAAGCCTGTCACCAGCTATACCATGTTGCGCGCCCTCGGCACCGCAGTGCCGGACGACGGTACTGACCTGCCCAAGGAAGAGCGCATCAAGAACGCTCGGGCGACTTTCTGCGCCCTCTACCGGCCCCTGATCGTCGTGGTGGGGAGCGGCACGACGGGAATGCAGCCAGATTGGGTGGAAGATTTCGCCCAGTGGATGCTGGTACAGCTTCTCTACCACGACAAAAAGCAGGACGAGCTGATGCGCAAGGTGGTAACGGACTTCTGTCCGTGCGACGAACAGGGCAACCGACGTCGCTTTGCTCCTTACCTGAGCGGCTACATTTCCAACAAGGCTCGCGATTTTGTGAAGCGTCGGCTTGAGGATGCCCACAGGAATCTCCCCCTGGACGCTCCATTTGCTCCGGACAAGTCACTTACTTTGCTTGATGTGACGCCTTGGGACGATCCTCGGGAAGACACCGAGCGGAAGGAGGTGCTGCGCCTGAGGTTATGCGCCGTCATCATCAGACGCGCCACTGGCGCCCCGGGGACACTCAAAGGAGGGAAGGAAAAACAGGCGCAACAAAACCATAATGGCCTGCGCGTTGACATGCGACTCCTCCATGCCCGAAGCATCAACACAAGCTCGGAGGAACTGGCAAGTGAGATGCGATCCACTCCCAACAGCATCGACGTGCAGCGAGCCAAGGCCCGGCGCTGGCTTGAGGCTGACCTCCGGGAGATCTCTGAAGAGGAGGCTCGTCCTCTCTGGAAAAATTGGCTGTGTAGACGTGCCATCCAGTATTTGCTTGGCCAGGGTCAATTGATTGAAGCTGACATCACCGCATTGCGAAATCGCCTCGACGCGAGGTTCCTTGATCGTCGACTGAAAGCCCGACAGCTGATCGAGGAAACCATGGGCATCATCCAAGCCGCTTGGATGGATCACCCTTTCGAGGCTGCTCTCTCTCCGGATTTTGGCTGCTTTTCGGCCCCCGCAACACCCTAACCCTTTTCAAGATGCACGACGAAAACGATCTCATTCTTGCTTCGCTGGACAGCCTGGACGATGCAAGCCTGGCCTCATTGATTGCCCACACTCGCGTAAGCGAGGACCTGCCACGACCGCCTGAGGACAAGATCTCTGAGAGGGTGATCCAGTTCGGTGCTCTGCTGGATCAGCTTGAACCGCGGCCGGCTGGCCCGGCTCTCATCTACGCCGACCATGTTTCGGGGCAGGCTAGAGTAGCTGCGATTGGAAGCTCTCTTCGGGTAGGCCGGGTGGCCCGAGGCCTCTCGGAGCAACCCACGAATGAATCGGACCTTGCTTTCCCGCACTTCATGGGGATGAGCGCCATCCATTTTTCCGTTACTTGTGACAAAGACTGCTGTCGTATCATCAGCTACGGGCGCAATGGAACATTTGTGAACGGAGAGCTTCAACCAAGAATAGAACCTGGTGCTCCGGCTATCGGTCGTGAACTCCACGTCGCAGACGTCATTACCGCCAGCATCGGAGGCTGGAAGTTCTACTTTTACCAAAACGTTGAAGAATGGATGGATGAGCCATGAAGAGCGTCGTGAAGGGCAATCTCCATGATATTGAGATAACCATCAGCAGAGGACACAAGCCATGAATTCGTCTGAGTACAACGCAAAACATCAAATGAAAGAGCCGAATGGCTGTCTGCAATTTGCTATCCTTCTTAGCCTGCCTTTGAGCGTGTTGGTGATTCTTGCGGTCTTGGTGGTGCCCGGATGCCGTCGGGAGACGGCGCGGGAAGAGGCTGAGAGCAATGCCCGAAAAGACGAGATTCAGAAGCTAATGGACAAAGCCAGGATCTCAAACCAGATGCGAGAGAGTTTAGGCCTCGGAACAAGCATGACGCCTTCGGAGAAGAAGCCAGGAGGCAGCAAAGCCGCTGAGGACTTCCGCAAGGCGTTGGGACCAACTCTGGAAGAACGGGAACGGCAAGAATTGCTGAATAGCGAGGTTTCTGTGTCTGAAGTTACAGAGTTCTTCAGAACTTGGGAAAATGAGTTGGGAAAAGGAATAGAGGCGCAAAAGGCTTGGCAGCAGTGCTCAAGCCAAGCTAGAGCAAACGGTATGTTGCGAGAAATGAGGCAACGCGATTTGGCCGGCGCCTTCATCATTCTGATCGACCAATCCCTCCGCTCAGGCGAAGAAGTGGACCTAACTCCGCAGGCATCTGAAGTTTTCGGCCAGGAGCTGCGCCCCCCGGAAATCATGATGCTTACGGCCCTTAAGGCTCTTGCGGCACTTGAAAGTGGGTTCAAAAATCTGGAACTGGAAAGGGCCGATGTGGCATTTGTCAAAATTTCCAAGAGCCTCAACATCTGGGAGAGAGCGCTAAGAATGGCTGCTGAAGACCAAAGTTCCTACACCTCCTACAGCCTCAGCAAGCCCTACTACAGACTTCCCCCCGCCTCGTCCCCCTTCGACCCAAAGGACGCCAAAGCATTCTACCAAGACCAGTTTAAATCTTACCAGGCACACCTTCAACACTACAATGCCGCTGCTTCTAAGTTCAAGGAGTCGGGTCAAAAGAGCAGGATGATCGAGGCCAAAACTGCTGCCGAGGAAGTTTTTCGAGTTCTCGCCCGACCTCTCCTCACCTGGAGAGCCAGTGATGACCGTAAGATTCAGGCTAAGTTCATCAAGCTGGAGGGCGAAGCCGTTGTGATCGAGAAAGAGGACGGCAAGCAGTACATGGTGCCATTTTCCAACCTCGCGCCCGCAAGTGTGGCGATGGGAAGGAGACTGGAGTATGTCTCGTCATCGACTCGGACGGCAAGAGTGCCTTCTCAATAGGTCCATTTCCAACTCTCGCGGTTAGTTGGACCATTCGAATCAGCGCTTGTCTAAGAATTTCCCAATTCAGCTGTGCGGCATGAAAACGGTTCTACTCTTTTTGATTCTGGCTGTGCTCAATTGCTATTGCGCCTGGGCATACGAGACAGCTGACATCGACACCATTAAGCAGCAGATTGTCGGGACATGGTTGAGCGATGCGATGACCAATACCTGCGAACGTTCAGACAAAAGAAAGAGCCCATCTAGTGCTTCGCAGATCCGTGTGACTTACAATCCTGATGGCACTTTCATTGGCCACAACATTGTCAAGCAGGACGGCAAATTCGAGAGAAATGCTGAATTCAAAGGAACGTATTGCCTCGTGTTTGCAGATTTTGAAGGTCCCGAGGTTCCTGCTCTATTTACGAAGGTTGAGGAGGTGACATATAGGAGTCAATCTTTTGAACTTGACGAAAGGACGCTGGAAATGATCGTCATGGATAAACCCGCAACCGGAACGAAAGCGCCGAAGCATATGATTGTCAGCTTGTGGCGCCGGCCCGGATCGCTCAATCCCTGTCCGTGGGGAGAGGTGACCTATTCGTATTGGGCGCGTGAGGACTCCAAGTGAAGGACTAGGTCGAGTCTGAATACCGTTGGCCAAGCCTGTGGCATTTATCGGTGCTCCAAAAACGGTTGCTTCGCATTCGGCTCGACCGCCGTTACTTTTCCAGCAACAAGCCCGAGTAACCACCGGGCAGCAGCACACGGCCCTTCCAGAACGCGGGCGCGTATGGGTTGCTGTGAAGCCTGTGGTGCTTGAGCAGCTTGGGATGGGATTTGTCCGAGAAGTCGTAGATGCGGATATTCTTGTGAGTACGATTGAGTACGGCCAGCTTGCCGGTGCCGGGGTCGTAGTTAGGCAGGCCGTCCCAATCGGTTTTGGGGAACATGGCCTTGCTGATGGGGGAGTCGTCCGGTGCGTCCTGCGGCAGCGTGTCCTGGCCGGGGAATTTGAGGCGTTCCAGTTTGGTGGTGGCGACGGGCTTCTCGGGATCAAAGAAGGCGTAGCCGCCGCCGCGCATTGTGAGAAACACATCACCCATGGCGGCGATGGATCCCGTCTGGGAGCAGAGGGGAAAGCCGTCGTGCCAGACCTTTTTCGCGGAGTTGTCGGCGAGGTCGAAGAGCATGAGTCCACCCACGTGGCGGGTCAGGGCGAAGTAGCGTTGTTTCACCAGTGCCTGTCCACCGTAGCTGCCGTAGAGCAGTTGACTCCCGGCTTCGCTGAGGATGATTTTGGGTTCCTTGGGATTGCTGAAATCGACGAAGTTGATCCGGGAGCCGGCACAGGTGGCGGCCACGATTTCCGTGCTGTCAAAGGCCCAGAGAAATTGGGCGAAATTCAGCCCCTTCTCCAGCACGTTGAGCCGGCCTATCTCCACGACTTCGGTGGGTGACTTGATCTGGTAGACACCGATACCATTCTGGCCTTCGGCGACGTAGAGGCGGTTGCCGGAACGTTTCACATCGGCGGCGTAGTCGATGTCGATTTGGCCGACTTCAGTGATGCCGTCGTCGCTGAGTCGATGAATCTTGACACCGTCCCAGACATTCGCGGTGTAGGCGATGTCACCGTGCACGGCGACGGCTCGGACGGGGTTGCTTGCCGCGGGCCCGGAGGAGATGAAGCCCTCCTCCTGGCCGAGGTACGGTTTGGCGGGCAGTTGCGGCGGAGGTCCTTTATCGATGGGATCGAGCTTCGCTTTGCCGGGGAATTCGGCGAGATAGATGCCCGTATAGTTGCCGGAGATGTAGAGCACGCCATCGCCCACGGCGATGGAGGAAACCGGGTCGCCTTGGGCGATGGCCGGATCCATGATTTGTGCATAGGGAACACCGATTTTCGGATTCTCCGGGTCGGCCTTCGGGAGCACGAGGTTGCCGAGGATTCTTGGATTTTTCAGATCGGCGATGTCCAGCAGGAAGAGGCCGTTGATGGTGTCCGAGGCGAAGCAGTAATTTGCGGAGAGACGAGGCGTCCAGTAGTCGCAGGGGCCGAAGTAGTAGCGGGGGAAGGAAACCCGGGACAGCTTTACGGGCTTGAGCGGATCGGAAATGTCGAAGATGTCGAGGCCATGTCCGGCTCCGTGGCGGTCCTCTTCAGGGCCACTTTTTTTGTGCTGACCGGTGGAGGCGAAGAGGGTATTCCCACGGACAGCGAGGCCGTCGCCGTAGCCGTCGAGATGGATGCGAGCGCGAGCCATCGGGGCACTGGGATCGGCGACATCGATCACGGTGACTTCGCCGCCTGCCCAGTCGCCGCTGAGGAGCCACCCGTTGGCGTAGCAGACCGACTGGGACTCGTCCGTCGGAAGGGTGGAGAGGTTCTTCATCCTCGCGGGGTCGGAAACGTCCACGCATTGGATGCCATAGACACGGTTGCCGATGAAGGCGACGTTGCCAGCCACGTCGAGTCCGGTGGACATTTCCGCAGCGTCGAAGTTGGAGAGGATCCTGGGATGGGATTCGTCAGAGACATCGACGGCCCAAAGCCCGCACTGGCGTGAAGTTAGAAAGGCGGTTTTGCCACGGACGCGCAGCTGGCGGACGTTCCCCATGCCGCCAATGTGACCGAGCTTCTTCGGGTGTTTGGCGTTGTCGATGTTGTAGATGGAGAGGCCGTTGTCTTCCAGGGTGTAGAGCCTGCCACCGACAATTTCCAAGGCCAAGGTGCCTGCAGTTCCAGGGATTTTGCGGAATGGAATAGGCAGGCCATATTCGGGCTGCGGGTGGGCGTTGATGATGATCTTGCCGTCAGCGGCGGGGACGTTTCCTGGATGCGCAAGCAGGGCGAACAGCAAAAGCTTTGCAGCACGTCGCGGGGACATCGAAAGACTCATGAGTTCATCTGACGCTGCTTCACTTCCAAGGCGACAGGACCCGGAGGTAACTGTCTCGCAAAAAGGTAATGTCGGTCTCCACGGCGGGATGGGTGAAGCCCAGTTCGTGGTAGGAGCTGATATCCTCGGTTTGCTTCAGCAAGATACCGCAGGCCTTGCCCGCGAGCTTTGAGGCGGTGGCGACTTCACGGAGGCAGGCGACGTAGTCGAGGGTGGCGTGCTCCGGATATGCCTTGAGGTTCAATTGCAAATCCATGGGGCCGACAAAGAGAACGTCCACGCCCTCCACGGCAGCGATGGCGCGGGCGTTTTTCACCGCTTCGATGGTTTCAATCTGAGCGAAGAAATGCGGCGTGGCGGGTTCCTTCTCGAGTCCGTAGCGGTAGGCGCGCACCATTCCTGCCAGGCCGCGATCGCCACGCGGGGGATAGTGCATGGCACGCACGCAGGCCTCGGCTTTTTCTGCGGTGGAGACCATCGGCACCATGATGCCTGCCGCACCCCAGTCGAGGGCACGTGCGATGAGGTCGGGCTGCGCTGTAGGCACGCGGACGATGGCGGCGGCGCGGCGGATGACTTGGAGTTGCGGCAGCACGGTCATGTCAGTGCCGCAGCCATGTTCGAGGTCGATGAGCAACCAGTCGAAGCCGCAGGCGTCGGCGAGCTCAGCAACGATGGAGGAGCCGGTTTGCAGCCAGGTGCCAAACTGAAGGGGACGTTGGCTGGGAGGAGTGGTGTCGGACATGATAAAAAACGGTGCAACTTGTGCACTGAGGAAGCGGTGTATCATTTCCCGCCGAAGAATCCGGCGGGTCCTTACTCAGGCACTGAGCAGGCGGGTGTAGGGGTGCCCTTCGTTCTGGTCGATGCGCTCGGGGCGGCCTTTGTAGGAGTAGATGAGTTGGGTATGGTCGAGGCCAAGCAGATAGAGGATCGTCGCGTGGAGATCGTGGACGTGGAGGCGGTCTTCCTCGGCATAGAGGCCGAGTTCGTCAGTCGAGCCGTAGGTCCGGCCGCCTTGCACACCACCGCCGGCCATCCACATGGTGAAGCCTGTGGGATTGTGATCGCGTCCGTCGCCCTTCTCGCTCATCGGAGTGCGGCCAAATTCACCGCCCCAAATGACGAGGGTTTCTTCGAGCATGCCGCGCGATTTGAGATCGGTGAGGAGACCGGCGATAGGTTTGTCCACGGAGTGGCATAGCTTGGAATGATTGGTTTCGATGCCGGAGTGGCTGTCCCACTTGCTGCCAGCACCGCTGTAGAGCTGTACAAAGCGCACACCGCTTTCGACGAGCCGGCGGGCGAGCAGGCAATTCCGGCCGAAGGTGGCGGTGGCCTTGTCATCCATGCCATAGAGCTGGCGGGTGGCCTTGCTCTCCTGGCGGAGGTCGACGGCACCGGGTGCCTCAGCCTGCATCTGGTAGGCGAGTTCGAAGCCCTTGATACGGGCATCCAGCTCAGTGTTACTGGCGCGGCTGGCATTGAAGTCACGGTTCAAGGCACCGAGAAAGTCGAGCTTGTCGCGCTGGCGCTGGCGATCGACCCCTTCGGGATTGTCGAGGAACTTGATCGGCGTACCTTCGGAACTGAATTCGACGCCCTGATACACCGCGGGCATGAAACCGCTTCCCCAGTTGCGCACGCCGTTCACCACGGAGGATTCGCTGTCTTTGATGACGACAAAGGCCGGCAGATTTTGATTTTCCGTGCCGAGTCCGTACGAAGCCCAGGCTCCGAGCGAAGGGCGTCCGCCGAAAAGCGCGCCGGTGTTCATCGAGCAGACACCACCCGCGTGGTTGATGCCACTGGAGGCGCAGGAGCGGATGACGGCGAGATCGTCGGCGTGCCGTGCGACTTCGCTGAACCAGTCGGAGATCCACAGACCGCCTTGGCCGTACTGCTTCCAGGTGCGCTGGCACGCCAGCAGCGGCGATTTCCCTTCGCCTGCGGCCGTGAGCGGGGGCTTGAAGCTGGAGGGTAGCGATTGCCCAGCGAGTTGGTTGAGGAGCGGCTTGTAGTCGAAAGTGTCGAGATGGCTCGGCCCGCCTTCCATAAAGAGGAAGATGACGCTCTTCGCTTTGACAGCGCGACGCGGCAGCTTCAGGGGTGCGGCCTGCGCTGTGTTGCCGAGGAGTGCGGCCAGGGCGACTGCCCCGAAGCCGCCTCCGGCACTTTGTAGAAAGTCGCGGCGCGAATGGGGGTGATCATAGCGATGGCAGGGCATGGCGTGGTGGCTCAGTGGAGGTAGAAAAACTCGTTCGAGGTCAGCAGCATTTGGCAGAGATCATTCATCGCTTGCCGGGCGGGGTCGTTGGCGTCGGAAGAAGGCGCATCTGAACCGCTCCAGGCGAAGGCCGCGCCCGGTGGATCGGTGGAGCGCCAGAGGACGATGCCCGTTTTCCACTGGGCGGGGTCGGCTTGGAGGTGGTCGTCGGAGAGGCGGCCAGGGACAATACGGAGGGCCTCGATCTGGCCATCCCATTGCCGAGGTGGCAGGCGCTTGCTCATGCCGCCGAGCACCACCGGTGCAGCTCCCTCGCTGAGCTTCGCGAGGCTCTCCATCGACACAGTGGCAGATTGCAGAGTGGCGCCGGGCGTGTCGAGATCACGCAGCGTAAACTCAAGCGTGCGACGCGCGGGGGCAAACCGGACGGCGAGGTAATAGCGGCGGCCGAGTTCAAGCCGCAGGTTCGAAACCAGCACCTGATAGCCGAGGTTTGCATTGTCATCCTCGCCGACTACTTGCACCAGGATGTTGCGTGGCTGGTAGCGCGATTTGGTGCCGGTGACGTTGATGCTCCAGCCAAAGGATTCCTGGCTGTCCTTGCCACCATTCCAATGGGCGACCAGCGTGCGTGGCTCGGCGTTTGAGTCGATCGTGTCGAGACGCGTGATGGCCTCGACGGTGAATTCATCGCCTTCCTTTTCGCTGGTTGTCACCACCAATCGTTCGCGCGCGCTGTTGATTCTGAATTCTCCTCCAGCTGGTCCATTCGCGGTGGGGTCAAGGTCCGCCAGGGGAGTTGCGCCCGCCCGCTTTTTGAGAAAATCCTCCGCCTGTGTGCGTTCCCGCTCCGTCGGTGGGCGACCCAGCACCGCGAGCCACGCTTCGTCTGGAGTTCGCACTTGGGAGGCGAGCTTGCGCGCGCGGCCGAGCACCCACTCGCCATTGAGCAATTGCAGGGCCTGTGTCGGTGTGGTGGTGCTTTGACGTTCGGAGGCACTGGCAAACCCCGCCGGCATGTCGAGTGCACGGAGCAGCTCATTCGGGCTGTTGCGTTTTTTGCGGGTGTAAATCGAGCGTCGCGTGCCATTCCCATCTGCGGCAGGACCACCGGCAGTCAGATCGATTTCGCCGCTCACCGCCAGCAGTGCGTCACGCACCTCTTCCGCATCGAGGCGACGTGGTGGGAAGCGCCAGAGAAAACGATTCAAAGGATCGACCTTCACAGCCGCCTCGTCAGGCTCGCGCCGCGCTGTCTGGCGATAGGTGGCCGAAAGCAGAATTTCACGGTGCAGTGCCTTGAAGCGCCAGCCGCCCGCGATGAACTGTCGCGTGAGTGCATCGAGCAGTTCCGGATGCGTCGGCAGCTCGCCCAGCTTGCCAAAATCGCTCGCTGTGGCGACGATGCCGCGTCCGAAATGATACTGCCACACACGATTCACAATCACGCGCGTTGAGAGCGGATTGTCCGGGCGCGTGATCCAATCTGCGAGCGCTTTGCGACGTCCGGTGGAGGTCGCCGTCGGGATGATCTGGGGCGCTTTTGGATCCACGATGTTGACGAATCCCGGTTCGATTATCTGTTCTCCCTGGCGTGTCTGCAGTCGTGTGACTGGTGCGACAGCATCGGCATCCGTGGCCACGAATGCCTCCGGCAATGCTTTTGGTCGGAGGTGATCGAGTTTCTTCAGTTCCTCCTGCAGCACCTTGTATTCCGATTTGGCCTCGTCGGACGTGAGGTCCTTTGCCGGATTGAATTCGCCGCGTGCGTAGGTCAACTGGCGCTCGCAAAGCCCGGCGAGTTGCTTCTCCAGCGCGTCACGCTGTCCGGCAGGTTTGCGGGTCATCGCCTGCAGATCCTCGGAGAAACTGGCGCGCCAGCGCTCCACTCGTATATCGATGGCGGTTTTCGTCAGCGCTTCGATCCGCGTGCGGATCGCCGTTGTGGCCTCTTCCCAGGCGGCTTGCCTTTTCGCAAACTCATGCTTCTCCGTCGGCGTTGCCAGCTTCAGGTCATCGCGCCAATGCACCGGCTCGAAGAAGGCGCGCAGGCGGTAGTAGTCCTTTTGCAGGATGGGATCGAACTTGTGGTTGTGGCAGCGCGCGCAGCCCATGCTCAGTCCAAGGAAGAGCTCACCTGTAGTATCCGTGAGGTCAGTGAGAATGAGATCCCACTGGCCGCGTATATCGCGCAGGTTGTATTCATACACCGGGTGCCGGAGGAAGGCGGTGGCGATGAGCACGTCTGGATCGTCCGGCGCCATCTCATCGCCTGCGAGCTGCTCACGGACAAACTGATCATAAGGCTTGTCCTCGTTCAGCGAACGGATGACGTAATCGCGATATGGCCAGGCGGCGGGACGATAAGCATCCTGATTGTAGCCATCGCTCTCCGCGTAGCGCACGAGGTCGAGCCAGTGCTGACCCCAGCGTTCGCCATAGCGCGGGCTGGCGAGCATTTCGTCGATGAGCTTTTCGTACGCCCGCGGCTGTTGGTCATTCACAAAATCGGTGATCTGCCTTTGCGTTGGCGGCAGGCCGTGGAGATCGAAATACACACGGCGCACCAATTCGCGCCGGTCCGCTTCCGGAGCTGGCGTGAGTCCCTGCGCGGCCAGCTTTTCCGCAATGAACCGGTCAATGTCATTGCGCGCCCAGCTCCCGTCCACCGATGGTGGTGAAACCACGGCCAGCGGCTGGAAGGCCCAGTAGCCGCGTTGCTCCTCAGTGAATCCGCCCACAGGCGCCGCGATCTGCTTCGCGCCGTCATTGGGCCACGGCGCGCCCATCAGGATCCACTTTTCGAGGATGGCGACTTCCGCCTCGGGCATCTTTCCGCCTTTGTTCTTTGGCGGCATCTGGAAGTCTTCGCTCGTATAGCGTATTGCCTCGATCAGCGCAGATTTTTCCGGGGCACCTGGCACCAGCGCCGGACCGGTGTCACCACCCACCTTGAGGTAGTCGAGGTGATCCACACGCAGGCCACCTTTTTGCTTCTTCTCGCTATGGCAGTCGAAGCACCGGTTCACCAGAATAGGCCGCACTTCCTTTTCAAAGAAGGCCACTGCAGCTCGCGATGCATCATCGGCCGCCAACGCCGGCAGGGCCGCGCAAGCCAGCGGGAGAAGGAGAGCGGGGAGACGCAACCTGTTCATTTTTTGCGAGGATGCTGCTCCCGTTTCAGCGCAGATTTTTCCCCTTCGAGCCCGCGCGAGTGCGTACCCCGGACGCTCCCTCACTGGACTTGCGCCAGTCTCGCGGCTCCGTCGCGCCGGTGAAGGCCGGGAACTGGTAGAGGTTGTCCACCGTGCCGGGTACGGTCCACTCCAGTGTGCTCGTGATGTGCCAGGCCATGGCGCTCGCCGCGATCCCGGGCTCACGCGCGGCCAGTGCGGCCAGTACCTTGCGATGCCCTTCGATGGCGAAGCGGTGCAGTTCTGACGCCTGCTTCCCTTGCAAGCGGTCGACTGAGGCCAGCGCCATCTCGAATTGCCAGCGGATGTTCTGCCAGAGCGCCGCCAGCCGTTCATTGCCGCTGCACTGCATGATGTACTCATGCATCGCCACATCCAGTTTTCGGAATTCCGTGATGCCCGCTGCCTTCTCCTGCGCAATGAGGTTTTTCTCAATCCAGCGTGAGTGTTCGCCGCTCCAGCGGATCGCTGCCAGCCGCGCACCCATCGACTCCAGCGCCACACGCGCTTCGATGATCTCTGCGATGTCCTTTTCCTCCATTGTGCGGACGCGCGTCCGGCCCGTGGGTTCAAACTGCACCAAACCCGCGCGCTCCAATTCGATCATTGCCTCACGCACCGGCCCGCGGCTCACGCCGAAACGTCGCGCCAGCACCGGCTCGGCGAGTGCCTCTCCAGGCTTGCAAGCACCGGAGATGATGTCGGCTCGGAGGCGGGAGAGGATCTCAGCGGCTAGATTACGGCGGGGTGGGGAAGACCTTTGAGGCATGGTCGATCAAAAGGGTTGCTGCAGTGGTGGAGTAGTGGGTGAAAAGTGTCAACACTTTAGTGTAAGTGAGCCCATAGTGTCGACACAATTTTGTGCGCTGGAGGCACGCTGAAATTCAGCCCATCAGGCAAAGAGTGCCGCAATTGGCCGACCTTCCTCGGTGATTGGGATCGGGCGTGAGCCATCCATCAGCGAGCGCCGCGGATCGATGCCCAGCGCGACGTGAATGGTGGCGTGAAAATCCGGAATCGACACCGGGTTTTCCACAATCTGCTTCGCAAGTTCATCGGTCACGCCATACACGCCGCGGTGCCGCAGGCCTCCGCCAGCAAGCACCATGCTGAAGGCCGTGCCCTGGTGGCCACGCCCCCCGCGCCCATCGAACTCGGCCGGACGTCCGAACTCGGTGGCGATGACGACGAGCGTACGATCGAGCAGCTTTTTCTCCTCCAGATCGACAAGCAGTGCCGAGACCGCTGTGTCCAGATCACGGATGAGCGTGTGCTGGTTGATCTGGCCCTCATTGTGGGTGTCCCAGCCGGTGCCGTTGATGAAGTTCAAATTATGCGAGACCTCGATGAAGCGCACCCCGGCCTGAACGAGCCGCCGGGCGAGCAGGCAGCGCTGACCGAACTCTCCACCGTATTGCTCTCGCAGTGCCGAAGGCTCCTCGGCGAGCTTGAAGTGCCGCATGAAGCCCGGCCCGGCGAGCCGCAAGGCTTCGCGTTGGGCCTGCTCGTACTCTCCCGCCATGGTGCCTGCGGGCGCCTGCTCCAGCAGCGGTTTCAGCAAGGCCTGACGCCGAGCTGCGCGATCCAGGTTCACCCACTCAGGGCGCGCAAATCCCGATGGCCCGGATTCCGTATCGAGGAGATAGACATAGCCGTGGCGCGCACCGAGGAATCCCGGCCCGCGGCTGGGATTCGGCAGGCCCATGAGCATGTAGGCAGGTACGCTGGGATCAATGGCGCCACGCTGCTGCGCGACCACGGAGCCGATGGCTGGATAGAGGGTGCTGCCGCTGATCATGCGTCCAGTGTGGACGAGATTGGTGGCAAACGCGTGCTCGTCCACAACATGATGATGCACCGAGCGCAATACGGTCATCCGCTCGGCGAGTCGTGCGAGCTTGGGCAGATGCTCGGTAAATTGCGCACCTGGCACCGCGGTGTCGATGGCCGCATAGTCCGAGCCTGCGATTCGTGGAGAGGCCTTGGGATTGCCGCGACGCTTGGGGTCGAAGGTGTCGATCTGCGACATGCCGCCCCCGAGCCAGATGAAGATGCAATGCTCAGCCTTGCCCAAGGGCAGCGGTGCAGGCTCAGCAGCGCTCGTCACGTGCGGGAAGAGCGGCGCGGCAGCGAGAGCGGCGGTACGCCGAAGGAAAGAGCGGCGAGTGTGCTGAAGAGCGGAGGAAGTGCGCATGGGCGAATTCGGCAGTGGCGGAGGTGTAAGTGGCGCTAGGGAGCGGTGACCCAGGTGGGCGCATTGATCAGCGCCCACAGCACATCCTCGAAACGTTCACGCCAGTCGGCATCCAGCCGGGCCGTAGGTGTGTCGCCATGCCGCGCCCGTTCAGCTTGCTCCTCGCGCAGGACATTGGCCGCAGGATCCACGTGATTGGACCAACTGATATATCTCGGTCGCTCGCGGGGAGCAGCCTTGAGCGCAGGAAGCTTCTCCACGGGGATTGCGCGCTCATTGTACCCCTGGCTGAGCAGCGAGACGTAGAGCTCGCGCTCTGCCGCCGAGGGAGCGCGGGTGAGCAACCGAAGAAATAGCCGGTCCACGAGTGCTTCGACAGGCTGATCTTCCAGGACCACCTGCACCAGTGCATGATCATCACTGAGCCGGGTAAGCCAACCACCGACGATCCCATTCGAGAGGATAGCGGGCTGAAGCACATTCGGCGATGTCTCTCGGCGGCTCACAGGGTCCACCCGTGTACCGCGCCAGCCAAAGGCTTCCATGACATCTGCCACAGCCTGGATGCGCGGCAGCATGAGACTTGGGCGGTCGCGTTCGTTGGAAGTGGATGCGAGCATCCAGGCCCGGCGTGGCTGGCCGAGCACAATTGATTCCGCAGAGCTGCGGTCGCCATCGAGGTCGAGGCTCATTTCCTCCAGCGCAAAGGGTTTGCCTGAGGCGGCGAAGAGCGCATCGACAATCTGTTCCGCAGCCAGTCGACGTGGCGCAGGCGAGACGAAGAGCGGCTCCTGCGCAGGAAGCGCGGCATCCACCTGGCGCTGGTAGGCATGCGAATTGAGGATGAGCCGCTGAATGGCCCGGGCGCTATAGCCGGAACGCACAAACTCCCGGCCCAGCCACGCGAGCAGCTCGGGATGCGAAGGCTGCCCTTTCTCCCAATCCTCCACGGGTTCTACCAGCCCGCGTCCCATGAGCTGCTGCCAGAAACGATTCACGATCACCTGCGCGAAGCGCGTATTCTGAGGTGCCGTGATCAGTGTGGCGAGCCGCTCACGCGAATCTCCGGATGGAGGCGTCAGTGTGGCCACCGTGGCTTCGGAGCTGAACTGTCCAAGCGGCCACTTCGGCTCCACGATGCTGCCGGGAGCGAGCGTGATCTCGATGAGCGGCTTTCGCCCGCCCTGGTGAATGCGATCCAGCGGCACACTGCTCGTCGCGGGCAGCTTGATCGGCTTCTTCGCCAGCATCGCTGCCATCTCGAAAAGGTCCTGCTGCCGGCTGAGGTTCGCTGGTGAATCGTGGCAACGCGCGCACTTCATCTCCACACCGAGAAAGGCACTGCTGACGATCATCGCCTTTTGCGCCATCGGCACATCATTTTGCGCGGCGATACCGAAGCCTGCGGGTCCGCCAAAGAGCACGCTGCCTTGCATGCGGATCAGCTCGGTCACGAAAAGATCCATCGGCTTGTCGTCGCGTAGCGACTCATAGATCCACCAGCGGAACGGGCCCGTGTTGTTCAGCGTGGGATTGAGAATGTTCGGATTCTCCGCGAGCACATCCTGCCAGTAACCCATCCAGCGATCCGCCCAGCGCGGGTCCGCGAGCAGGCGTTCGATCACTTTGGCGCGCCGGTCTGTCGACGAGTCTGCAAGGAATGCGCGAATCTCCTCCTCACCCGGCACCACGCCCACCGTGTCGAGCGTCACGCGCCTGAGAAAGGTGAGGTCGTCTGTGAGAGGTGTCATCTTCAACGTCGAGACGCGCAGGTCCGGCCAATGCGCGCCCTCAGCGATCCAGCGTTCGAGGGTGGACAGCTCTGCGCGATTGAGCGGTTCGCCTTTGCCCTTGGGCGGCATGATTTCATCCGGGTCTGCGGTCGTGCGGAGGAAGAGCGAACTCTCTGCCGGCTTGCCAGGGACAATTGCGGCCCCGTCGGATTCTCCGCCCTGGAGCGCTGCCTCGCGAGTATCGAGCCGCAGCCCGCTCTTCACCTTGCCGCCTTGATGACAGCCGTAGCATTTCGCTTCGAGGATGGGCTGCACGTCGCGGTAAAAATCCACACCATCCTTCGGCGTCGCCGAGTGATCCTGCGCGATGTCGGCGATGCGTGCCGCGAGGAAGTGGTCGATGGCGTTATTGGCAGGAAAACCAGAGGGCAGCTCCGGTATGGGCACTTCGGGTGTTGAGGCCAGCCACTGCGCAGCTGCCTTGCGCCGGGTGCTCCAGTAGGCTGAGCCCTCTTGACGGCACGCGGCACGGGCTTCCGCATTCACCTGCGCAAAGTGCGCGCTCCGTTCCGCAGCGTAAGTCGTCCAGCCAGCGTCCGTGTATGGCACCTGGCGATTGCCGGGCGAGAGCAGCGACCAGGCGGTAGAACCTTCAGGAGAAATCGCAACCACGGTCTCACCTAACTCGGGCCGATAGCGGCGCGCCTGGGTGCCTCCTCCAACGACTGTCTCCAGGACCACCAGATGCTCCTCACCATCTCCGACGAAAGTCCCCGTCGCTTCCCGATTGCCCGGAGGCGCGAAGCGAAAATCGGGGCCGAGATCCAAATACTGACTCTGCTCCGTGAGCAGCGCGAAACCACCTTTTCCCCGTGTCGGGAAAGGTGTCTGCAACACTGGCTGCCCATCGATGAACAACCTCGAAGCGCCGCGCCCGCGTAGTAGCAGGCGATTGGTTCCCTTTGGCAGCCGCACCAGTGCTGAAGCCCTCAGCAGGAAGGCCACGGAGCGATCACCGCGCACACCAGTCGCGACATAACGCTGCGGTAATTCGGAAAAGCCGAAGACCTCCTCGAGATACGACTCCGTCGCTGTCGGAGTTTCCACAGGCCACATGGCATTTTCCGGCACTCCCTTTTCACACAGTTCCACACGCACGCGCTCTGCAGGCAGCTTGCTGCGGTCGATCTCCGGCGCTGGAGCCGGCGCCACTGCGAAATGCGTTTTCAGCGTTGCGGCTGATAGCGCCGTGCGATGAATGGCGACTTCGTCGAGCCAGCCATCCAAAGTTTCCGCCGGACCCCGTGAGTAGCCGGTGCCGATAACAGTCAGATCACCATCGCTCACTGGCCCGCGATCCGTCGCGCCGCCGAGATCCCACGTGCCCTTCACCAATGCGCCATCGATGTAACCGCGCAGGCTATCCCTTTGGCCAAAGACATAGGTCAGTGCGACATGGTGCCAGCCTGTGTCGATCTGGAAGCCATCCGTACTCCACCAGCGGTGCCAGCTCAGTGGCTGTCCATCCGTCGCTCCCGCCGTGAATAGAAAACCGATTGCCCCCCGACCGTTCACCCCCTTCAGCCGCAGTGCGTAGTTTTGGTTGTTGTCGCCAAATTCCTTCGATCCATTGCGCCCCTTGCCTACGAGATAGATCATCTGACCTTCACGAATCGACCGCACCTTCACCCATGCCTCAAGGGTGATCGCGTCTCCCTTCTTGAACCTCAGCCCTGGCGCATCCGGCACCAGCAGCGCCGCATCCTTCCCCGCCAATTCCATAGCCTGATTGGTCGTCGGAAATTTTGGATAACTTGGCCCGTGCGGTCCCGGAACTACGCAAACTCCTTTTCCCTGCCACGTCCCGGAAACCTCCTGCCCATCGAAATTCCACCGAGTCCCCACCAACTCCGCTTCTGCGGAACAAGCAGTTCGCACCGAAGCGAACGCTAACACAGCCAGGCCGAGCCAACGCAGAACGTTGGCTGGATTGCGGCGGGTTGGGGAGGACCTCTGAGGCATCGTGGAGCAAAAGGGTTGTGACAGCGGTGGAGTAAGACGCGCAAAGTGTCAACACTATTGTCCAATGTTACTAATAGTGTCGACACTTTTCGGTGCGCACAGCCAACATGGTTGTAAGCCGCCTCGGGAACATGCGGGGAGGTTTGGCATTCCTGGTTGCCCATCGCGCCAGGTTCAAAGAAGCTCCTGCCAACTTCAAGGTTTTGACTCCTGAGGAGAATGAGCAATGCAAAAACCGGCCGGACGAATCTCCGTGGCTGCCAAGACAGGAACCGGGAGTGCGGCCCTCCTGTTCGCTGCCCTACCAGTTGTATGCGGACGGCGCTTTGGATTCCGCACGCGAGTAGTTCGTGGTCAAGCTCGAAGCCAGGAACGAGATCTTTGGAGCGGCCGCTTCAGGCCAGTAACCAGAGCTGCTCCTGAACTTTTGATGAAGGAACGCCGATTGCGGGAAGTGGGAAGGGAATCGCGAGCCATGGGGAAGGGAAAAGTCGGAGAACTTCCAACACGGCATCAATGCGTGCTTATCCGAGCTCATAACTTTTTGATGATGTTCGCGCATAATACGAGGCACGTCGCTCGCGTAGGAGTCTTTGAACATCCCATTGCGTATCCAACGCAAAGGATTGTGTTTGAGCTCATATGATCTGGTACCCATGAAACTGGCCGCTTCCTTCTACATTGTCCTCGGCGTCCTCAGTCTGTCGTTCTTGCCCATCCATGCGCAGGAGAATCCGAAGCGTGTCTTCAAAGCCGGCGCGGCCACGAGTAACATCACGCCCCCACTGGGCATGGAGATCGTGGGGAACTTTGCGCCGAGGCCCATCGCGGCGCATGTGCACGACGAGTTGCATGCTCGCTGCCTCGTGCTTGATGATAGCACCACGAAGCTCGCTTTTGTGGTGGCCGACACCATTTCGTTGTCACGTGATGTATGGGACGAAGCCAAGCAGAAGATCGAGGCCACCACGGGCATCCCGGCCGCGAACATGATGTTCTCCGGCACCCACACGCATTCCAGTGTCTCCGCGCTCACCAATAGCGATCCGTCGCTGAACTACCGTCAGTTCATCATCTCGCGCGTCGTGGACGGCGTACGTCGCGCAGTGAATAACCTGGAACCCGCGCGCATCGCGTGGGGTTCGGGTCAACTGCCCCAGCATGTCTTCAACCGCCGTTGGAAGCTCAAGGAGGGTGTCACGAATCCGAACCCCTTCGGCGGGCAGGATCGGGCGGTGATGAATCCCAGCAGCCTGTTGATTCCACGTCTCGCCGGGCCTGCCGGTCCGGCCAATCCCGAGGTGTACTGCCTTTCCGTGCAGGCCACGGACGGACGCCAGATCGCACTGATGGCGAACTACTGGCTGCACTACGTCGGCGGCGTGCCTCGCGAACATTTGTCCGCGGACTACTTTGGCGAGTTCTCCCGGCAGGTGGAGTCGAAGCTCGCCGTTTCGGGTGAGCATGCGCCTGTGGTTGGCATGCTCGCCAACGGCCCCTGTGGCGACGTGAACAACAACGACTACAGCGGCAAGACAAAAGCGGTGAAACGTGAGCCGTATGAGAAGATCAAGCTCGTCGCCGGTGATCTCGCCACGGAAGTATTGCGCGTCCGCGGGACGCTGGAACATCAGGATTGGGTGCCGTTGAAGGCGACCGTGGAAAATCTCGAACTGGCATCCCGTCGTCCCACGCCGGAGATGGTCAAGTGGGCGAAGGAAGTGCTGGCGAAGCCCAAGGACGCCACACCGGTCCATCGCCTGGAGCAGCCTTATGCCGAGCGCACGATGGCCGCCTACAATGCAAAGCCCGAAAGCGTCAGTTGTGTGATGCAGGCCTTTAGCATCGGCAATCTCGCCATCGCCGCCATTCCGTTCGAGGTCTTCACGGAGATCGGCTTGGAGATTAAATCCCGCAGTCCCTTCAAGCAGACCTTTACCATCGAACTGGCGAATGGCAGCAACGGCTACCTGCCCACGCCCGCGCAGCACGAGCTCGGTGGTTACGAGACCTGGCTCGGTACGAACCGGGTTGAGCGCGAGGCCTCGGTCAAAATCGCGACGAAGATTCTGGAATTGCTCGAACGGTTGAAGTGAGCCATGTAGGCATGGTTTTCCCTCGCCTCGAGCGTGCTTGTGGATGCCCAGGCTGCCGTCTTGCCCCGCACATGGGTGTCAGGATCATGTGGCTATCTTCAGTACTGCCTCGATTGGCGTCTGCGAGTGAGGGCGATCAATGCACCAAAGAGGACGAGTACGGCGCGCTGGGGCTCAGGCACGACACCCATGACCACGACCACTCCCAAGCCAGAAGAATCAATAAGATCGTAGTTCCAGTACATGGTGGGATTGATGGAGGTGAGATCGGGTAGGCTCCACATGGTGTGGGACGTTGCTCCGGTCAGGTTCAGGGAGGCAAAGTCCAGCAGGAAAAAGACATCTCCCACGGCCGGCAGGTAGCCGTTCACAAAGTTTACTTCAATGGCGTCGGTGCTGGCGATGTTGAGTTCCCCGGTGATGATGAGTTGGTCGTGATTTCCGGCGGTTTCCAACTCATCTGCGAATACGGTGGGGATGTCTGCTACTGAATAGCTGCCGAGGTTGAAGGTGGCTCCGGCGACATCCAGCACGACAGCCGCGGGACCCGCCAGGTCGAGATTACCTGCGATGGTCAGGCTGCCGATCTGGGAACCGCTTGCTCCGGTGGGGGAGAGCGTGCCCTGGTTGCTCACCAACACATTCCCCGTGACCACCCCGGATCCCTGAAGGCGCGCATCGGCTTTGACATGGATGTCGCTGTAGAAATGCTGGGTGTCGACGCGGAGCGTACCATTGTGAATGGTGGTCGTGCCAATGCTGTCGGTCCCGGTCGCGGTGCTGGCTACCCGGGAGTTCGCGCTGAGGACCACCGTGCCTGTCGGAGACGATTCGTAGTAGTTCAAGGTTCCGCCACTGGTGTTGGGATT
Organism: Roseimicrobium gellanilyticum; assembly: GCF_003315205.1. Classification (NCBI taxonomy): domain Bacteria; kingdom Pseudomonadati; phylum Verrucomicrobiota; class Verrucomicrobiia; order Verrucomicrobiales; family Verrucomicrobiaceae; genus Roseimicrobium; species Roseimicrobium gellanilyticum. The sequence goes on along the minus strand of NZ_QNRR01000012.1, from coordinate 105,130 downwards.
GATGAAATCGTTGACGCTCAATCCTCGTGACCCGGTAACGACAATGCTGTTGGCAAAGGTGGCGCTCCCGTTGCCCTCCGAAACAAGGTTCAACGTTCCAGAGTCCTTTTCCAGCGCCTGGATTCGCCCGGTGAAGACGGCGTCGTAGGCCTCGCCTTGATGATTGATTTGACCCACGCTGAGCTTCTCCGTGAGCGTGGTGTTGGCCGTGTCGTTCATGGTGATAGCACCGTTGAAGGTGAAGTCACCGCGAAGCAGAAAGGCCGTGGTGTGGTTGCTCCCGATAGGGACTTCAGCCACGAGGATCTCGGAAACATTCTGCCACGCGACCCCGCTCGCATTGGCTGCTGCCACTACGATCTCCGAGCCGTAGCGCGGGCGCACCCGGCCAGTGAAGTTCATCGTCTCTCCTGTAAAGATCATCTGCTGGTTGTTCTGAGCAATCAATTGCAGATTGGTGCTTGCGGTGCCCCCGGTGATGTCGCCGGAAAGAACGAGCTGCCTTTGCGCACCGCCGGCCTGGATGAGGATGGTGGTGGCGGCGGGGACGTTGATGTGAAGGTTGTAGCCAATGTCGGATACCACCCCACCGGCCAGTTGATTGGCAGTCGCGGCCGTGATATCCCAGGTGTAGAGGGCGGCTGCGGTGTTCTGGAAATGGATGGTCTTGTCAAACGCGCCAAGTCCGTCGGCGTATGTTTGTGTGATGTATCCAGATTTCCAGTAGATGTCTCCAATGAAGGTGTTGTGGTTGGTGAAGGAGATCATCCCTGCACTGGAATTGCTCGTGGTATCGATGTAGAGATCGCCATCTCCACTGACGATTCCGTTGAAGAGAATTCTTCGTTGGGAGGTCGTCATGGTGGCGCCGTTGTTGCGGGTGATGGTGGTGTCATCATCCAGTACGATATTTGCGGAAACGGACAGGTTGCGCGTGGTGTTCGCCTCAACGGGCAACATGTTGAACGTAAGCGTGGGATTGACGCCATCCTTCGCTTGAAACACCAGGGTGCCGTTGCCACCCAGTTCCTTCACGTTGATACCATAGTCGGCAGTGTCGACGGTCAGACTATTGAGATAGTAGGTGTTGCCCGCCAGGGTGAGTGAGTCGCCGTTGAGATCATTCGTCGAGAACACCACGCGGGAAGCGTTGCCAGAGACGGTACTCGGCACACCTTGGGACCAGTTGGCAGCCGTTGCCCACGAGTTGTCATTCTCCGAAGCTGCGCCAGTCCACGTGTTGGGTGCCATGACGACGAGGAGACCGTGACTGTCGAAGTAGCTGAGGTCCCAGTACAGGGACATGCTGGAAAGGTCGGGCAGATCCCAGAGCTCACCGAGGCTCAGAGGCGATCCCGAGTAGGTGATGCTCCCGCCGATGTCCATCAAGTGAAAGACATCTCCCAGCACCGGGACATAGCCTCCTGTAAACTGGAGCCGGAGGGAATCTGCCTGTGCCACACTCAGATCGGATCCAATGGACAGGTAATCATGGTCGCCCAGTTGAGCCAGGGTCACTTCATCAAGCAGGGGAATGCCAGCGAGGTCGATCACGTGGAAGGAGGCTCCAGAGACCTGCAAAAGGATGGAGGCATTTGGAGAGAGTGTGACTCCACCGCTGATGTACAGGGCGCCATTGTTGCTGGCAAAGGTGGGGCTGGTAGTTCCGGCGCCGGGCTCGAGGACACCGCCACTGAGCACAGAGACATTCCCCGTGATGATCCCTGAACCCGCAAGGCGGGCACCGCTGCGCACAGAGACGTCACTGTAAAAATCCCGGGTATTGACCACCAGTGTGCCGTTGTGGATTTCAGTCATGCCAACAGCACCAGTGCCGGTGCTCGTGCTGGCCACGCGGGAGGAGGCGGAGACTACCACGGTGCCGGTGGGCTTGGTTTCATAGTAGTTGAGCGTGCCTCCGCTGGTCGCGGTATTGATCACCTTGTTGATGTCGATACCCTGCCCATTTACCACAGCGATGCTGCCATTGAAGGTGGCACTGCCACCGCTTTCAGAGACGAGGTTGAGGCTGCGGAAGTCCTTTTCTTTGATGTCCACGGCGCCATTGAAGGTGGCATCATAGGACGTGCCTTGGTAGTTGATCTGTCCGACCGAGAGGGTGTCAGACGCGGTGGTGGTGTCACTCACCACGATCCCTCCATTGTAGATATAGTCGCCTCGCAGTACAAATACCGACTGCTGGGTGCCTGTGCCGGCAGTTGTGTCTCCCAATGTGAAAGAGGTGATATTCTCCCACGCCACGCCAGTCGAGCTATTGGCGTTCGCGAGCACGATTTCGGAACCGAAGCGGGCACGGGCAGTGCCTTTGAAATCCATCTGTGCCCCTGTGAAGATGAGTTGCTGGTTGGCCTGTGCAATGATGTCCAATCTGTTGCCAGCGATACCTCCAAGAAGATCACCAGCGATAACCAGCTGTCTCTGCGTGGTGCCGGCGTGGAGCAGGAATGATCTTGCGACAGTCCCTGTCGAGTTGAAGTTCAGGTTGTAATCCAGTGCGCTCGCCACCCCGCCGGTCAGTTGGTGGGCCGTGGCAGAGGTCAGGTCCCAAGTGAAGTTGCTGTCACTCAGATGGATGTTCTTGCCAAACGTGCCGAAGCTGTCCGCATAGGTCAGAGCGATATAGCCAGTCTGCCAGTACACGTCTCCAGTAAAGGTATTGTGACCGCCGAGGATGATGCTGGTGCCAAGGGAACCCGTTGTGCCCGGATGGAGGGTCAGCGTGCCTCCGCCACTGATGACACCATTGAGAAATACACGGCGAGTCTCCGTGCTGGAGCCTGTGCCAGTGCGATTGATGGTCAGGTTCGACGCCAGCTCGATGTCGGTAGTGAGAGTGATGTTCCTCTGGCCGAGGGAGCCAGCGTTGAGCATGTTGAACGTCATCACTGCCCCTGCTCCGCTGAATACCAGCTTCGAGCCTGCAGTACCGGGTGCCACCAGGGAGTGATTGGTGATCGAGTTGTCAGCCTGATTCACAGTCAGGCTGTTGAGATAGTAGATACCGTCCAGCGTGGTGGGCGTGGTATTCATGCCGCCAGTTCCGAAGACGACACTGCTGGGAGCGGCGCTGGAGTCCGTGGTGGGAATGCCGGACGTCCAGTTCCCGGATTTGGACCAGGACTTGTCCACGGCGCCTGTCCATGTGGTTTGCGCTTGGGCGGAAAGGGTGCACAGGGCACTCGCGACAAGGCTTGTGCAGAAACGGAGCACGTGATGCGCGCGAGGGAGGGGGAGGGTAGTGGGAGATGTCAGCACGGTGATTGAAGTCGGGGTACTTGTCACTTAGCGCGAACCATGCCCGCCTTTGAAACAGGCCTGCGATTATCCGATCTATTGTGACTCTTTTTCGGTGGTTGGGCGGGGTCTTATGCAAAACACAGACTGTTGCCGGAGTGATAAGGCTGCCATCGAAGCCTTCGCACTGATGCTGACGACGAACGATGGCCCGGCGCACGACGTCTCATTCCATGTGAAATGACGATGTCTGTATCGCCCATATCGGTGCGTCATCACACATTCACGCGCCAGCCGCGTTCAGGGCTCGTCGGCGGTACATCCTTGGTGAAGTGCCTGTCAGCTTTCGGAACTGCCTCTCAAAGTTGGCCATGGACTCGAAGCCGCACTCCGCCGCGATTTCACTCACCGTGGCATCCGTTTCCCTGAGCAGGCGGCAAACGCGAGAGATGCGGAAGCTGTTCAAATAGGCGGGAAACGTCTTGCCAATGTGGAGTCTGAAATAGCGGCTGAGCCGTGCCGGGCTCATCTCCACGTGAGTGGCGACGTCCCTCAAATAGATCTGCCTCCCGATGCGCTTCCTGAGGTACTCATCGACGCGCTCCATGCGGCTGTGCACCGCCGTCGTGGATGCCCGGCATCCCACCGCGGAGATCCGTGACAGCTCATTGCTTGTGCTTAGCAGAATGAGGATTTGGAACACCTGAATCGCACGCTGCAGCCCTTGCTTCTCCGGAAGCGAAAGGATCAGGCTGGCCACCTGGTTGCGTGTTTCGCCGGTCACGTGAATCCCATGGGACGCCATGGCGAAGAGGTCCTCCATCCGCGCGTCCGATGTCTTCAGCCAGTCTCCCAGGGTATTGGCATTGAACTTTATCGAGATGGCTTCCACGGGCCTCCGCGGCGTGCCTTGGCGCGTCCGGTTGCTGTACCCGTGGCGGACATTGGGCCCGAGCAAGACGACGGTGCCTGGTGTGATTGGCGAAATGTTCTCACCAATACAGCGATAGGTCGCTCCCGAGATGAAGAGCAGGATTTCGATTTCTTGGTGCCGGTGCCAGGGGCAATCTCCCCCTCCGCTAATCCGGGTGCATATGACTGCTTCAGGCGAGGGGTGGGAATCGACAAGTCTTGGGCCTGTTACTTTCATGGGGGGAACTGGATTCCGCGAGCTGTGCAGCTGGCAGCCTCCGTTTTTGGGTAGTACCACCCAGATGCGGAATGGCAGCAGGGTGATGGGTTTTTGGGGTGTCCGCCCCTCCAAGTAGCGATTTTTGGGCCGCCTACGGTCCGAGTTCGTATATTAAAGTGCCACTTTTTATCCAGTGTCCCAATGCCCTCGCGAAACGTTCCCTCGCGATACTTTTCGTGTAGAAACAGTTCTTTATGTACTAGGAATCGAGTTTGAAGAGTCCTTGTTGGTAGCGCTTAATTACCACTTTTATTCATGCGTCGTGTAGCTCTTTTCATAGAGACCTCCAGAGAGTACGGCCGGGGGTTGCTGCGAGGCATTATCCGGTATGAACGCGAGCATGGGCCGTGGCGAATCTACTTCCGTCCAGGGGGACTGAGCGAGCCGGCTCCCGAGTGGCTGGCCTCTTGGGGTGGGGACGGGATCATCGCTCGCGTGACGACCATGGAGTTGGCCCGGGCGATCCAGGAATCAAAATCGGCGGCGATTGACTTGTGGGCTGGCATTGAAGGTTTGCCCCTTCCCACGGTTGGAATCGACAACGAGGCGCTTTCAGAGATGGCGTTCACCCATTTGATGGAGCGCGGCTATCGCCATTTTGCCTACTACGGTCCTCCGCGGGGTGAGCACTATTATTATGATTTGCGCTGCGACGATTATCTCAGGGTCTTGAGGAGACACGGATTTGATGACTGCGCCTTGTACACGTACCCCGAAGGCAGCGTGTCCATGGATTGGGAGTTGGCGCGCGCTCATCTCGCCAGTTGGGTTTCCAGCCTGCCTCGACCCACAGCCATCATGGCCTGCCATGATGATGTGGGCCTGCAACTGCTCGAAGCCTGCCACGACGCGGGAGTGAGCGTTCCAGACGAGATTGCGGTTCTCGGCGTCAATAACGATGAATTCCTCTGCAGCCTGTCCAGCCCTCCGCTTTCCAGCGTGGACATGGGCTCGGAGCACGTCGGATATGAATCCGCAGTTCTTCTGGATCGCATGATGCACGGTGAAAAGGTTTCGCGCCTTTGGACGCTCTTCCCGCCTCGCGGTGTGACCGTCAGGCAATCAACTGACATCGTATCGGTGAGTGATCCGGTGGTGGCCCGCGCGGTGCGCTTCATCCGCGATCGTGCCTGCAGTGGACTGCAGGTGGAGCAGATCCTACGGCACGCATCCACTTCCCGCACGGCCTTGTACCGCCGCTTCAAAGAGCAGCTTGGGCGTTCGCCCAAGGAAGAGATCACCCGGGTCAGGTTGGAGAGGGCGAAAGATTTGCTCAAGCGTACCAAGCTCAGCATCGCCCAGGTCGCTTCGCGCACCGGCTATGCAGAGTCCAAGTACTTCATCGAGGTGTTTGCCCGGGAGACAGGCATGACTCCTCTCACCTTCCGCAAGCTCGGAGCGGCTCGAGGCTCGTAACCGCCGTCCGGTGGGCGCGCGACAGTCCAATGAAAATGAGTCTGGAGCCCTGGCGATGCGGGGCTCCACGTCGAATCTCGAAGTCAGCTAGCTGACCATGCTCAACTCAAATCCTTTCCTGTACGTGTCGCTTTCGGCGATGGCATTGGCTTCCACAGCGAACTCACCCTCAAACTTGAGTGTGCGTGGGTTGAACTCCAGGAAAGGCCCAAGCACGGGAGGCGCAGCCGTGAGATCAATCTTGTTTGCGGCGAGGTTCGTCACAAAATTCCCCACTGTCTCAAGAGCCAGAGCATTTCCAGAAACACGCTCCCTTACGACGTCTACAGAGGCCTCGCGACCGATTCGGTAGCTGATGTTGGCCATGTGGGCCAGTGCGGCAGCCTGGAATCCATGACTGATGTCCAGGTTGTCATGAATCTGCTTCCCGCTTCGAATGGAGGCGATGAAGTTGCTCATGTGTTCGCTGCCATCGTTGAGCGGGAATTTCACGCCATTCCACTTGCCATCGAGGTCGTATGCCTTGGATTCCGCAATGTAGCCGCCTTCGCAGTGGTAGACGTTGCCGATGCGCACACCCTTGTAGTCCGGTTCCCAGCCTTTCTGCCAGTTCATATCCGCGCGGGGAAGGCCGCGGTTGTCAAACAGAAGGGGAGCCACATCCTTGCCGTAGTCGAATAGCGCGAACTGGTTGTTCGGTGTCTGGCCATTGTCGGTATAACCCCAGCGACGGCCAAAGCTGATGACCCGCAGGGGCAACTCCACGGGATTCCCAAGGGCGCGACGGGCCACGTCCAACTGATGAGGTCCGTTGTTTCCGATGTCGCCGTTGCCATAGGCCCACTGCCAGTGCCAGTCATAGTGGAACTGCTCACGCATCACGGGCGCCATTTCTCGCGGACCGCACCAGAGATTGTAATCCACCGTCGCGGGCGGGGATACTGGACCCGCTACGGTGCCGATGGATTGACGCGCACGGAAGTTCATGGCGCGTGAGAGCACGGTCTTGCCGATCGCGCCGGTTTTGAGATACGCCTCGGCCGCATTCCAGCCGGGGTCAGAGCGCCGTTGCATGCCATGCTGCAAGATGAGCTTGCCGGACACTTTTTTGCCTGCCTCGACCAGCATTGCGCCCTCATGAAGGTTGTGGCACACGGGCTTCTCCACGTACACATGCTTCCCTGCGGCGAGGGCCGCGAGAGCGATGACTGTGTGCGTGTGGTTCGGTGTCGCAATGGTGACGGCGTCAATCTCAGGATCCTCCACCAACTTGCGGTAGTCGGAGTATTTTTTGACCTCGATATTCCGTCCTTTGAGCAGTGCGACCTGCTTGTCCATGACCGCACTGTCTACATCGCAGAGAGCCACGATTCGCACGCCCTTGATTTTTAGTAGCGATTGAATGTGCCCCGCGCCTTTCGAGTTGAATCCAATGACGGCGATGCGCACGTCACTGTTTGCGTTTTGGGTCTCAGCCCACATGCGTGCGGAGAGGCCGGCACTGGCGAGAAGGGTGCGCTTGATGAGACGACGACGGGTGTATTCTGAAGTGGTAGTGCGGGGCATGAGAGAGCGTGGTACGGCGTGCGAATGCTTTGTAGTGATGGCCGGTGCCTCGCATGGGGAGGCACCATTGGTGCTGGAACAGTTATCTCCTGAAGTTGCGGATATTCCGGATGCGCCAGGTATAGAGCGTATCGAGTGATTTCGCCGTCGGGAGCGTGCCGGAGTCTGCTTTTCCAAGGAAGTCATAGTCCGGAGTGGACAGCTCAGGGTCATTCGGATCGATGGCGCGCTCGATGAGGGCGTCACCCTGAGACTCGCCGGTAACCACATCCTTCTCCGGGTCAAAGGTGGTGGGTTCACCGCTTCGTGCCTTCCGGATGCTCTGGACGAGGTAGTGGACGCGGAAGGTGTTCGAGCGGGTGGTGAGCCTGGGATAGAGATTCGCGTAGGGCCGTTCCAGCGTGTTGTCCCCGCTCAGGCGGTGCTCATTCCAGAAGGCCCTCATCTGGGTGTTCAGGCTGGAGATGCTCGTGGCGCTGATGTTGGTGCCTTCTGGCACGAGGAATTGCTCGCAGATCTCGCCTGCGCTCTTGAAGAACTGGCCCGCATTGAAGCGCTCTTCCCATTGGAAGAGGGTTTGATCCACATTGATCCGTCTGCGCCATCCAGCATTTCCAGAGGCCGAGTTATACTCCTTGTACGTTGCGCCCGCGGTCGTGGGGATGGCCAGGAGACGTTCACTTTTCATGAGCGCGTGCAGTCCGGTGGCACGCTTGATATGGGTAAAGGGCACGATGCGGTAGTTCATATTGATCTTTCCCGCCGTCGAGAAGGGTTCGCTGATGGCATAGGGCTGCAATACCGGCATCCAGAACCAATCCAGAATGGCGTGATCCGGGGGCGCGCCTGGCATGGCGCCGCTGATGGATTTGCCCTTCTCGCCCAGATGACTCGTGTTGCTCATATTCGGTCGGAAGAGGTAGGTGGTCCATGGCAATCCCGTGACCGCTCCGGAGGAGATGCTGCCGAACATGACGGCAGATGGAATCATCTGATTCGGCGCGGAAGTCTGGTTCACTTCCTTGGAAGTGACTCCGTCCCAGGGGCGGGAAGTGAAGTAGGGCGGGATGTTTCCATCTGCTTGCTGCGCGACATCGTCGGGCCTGTTCCAATAGGCGCCGTCGGGTGCTATGCCGGTGCCGTTGTCCCAGTCGCGAGTTTCGGAGGGGTCGACACTGTAGGTGTAGCCGCCGGGCTTGCCGGGGAAGAACTGTGGAGAATCGGGCGAGCGGCTGAAGTCCGGCTGGGAGCTCTGCGTGTAGGCGACACCAGCCACGAGTCCACGTGCGGGACGCGCATCCACCGGAGCTGCTCCACCGCTTGTGTCGCGGGGATCTCCATGTTGCTGCCTCTCCCATTCTCCACCAGACTTTGTGAAGGAGTGGATCTGACGCTTGTTCATGGCGGAGGCAGCATTCGGTTCACCGGGATTCCAGTCGGGATGGGGGGTGAAAAGGCTCTGCGTGGCGTCGTAGCTCTTTTCATACTCGCGCAGGGAGACCAGGCGATTGTCTCCGTGGCGCACCACCCAGGTGCGCACGGTATCTGCAGGGTCGATGATTTCCGGGTTGAGCCCACGGTTTGCAGTAGCAGCTTGGACACGCGCCCCCCAGGTGGCTGCCCGGTTGATCGGCTCGGTGGGCACGGGTACCGTCATGCCTGCGGGAATGGCGACGTGATGACGGATGCGTGAGTGCGCCGGACCGTAGCGCGTGTACCCACTGTAGACTCTGAGCACCGTGCCACTGGGCCCGAGTGTCATGCGTGTGTCTTCACTGGGTACGAGGAAGAAGCCGCGGCTGTATTGGTTGCCATAAGCCCTGGTCGGGCTCTCGAAGTCCGCTTGGTAGAAGTTGTCGAGCCCGATCTTCGCCACGTTGTCGGCATAGCCCGCGTTCGCGTTGATGGATGCGGGGCTCGTGGCATCAACAAACATATGCCGCCCGCCAGAGCCACCCCAGCCGACCCACCATCCTGCTTGGGAGAGTTTTGCTGCCTGGCCGGTCGCGGGGAGCGCGGTCATGTAACTCATGTGCGGGTAGGTGTGATTCCAGCGACCCCACTTGTTGAAGGCAGCCTGCGCATAGCCAGGGGCCGTCCCTGTGACCTGTCCACCGGGGAGTCTTCCGGTGCCCGTGGTGGCGCTGGTGGTGATGCGCAGGGTGGTCAAGTTCTCCACCAGCATACCCCCGTTTGGCCCAATCATGGCATAGCCCTGGCTGGGGCAGAAGCCCTCGAAGACCGTGCCCACTTGGATTGCCTTGTATCCTTTGGGAAGATTGAGCTGGTTGCTGAGAGCGGCGTTGTATTTGGTGCCATCTTGCTTGTGTTCCGCAGCAAGGCTGAATACCAGGCCAAACTCAGAAAGCGTGTAAATGCGATTCAGCGCATTGGCCCGGATGAGAGGATCTTCTTCCAGGTAACCGGACAGCGGCTGGGGCAGGGCTGAGGTTGCCACGTTGATGATCTGACCGTGCGTTTCGGAGCCGCCGAGGTTCGTCGTGCCCCAGAGGGAACCGTCATAGGAAAGAACCTGTTCCCCCGTCGTGGAACGGGTGGTGTCGTGGATGTTTGTCTGGCGGATGTACTCGAGCATCGAGAAGATGCCCACGGCCATGTTTCTCCGGCCGTACTTGTCATCCATGGAGGCAGCGTAGCCCTGCCCAGTTTCCTTGCTCAGGGCGTAGAGATAGCGGGACAGAGTGGCGTTGCCCTTGAGGATATTGAGATTGGTTCCGGTACTGCTATCGCTCCCATACTCGGTCAGGGCGCTATAAGGCGAGGCGTAGCGCCGGTAAAAATAGGCCTTCCCGCCAAGCGTGGCGGCGAAGATGTTCAGCCTGTCGAAGGAAGTGTAGCGCTTCGATGTGGTGTCAGGATCCCAGCTTGTGGGCCAGATCGACATGCGGGGAGTACCCCGGGCGGTGGTCTCCGGAGCTCGGCTCTCCGCCGTGAGGAAGAACCGAAGCCGTGCCAGACGCGCGGGATCATCCGCGAAGAGGGGTTGCACGGTACGCTCCGCGGCAGGAATGTTGCCTGGAGCCTGCATCAGGAACTCGTCGACGCTGGCATAGAGCCTATCTTTGTCATATGCGACGGGATTTGGCTGTCCTCCGAGGATACCGGTCAGTGGCGCAGCCGGCGTATTCTGAGACCTCATGTTCACACGAGGCGTCATTTCGTAGATCTGCTGGAGTTTGGTCCTTCCATCAGGCGTGGTGGGGTCCAGGCGCTGACCGGGGAGGAATATGCTGCTAAGACTCGTGGATGCAGGGTGCCCCCCGAACCGTTGCACTTCATTCCGCACTGGCGACTTCTGGGCATACTCCACATCTTCCGGAGTGGCTGCACGCGGGGTGTCCCAGTAGATTCCTTCACTGGCGGTATTGATATTTACCTTGCTGGATTCATCATCCGTCCAGAAAGCCACGCGACCTGAGATGGGATTCCCAGGGCCTGGCATGGAGGCCACGCCCTGATTTTGAAAGGGTACGAACCTTTTGGTTTCTGGATCGAGAACTCCGTACGTGCCATTGGCGAGGACATAAATCCACCGGACGGGCATGGGGAGCCGCTGGTCCTGGGGAGACCCGGTGCCTGCCAGGTGCACACCGCTGACGTTCGCTTGCGACACGGCGAGACTGTTTGAATAGCGAAATCCTTCCGGAGTCTTGCTGCCCGGATAGACTGGCACCGCGGAATCCATGGCGCGGGGGTCGAGGATAGGGAAGGAGACTTCCCCGTTATCTCGAATAGCGGGATCGTTGAGATCCGCATATACCTCGGGCATGGACTTCCAGTTGGTGGGCATGTCATCCTCAAGATTCTGCCCTGCCGCCGTGAGCCCCTGAGCTCCTGAAATCATATTCGAGGCGCTGTAGAGTTTGTAGATTCTCGACGGAGTTCCCTCGTTTGCGGTGTAGGTCCGGACAGCGCCAGGCTGAGAGATCCAAACCGCATTCTGCTCGGTAGTTCCATGTCGGAGCTGTCCGATGGCGATGTTCACGGCGACATCTCGCAGACTGCCGACGTCCTGGGCTGCGGCTTGTGAGGTTGAAGCGAGGTATTGTTGGTTGGAGAGGCTGAAGAACATCACGACGATGATCGTGGTCAGCGCGATGATCAGCAGTACTGGAACCAGTACTATTCCACTGGGACGGGGATTCATAGATGGGGGCTGGTCTAGGCTACCGGCGATAGATGCGGCAGCGCGCCGTAGAGGGGTCAATCTGGATGGCGGCGTAGTCGGGGGGGAGTGTCTCGGCGTTGAGTTTCTCTTGCCGGGCCATGGTGAGCATCCATTTCTCTGCGGTGGGAAGGGTGCATCGTCCTTCCGGAAGGAACGCAAAGGAGACGTACTGCCTTTGCACTCCGCTGGCATCGAGCATCACTCCCGAATTGGGTCCGCTACGCCACGAGAGCAGCGTGGAGAAGGTGCTGCTGTCATGGAAGACGAATCCAGATGGCAGTCGATCAATCGCGTCTATCGCTTTGAAGCCCGGATCATAGCTGCCGGCGACTGGGGTCTTGTAACCAGCGGCATCCGGATCACTGATGCTTTCGGTGAAACCCAGTTGCACCCCGTTCCACACCACTTCACCGAACTCGTTTTCTCCTTGAACGATGCGCACCGTGACGCTGCGATTGGTCGTGATCGCAGTTTGTCTCGCGCTTTCCATCTGTCCTTTGACCTGCTGGATGGCCTCCCGGAAATTCATGGAGTCAGCGACATTGCTGGAGAGGCCGCCGGCCGCGGTCAGCATGATGCCCATGATGGTGACCACGAGGAGGATTTCGATGAGGGTGAATGCGTGTGGTCTGGGGATGGGGATCGTGCGCGTGTAGTTTGTCATCTGCATGCTTGTTGGGGGGTCAGGGGTTGGATGTCCACTTTGAGTTGCGCAGGCGTACGGTTGAAGTGAAGACGCGGTACCTCAGCTTTTGCTCGACCAGATTGGCTTCAAGAGCGGCAAGATCCGATTCGTACTTCGTGACATCCGTGAAGAGGCTTGCCGGATACAGGGGGGGCATGTTGTCGCCGTGCGTTTCTGCCAATGTCTGGGCGGAAGTCTCTGAAAGCGCCACCAGGGTGATGCGGACAAGCGGGGGAAGCTTGTGACGTGTGCGCTCCATCAGCTCCTGGCTGCCGCGGTTGTGCTGATAGGCGCGAGTGTCGTAGAAGTAGTCCGGAGCAAGTTCTGTCGCCTTCTCCGGCGCTCCCTCCTGCGAGGTGACCAGGGGAGTGATGACCAGTGCTACAATGTTCTCTGCGAGCGTATGTGAATGTCCGCCATTAACCCCGGAGCGGAACCATCCGTAAATATCCTGCTCAGTGGTCTTTTCGTTCAGCTTTGCCGTATAAGTCTGGAGCAGTTCGGCTGGGACCTGCAGTTCCTTCAGGCGATATCGGTACTTGCTCGGACTGGCATTCCCGGCATTCAGGAAATCGGCTCGGGTTCCTGCATCATCTCCGAACTCAAGATGGTATCCCCAGCTGTTGAGCAGAGTGCCCATCTCGGTCAGTCCTGAGGTGTCCGTGAAGCCGTAGGCACCATGGAAAAAGATCGCGTGACCAGGGTGGTTGTCCCCTCCAATCAGGGCTCCCGGAGGTCCCGCCGCAGGACCGCAGATGAAATGCAGATCTGATTCCAGGCCATATCGGATGGGTACCTGGCTGGTATCCTGAGGAGTCCCAGGGTACACGAAATCATAGTACGGATTGATCTCACAAGCGGAGAGGCGGCGGATGATGCTGTCAAATGCGGCCTGGGACTCTTGGAACTGACTGGAGCGCGACTCGGCGACGGAAAGGTTCTTCAATACAGCGTCAAGCATTTCTGCCATCGCGACCATCACGATGGAAACGATGGCAATGCTGAGCAGCATTTCCACCAACGTGAATCCCTGGCGGGGCCTTGCTGTACCAAGTTGAGTGCGGGCCGCCGAGAGTGGGTGATTCTCTATGGGGGAGTGCTTCATCTCAGGCATCCTTGCCGGTGTTCGTGACCAACCCATGTCCTACCCTGACGGTGGACGGTACGGGCTTGCCATTTTCGAGGGCGGATAGTGCTTCACTGAAAGCCCGGTCGCCGCTATCACTCATCGCTGGACACACCACGGTGGTGACTTTGCGGTGCATGGCATTGGCGATGCTGGATTGGGTGGCCAGTATCACTCCCGGCGAGGAGACATACACGCGACCTACAAATGTGGCGGAAGGATTTGCGGAGTCTGCCTCCTTCAGTGTACTGCCTTGGTCATCGAAATAGACGGTCCGCCCATTCCATTGGTCAAGCTCACTCCATTCACTCTGCTGCACCTCACTCATGAGTTGATTGGTGATGCGCGAGCCGATGACATTGACTCCGGCCTTCTGCCCGGTCTCCAATCCGATCGAGAGAAGCCCAAGCAGCGGAAGCATGACGGAAACGAGCAAGCCCACCACGATCATCACTTCCACCAAGGTGGAACCACTGTCGGACTTGTGGATGTGCTGGGAAAAGTTTGGAATAAATTGTTTCTGGGAAGAATGTTGTCCGTGGTATGATGAAATATTATATTTCATAGCTTTTTTGGACTTCCTTCATAGCTCCATCCATGCCAACATCTCCATCCGGTTAGGAGCCAAAGTGTGCGTTTTATGCTCTTTTTCGGCACTCTACTCAGAGGGAACCTGTGAAACACGCGTCAGCACGCATTTTCTGATTTCACAGCGCTTATTGGTGTTTCGATAGCTAAAGGAGGGCCCCTTTTTGAAGATAAGCGTTCTTGAGACAACTCTCTGTTGAGTCCAAGCTCAACGTGGGCGTCCAGCAATCCATTGAGCGTTTCCGTTCGGTTGGGGAGCTCTGCGAGATTGCCTACTTTGAGCGATTCAGTGAATGCGTTGTAGAGCGACCAGATATTCCGGGGCTCAAATGCCTCGCAGCGTGGTTTGCGCCACTCATGAAGCATGGAGGGAATGAGCCGATTGCTGCCCACGCCGCCGTGCGTGGTGCGGATGACGAGTTCGTGCATGCTGGTGTCGTCGAGGCGTATCCATGATAACCATTGGAGGGGTCGTTTTTGTCCTCAAAAATTCTGCCTTTGCTCATCGCCAACATCGTGATCTCCATGTGGCAGGCGGTGATTGCCGTTCGAGTGATCAGAGAAGAGGTACTGGAATCGTAAGTCAAACCCTGTGCGACCAGTCAATTGGGCGCCGCAGGTCGCATCTGATCTGTGGACCGTCTTTTGCGCACGATCGTGTGATTCCATGGAAATTGCGGCGGGCAGTTGCCAGTGGAAGAGTGCGTGAGCCATGAGACTTGAACTTCCATATGTCGCGCTGCTTGTGTCCACCGTAACCTGCTTGGGGGGCAGCGAACCTGTCGTCACACCCCACAGCAAACATCCGGCAAAGACCGGAGGAAGCGAAAGCCGAATTCCAGATCGGCGCGAAGATCGACCTGTCTATCTGACCGCCAACAACATGTCGATCGCGACGGGCCAGCCTTCGCTCACGCTCATGTCGAGTGGGTCCATACAGATTCCGGTGTGGTCCTTGTCGGGGGGCACTCCGGGGCAGTCTGTTGCTGGTCTCGTTACCGGTCTCCCGAGTGGCTGCGCTGCCGTGAAGGTGGAGATTGTGGTGACCACGACGGACACGGCGACGAGTCCCAAGTATGAGGACGTTTATCGGGTCCATCTGTCGCAGATGGAGGAGGATGCGCCATTCACGAAACGGCACTACCAAGGCTACCCGGTGCGTGCCCCGCTGCCCACCGCTCCTTTTCATACCCGGACGATCTTGCTGGAATCCTACTATGAGGTGGAACCAGATGCGCCTCTGTGGGTGCGGGTGCAGCGCGAGCCTGCGGATCCCGCCGACTCTTTCACCAGCCCAACGGGCTTGGCCGTGGTGAAGGTGACGCCAGTGGAAGCTCCTGCGAAGCCACATGTGGTGCAGAATGTAAGTGGCTACAACTCATGGCCGATGATGCAGGCCATCGGAGAAAAACTGGTCTGCGTGTACAGCCGGGGCAAGGCACACACGATTGGTGAAGACGCACGCGCCGTTTATGCGCGGACTTCCACGGATGGAGGAAAAACCTGGACACCGGAGACCGTGGTCGCCAACACGCCGGGCTATGGCGAGGTGCCTGTGGGGAAGGGTCTGGATGCTGCAGGGTCGATGCTCCTCTGGGTGCGTCGGGTAGGGCCGGAGCGGATTCATGATCTCTACCGCACCACGGACGGGGTGACTTTCACGCTCGTGGCCACGCCGAAACTCGCTGTGTCTCCCATGCAGATCACCGATGTCTTCGCAGTGCCCACAGTCGGGCTCATGGCACTGTGGTTCGAAGGAAACTATGGTGACGGCCCCAATAGCTCGTGGGGCACGGTGACCAGCAGTGACAATGGAGCGACCTGGACTCAAACGACCGTGGAGTCCAAATTGACCAAGGCCCAGTGGCCCACGGAGCCTGCGGCGGTGTACCTCGGCGATGGCAAAATCCTCGCCATCGCGCGGACAGAGCTGGGAGGCACCACCTCGGAGCGAGCGCAATTTCAACTGGTCTCCAGAGACTACGGTGCCACGTGGACACGCTCAAAAACGAACATCGGCGATGTCATGGCGTCCACACCAAGTCTCATCCTTGACACCAAAACCGGGTTGCTAAGCAACTACTACTATCAGCGTGGCAAGGGCGGCATCCTGCGACGCCGGGTGGTGGACCCGGACAGCGTATTTGACCAGCCGCTCAAGTGGCCGGTCTCCCATGCCATCGCTACCGGCAGTCAGATCTCGTTTGATGCAGGCAACGTGAACGCCACCGTGATCGGGGACACGCATTACCTCGCGTTCTATTCCGGCGAGGCTCCCGACACGGCAGTGCTCGTATCGGAAATTGCTGCCCCAGAAGGAAGCGTGCCACACAACGCCGAGAGCCCCGACGAGTCGAGAGAATAAGGGGCAAGGGTCATACATGCGCGTTCAAGTTGCCTTCTGGACGAACCTCCAAACGGCGGGATAGTGCCCTTCGATCATGATTCCCAATCCTTCCATGAACGCACCCGGCAGGAATGTGGTTCACCGGCTCTGTTTTTGCATTGTTGCCATTCTGGGAATATCGACAGCCTCTGGTGCGGAGACCACGCTGACGACTGCACGGGAGGTGCGCTCACTGACTCCAGAAGCGGCAGTCAGAAGACTGCCGGTGGAGTTGCAGGGGACGGTGGTCTTCATCGAAGGTCCCAATGGAGCCGTGGTCATCCAGGACGAAACGGCCGGGACGTATTTCCTCGGTCGCAATGAGCGGAGCCTGCGCGTCGGTGATGAGGTGGCGGTAAAGGGCACGACCATTCCGGGTTCGTATCTTCCCGGTATTGAACTCATCCAATATGAAAAGAAGGGGAGCAAAGAGTTGCCGCCTGCCGTTTCTGCCACTTATGCGGACTTCGCAGCGGGGCGGTATTTCTTCCAGCGCGTCGCCGTGGAAGGCATTGTGCAGACTGTGACGGCCACACCGGATGAGTCCCGATCCATCCTGTTGCTGGCGATGGGGAGCGATGTGCTGGAAGTTCGCATCTGTGCGCCTCCAGATGAGCGTCTGTTGGTGGACAGCCGGGTGCGTATCGAATGCCTCGCTTCGGGTGGCATCAATCAGCGCCGCCAATTGGTGCAGCCCATTGCGTGGTTGCATGACTGGAGTGGTCTTCAGATGCTGGAGCCTGCGCCTTTGGAGAGTGCAGTGCCTGTGATCTCTGGCAGCCGTCTTCTTGCCTTCAGCGCGTCAGGTACGGATGGGCATCGGGTACGCGTGGCCGGTACGGTCCTCGCCTCCTACCCGGATGGTCAGGTCTTCATTCGCGATGAAGCGACGGCATTGCGTGTGCAACTCCTCCCTTCAACGTCGCTGAGCATCGGCGCCCGTATCGAGGTCATTGGTTTCCCGAGGATGGAGCGTTTCAGCGCCTCGTTGGTCAGCGCCAACGTTGCACGGCAAGAGCCCGGGCAGTCGCCATCTGCGGTCGAAGTAAGTGCTGACGAGCTTTTGCGTGGCGCCCATGACAATGATCTCGTCGCGGTGACAGCGGTTCTGTCCGGCCACTTCCGGGCGGAAGAGGGGGATGTGCTGGTGTTGCAGGATCATGGCAGGACCATCCGCGCCAGAGTGCCGCCGCTGGACAAGGAGCTGCCAGCGGGAGCGCGTATGCGAGTCACGGGCATTTGCATGGTCGAGTCGAATACCGCTTCAGGGGTGGAACTACGGCCGCGCTCGGTGAGCTTGCGGTGCCGCGTGGCCGATGATGTGACGATGCTCGACACGCCTGGCTGGTGGACGACGCAACGGCTTGTGCTCGCGGTGGGGGTGCTGCTGTTGGTAGTGATGCTTGCCAGCCTTTGGATTGTCGCGTTGCGCCAGCAAGTGCGACGGCAGACACGAGTGCTGCGACGTCAGATCGAGCATGAAGCCACGCTCGAAGAGCGGCAGCGGATCGCCCGTGAATTTCATGACACGCTGGAGCAGGGGCTCACCGGTCTCGCGCTCCGGATCGAAGGCGTGCAGGCGCGCGGCATTGATGAGAAGAATGGCCAGCTCTTGCGGGCCTCGCGTCGTTTGATCTCGCAAATGCAGGCCGAGACGCGCAGTCTCGTCTCGGAGTTGAGAGAGCCTGCGCCGGAGCTGGCGGATATCGCCGCGGCCTTGCGCACCATCGTGGAGGAGCATCCCTGCGGCTGCGACCCCGCTCTCACCTTGAAGGCATCCGCTACCCTGCCGCCTTTGCCATCGCTTACCGTGCATCATCTGAGGATGATTGCTCGCGAGGCCGTGACCAATGCGCTGAAACACGCTCACGCACGCCATATCTACCTCACCCTGGAGATGGAAGAGGGGCATCTGCGGATGGCTGTTGCTGATGATGGCTGCGGATTTGATCCTGCGACGGCACGCAGAGCCCAGGCCGGACACTTTGGATGCATCGGCATCGAAGAGCGCTGCGAAAAACTCAATGCGACTGTGCGTTGGCACTCCACCCCAGGCCAGGGGACCACCGTGGAGATTGCATTACCTTTGGAAATCTCCCTCGCATCTCTCTCTGCATGAGTACTCCACTGACCATTCTCATCGTGGATGACCACTTTGTGGTGCGCAGCGGCCTGTCAGCCTCACTCGAAGTCGAGAGTGACATCGTGGTCATCGGTGAGGCAAAGCGCGGTGACGAAGTGCTGCAGGCATATCAGCGCAGGCGACCGGATGTAGTCTTGATGGACTTGCAGCTTCCCGGGCTGAGCGGCGTGCAGGCTACGGCTGCGCTCCGTGCCCACGATCCGCAGGCGCGCATCCTCGTGTACTCCACCTTCGCACGCGACGATGAAGTGCAGGCAGCGCTGGACGCCGGTGCTGCGGGCTACGTGCAAAAATCCGCCCTGCGCGATGAATTGCTCTCCGCTCTACGGCGCGTTGCCGCAGGCGGAGAATATCTGCCGGCGGAGCTCGCTCAACGCCTCGCAAATCTGCGACAGAGTGCCACGATCACTTCACGTGAGCGAGAAATCCTCGCGCTCATCGCCAACGGTCACGCCAACAAACAAATCGCGGCGTTGTTCGAGATTTCCGAGGACACGGTGAAGCGGCACGTGAGCCACATTCTGGAAAAGCTCAACGTGAATGACCGCGCCCAAGCGACTGCCGAAGCCATTCGGCGCGGGATCATCAAGGTGTGAATGTCGCTGTATGGGATAGGCGGGACTTCGTCCGAGGTGAAAAGGGAGTCGCTTGAGAAGCGTTTCCACCATCTCCCTCGCTTCCCATGATACGCCTCCTCCTCATGATGGCACTTTTGCCTGCCGTCCTTGCCTCTGCAGACTCCGGCTATGAAGTCGTTCGCGACTGGCCTGCGCTGCCAGAGGGGAAGTCGCTGGGCCTGTGTGCCGGTGTGGGGATTGATTCCCATGACAATGTGTTTGTCTTCCACCGCAATGGCCGCGCTTGGACCAATCCCTTTCCTGAAGAACCCATCAAAGAGCCGACCATCAGCTTCATCGACGGACGTACCGGGAAACTGCTCGCATCATGGGGCGCGGGCGAGTTTATCATGCCTCATGGGCTCACGGTGGACTATGAAGACAACGTCTGGCTCACGGATGTCGGGCGACAGCAAGTATTCAAGTACAGTCACGACGGGCGCCTTTTGCTGACGCTCGGCGAGCGGGGGAAACCAGGGGCGGACAAGGAACATTTCAACTATCCGACAGATGTCGCAGTGTTGCCAGACGGCTCATTCTACGTGAGCGACGGCTTCGCAATACACGAGTGATGAAATTCAATGCCGCCGGGCGCTACGAGTTTGAGTGGGGTTCCAAGGGCAGTGGACCGGGACAGTTCAATCTTCCCCACGGCATCGCGGCAGACAGTCAGGGGCGGGTCTTTGTCTGTGATCGCAGCAATGCACGTCTGCAAGTCTTCGACTCACGTGGCAGTTTCATCACGGAGTGGAAAGGTCCCGAGATTGGGCGGCCTTATGGAGTGAGCGTCGCCGCGAACGGACACATCTTCGCTGTGGATGGAGGCGACCAGCTCAAGGGAAAGCTCGATCGTGCGAAGGCTGTGGAACTCGATGCGGCGGGCGAGGTGGTGAGAGCGTTCGGATCTTACGGAACCGGGCCCGGGCAGTTCCAGCTCGGGCACGACATCGCGGTCGCCCACGACGGCTCTGTTTATGTCGCGGAAGGCAAGGGACAACGGGTGCAGAAATTCATTCGCAGAGCCGGTGGCGCTCCCAGAGCTGGGAGCGCCTCATCTGCCGAAAGTACTGGGCACTAACCAGACCTGCCCGTGAACGCGAGATGACCAGTGGGATGGTGGGGGCTGAGGTGTGTGCATGACCCTCATACGACCAAGGGCTCATAGAAGCCGGGGTGGACGCATGCCAACATGGATGATGCATGGGCAAATTCCTTGCTCATACGTGCTGCTGGGAAAGTGCCGTTTTGCGAAGCGACGCCCCCAGCGGCCCTCGCTTTTCACCTTGGACCTCTGTCACCAGTTCTCTTATTCATGAGCAACCTTATCGTCATCGGCTTCAACAACGAAACGGACGCTTTTGAAATGCGTGCGGCACTCGCAAAGATGCAGGCACAGTATCTGATAGAAATGGAGGACGCGGTCGTCGTGACGCGTGATGCCAGGGGCAAGGTGCAATTGCATCAGGCAGTGAGCCTGACTGCGACGGGGGCGATTGGGGGGGCCTTCTGGGGAACCCTGATTGGGATGTTGTTCTTCAATCCGCTGCTGGGCGCAGCTGTGGGCGCCGGCTCGGGCGCACTTTCCGGGAAGCTCACGGATCTAGGGATCAATGACGAGTTCATGAAGGAACTGGGAGCGACCTTGAAAGAAGGCACCTCTGCGCTGTTTGTGCTCGTGCGCAAGTCCACGCCAGACAAGGTCCTGGAAGGACTGAAGGCTTTTGCGGGGAAGGGACGGATCATTCAGACCTCGCTTACCAAGGACAATGAACAAGAACTCCGGAAATTCATCGAGGCGCAATAGGTGGCATGGCCCCTGTTGAGGTGACTTCGACAAGCAATCGTCTCGACCTTTTCAATTCAACCCAGACAAACCATGAAAACGAAATGCATTCAATGTGTGCAGCTCGCCTGCGTCCTCGTGGCAACCTCCACACTCGCCTCGTGTGTGGCGGGGCACGTGGATCGCACGGAAGACCGTCTCGATCGCCAGGAGAACCGTTATGACCGCCGTCACTGGAGTGGTCCCGGCGACCACTATGAAAACCGCCTCGATCGTCGGGAAGGCGTGGGTGACAAGGCGCGTGGCCGCTGGGGATTGTAATTTCGGGGGGATGCGTGGATGAATCGAGCGGATTCATTCGCAGTCATAGCCGGCTCGACTGGGGACATGTAGCATGTCATGCCTCCAGTACGAGCCGGTTAGTTCTTTTGGTAGGGAAACATGATGCAGCAGTTCAGTGCGCATTTACGACACTGTGCTGAATCCCTGCCTCTCGGCCTGCTGAATGATAGTCCTCACTGAGAGGCTCAACGCTCCAGAATCTTGGTGCTCCGCACCAGGCCACGCACGACGGGCTGGTCCGTCACGACGACCGTGGTGCCCGGGACAATGGTGTCATAAAGTCTGGTGGCGAATTCAGGATTCACGCGCAGGCGTTTGCCCAGGTCATCAACATCAAGCTTGGCGCCGCTGCTGGTCACACGCATCCACTTGCGGGCGGTCCGGCCCGGGGCCCACCAGCTGGGCTTGTTGGTGGCGCCCTCCAGCATGGTGAAGACGTGATTGCCAAGCTCTTTGCGGGAGCCCAGAAAACCACCGCTTTTGATTTCGACCGGAGCACGTCCGATGGGATTGCCATTGCGATAGACATACACCGCCTTGTCAGCACCACTTACTACGATGGTGATGGGGCCGCTCGTGCTGCGCTCCGGCTTCCAGTCGTAGTCATTTGCTCCCTGTGTGCGGAGCATTTCCGGACTGAAGTCCTTGGGAGCGAGCATCAGGCCGGGATTGGAGGCAAGATAGGGAGTTGGCGTTTTGCCGTCGCCGACCACCACGGTGCCTCCTTTGGCAGTGATACGGAACAGCTGCTGGGAGAAGTCATAGGGCAGGCGTATGCATCCATGACTGGCGGGATAGCCGGGGAGGTTTCCGGAATGCATGGCGATGCCGCTCCATGTCAGCCGCTGCATGTTGGGCATGGGCGCGTTGTCATAGGTCTTCGAGTAGTGCGTCTTGTTCTTTTCCAGAATGGTGAAGACGCCGCCGGGCGTGGAGTGGCCCTTGGTGCCGGTGCTGACGGTGGAGCGACCGATGAGAATACCATTGCGATACACGTGCATCATCTGATGCGGGATGCTCACCAGCACCATCACGGGTCCGCTGGGTGATACCTGGGGATTCCACCAGTATTCTCCGGGCTTGAGGTCACCCGTGGGCTTGCCGGTGGGCGAGCCTCTGGTGTGGAAGGAAGGCATGTCCATCGCCGGGGAGGAGCCCAGAAGCGCCGCGAGCATGGTGGTGATAATCAAGAATCGCATAGTGTGATGATGGTAGAGAATAGGAACGTCGAGGAAAGTGGAATGGTGCCTCACAACAAACATGTTCTGAGTCGCGCCATCTTCGCCAGGCGCAGCGGCATTCTCCATCGGCCATTAGTCGTATCCGGTGATCCGCTTTTGCAGATACGAACAGGTCAAAGCTGACCCTCAATCGGCAGGCAACCGAGCAGGGTGACTTTCATACGTTGCCAGGCGCTGGTTTCTGGCTCGGTGGTGTAGCGGATTTCATCCCCATCCTCGATGGAGAGCCAGACGAGTTTATCTCCCTCGAGTTGCACCTTGTACGCCTGCCGACTGAGGCCTTGCAGGCTCTTTCGTGTGAGTTCGGAGGCGAGTGGTGGACAATCGATGAGAACCCCGACCTCGGTATTCAATCGAAGCGAACGCGGATCGAGATTCATGGAGCCGATGAAGGTGGTGCGTTCATCAAAGGTGAAGGTCTTGGCGTGCAGGCTGGCCCTGCTCGAGCCGCGAAATGGGGAGGAGCCCCCGGTGCCGCCCGCACGGGGAGCGGCGCCAGGCTTGAGCTCGTAGATTTCGACTCCGGAGCGCAGCAGTGATTTGCGATAACGCTTGTAGCCCGCATGAACGGCAGCCACATCGGTGGAGGCGAGTGAATTCGTGAGGATGATGACACGCACTCCCCGAGACCGGAGCGAGCGGAAGAGTTCCACACCCTGCTTTTCAGGGATAAAGTAGGGCGACACGACAAACAGCGTGCTCTGCGTCCCATCGATGACTGAGCGAAGCTTCGGAGCGAGGTGGGTGGAGCGATCCCCGGCAGCGGACGTGACCTTTTCAGGGTCATCGTACACAGCCCAGGCATGTGCTGGTAGGAAGGGCAGATTGCCGTTCTTGAGCCGTGAAACCAAGGGGTTCCTTGCTACAGCGACCAGAGCTGGTGATGATTGGGCCTGCACATGTTTGTCTTCGAATGCAGTGCGGCGTGCGGCGAGTTGCTCCGGTGTCACACGTTTGGTAGAAATAGCACCGATGCCGATGGAGGACGTGCTGTTCCAGTAGGCATCGAATTGTCGAGATACTTCATGCACCACCGGTCCCACCGCGATGACATCGAGGTCGGCGAAATTCATGTCCCCGTGGGCGCCGAAGTATTCGTCGCCGATGTTTCTGCCGCCGACGATTGCCGCCTGGTTGTCCGCGATGAAGGTCTTGTTGTGCATCCGGCGGTTGGCGCGCTGGAAGTCGAGCAATGCCCCCAGCATCCTTGAGGAGCGCAGCGTTACGGGGTTGAAGAGTCGCACTTCGATGTTGGGATGGCTCTCCAGCACCTGCAGTCCCTCATCAGATGCCATGGTGCCCAGGTCGTCCAGCAACATGCGCACCTTCACGCCGCGGTCAGCTGCTTGCAGCAGTTTCGTGACCAGGAGGACCCCGGAGGCATCGCTGTGCCAGATGTAGTACTGCACATCCAGGCTTTTTCCCGAGAGGTCCGCCAGGGCCAGCCGCGCAGCCAGGGCATCAGGTCCTTTAGCCAGGGCATGCACGCCGGTGTCGCCCGGATGACCCGCGGTGAATTGCCGGGCGAGATGAGCCAGCCTGGTGTCAGCAGTGTCTTTTCGCGCGAAAGACTGCTCACGGCCCGAAGTGTCAGGCAGACCTGCGCATGATACCAGAGCGAGTGCCGCGATGAGGGGCGCGAGCAGCCTTTTCAGTTCAGCGGACCAAAAGGAGCGACGGGGCTGCATGAGTTTTGGGGAGTTGCGTTCACCGTTCAAGTGGCAGCAGAATTGTTCCCCCGGTTTTGGATGAAGATCTCGGAGAACACGGCGAAGAACATGCCGGTGGAGAGGCCACACATCAGGATGCCGGTGAGGGATTCCACGCCGCCCACCAGCCGCCAGTCTTGGGGTAGTACCAGATCGCCATAGCCGGTGGTGGTGTAGGTCACGACACTGAAGTAGGCCGCGGTGGTGAGGTCCGGCATGGCGCCCGCCCAGGCATAGTGGAGCGCCCAGAGGGAGATCTCAATCAGGTGCAGCAGGATGGTCCAGCCTGCCACGCGCACGAGAATCCAGACAGCAGTCCAGACGTGCTGCTTCGCGAAGGAGGGCTGCTTGCGGAGCCAGCGGAGGAGATATGTGAGGCCCACCGAATGTATTCCCACACAAAAGGCCATGAGGCACCAGGCGATCAGCAGATTTGTGAGCATGCGGACGTTGGCACGATCAGTGGGCCACCGAATGATTGGGTGGCTTGCTCAGTGCCCATTCAATGGCGTCGAGGAGCGCCTGGCCATCCACGGGTTTGCGGAAGAAGCCTGCAGCACCGGCTCGCTGGGCTGTCTCGCGCGTCTCTGGTGTATCATGAGCTGTGGTGAAGATGACCGGCACATGGCGTCCCGCCTTTTCCAGGAGGCCCGGAAGGGCTAGGCCGCTGCTGCCCGGCATCTTGATGTCGGAGATAATGCAGGCGTGGTCGTCCGAGACATTGGTGCTCAAAAACTCCTCGACGGTGCAGAAGGTACGCGGCTCCATCTTCGCCGAGCGGACCAAGCGCGCATAGGCCGCCCGCACGGAGGGTTCATCATCGACAATATAAATCTGGATGGGCGGGGCCAGCATGGCTTGACGGTCTGACGCCTCATACTCTTCGATAACTCTGCTCTCGGGACCATCGGACCTAGGTCGTACATGGCCGTATGGCGAGGCAAGTGATTGCTTTGCACCTTTTGCAGGAGCCAGAAAACCGTCCTCCGTCGACAGCTTCATTTCATCCTTGGATACGATGTCATCACGCCGGAACACTAAGTGCGCGATTCCGTCATGACAGGTATGGACGAGTCAGCAATGGGCAGAGAAAAGGCGAGCACCGCGCCCCCATCTTCATGATTGCACGCCGCGATGAAGCCGGAGTGGGCTTCAATCATGCGCCGGCAAATGGAGAGACCCATGCCCAGCCCGCCCTGCTTGGTGGTGACGAAGGGGTGGAAGATCGAGGATAAGTGCTGGATGGGGATGCCGCAGCCGTGATCACGCACTTCCACGGTGACTTTGGTGCCGCCTTTGCGGGTACGGATGTCAATGCGACGCCGCTCGGCGGGTGCCTCCCTCATGGACTGCACGGCGTTCACCAGTAGATTCACCAGGATCTGTTGCATCTCTACGCGCACGGCGTGCACGGGAGGGAGGTCAGGCTCCAGGTGCTGCTCCAGCTCAATGCCCTGCACCACCAGCTCGCTGTGCAGGAACTCGGCGACTTCATGGATGATTTCATTCAGGCTGCAATCCTCTCGTGGCGGCGAGGCATTGCTCAGCATGGCACGGAGGTTGTGCACCACACCTCCGGCACGCCGGCCGTCGCGCACGATGTCATCCAATATCGCGCCCACTTCCTCAGGCTCCGCAGCGCCCGCTGAAAGGAACCTGCGCCCGGCCTGGGCATTGCTCAGGATCGCAGTGAGTGGTTGGTTCAACTCATGCGCCAGCGCCGCCGCAAGCTCGCCGAGCATCGAAGCGCGCGCGCTGTGGGCGATTTCCACACGCAATTGCTCCGCCCGTTCCTCAGCACGGCGGCGGCCCACCACGTTGGCAATGATCTGTGCCACCAATTTCAGCTCGGTGATTTCATCCAGCGTCCAGGTGCGCTCTGCCCGTACCGTGGCAAACACGAGAGCACCAAATGGACGTGTGGTGGCCAGCAGGGGAATGCATACCAGTGACTTCGAGCCAAGGTGGCGGAGCACCTGCATATCACTGTCCGCCTCTGAAGGCAGGTCGCTCAGCTTCGCAAAGTGGAAGCTATCACCGGCGAGCAGCTTCCCGTGAGCCCAGGGAACGCTGCTTTCAGTCTGGAAGCGCTCCGGCGGTAAAGGGACGCCATCGCGCTGCCAGTGGTGGGTGAGCTGCAGTCCGGCTTTGTCATCCTCGATCTGCCAGAGTGTGGCCCGATCCAGCTCCATGAACTCTCCAATCTGCTTCAGCGTACGCAGGATGGTGTTGTCCACTTCATCATCCGCCAGCGCTACAAACTGGGTGGAGAGATCCGCTAGGAGATGCTGCAACTGCTGCCGCACCTCCATCTCTGCGTGTAGCTTCTTGTGCTCTGTGATGTCCTGGCAGACGGCGAGGTATTCCCGCGGGCTGGCGTCAGCTCCAAGGACGGGAATGATGGTGGAGGCCACCCAGAAGCCGGAGCCATCCCTGGCGCGGCCCTGAATCTCTCCGCGCCACACCGAGCCGAGGGAAATCGTCTGCCATACGGACCTGAGAAACTCCGGGGTGTGGCACCCGGGGTCGATCATGCGGTAGTCCTGCCCCAGCCACTCTTCCCGTTTGTAGCCGGTAACTTCGCAGAATCGGTTGTTGGCATAGGTCACGCATCCCTGGCTGTCCGTGGTGCACACCATGGAGTGCTCATCGAGTGCGGCCCGTACCTGCAGGAGATCATTCATGGAACTCCCGAAGGCATCACCTATGGAGGATGATGCGGTCGGTTTCGGAGTGACCGCGGGGTTCATGCAGGCGAGGAGACTTCGAATGGGGTGATGCCGACTGCCTGGGCCGCGCGCACGAGGTCGGCCACGGAGTAGACCCCCATCTTTTCCATCACACGGCCACGGTGCACCTTGATGGTCTTTTCCGCGGCACCGAGGTGGTCTGCAATCTGCTTGTTCAGCATCCCTGCGATCACGCAGGACATGACCTCAATCTCGCGAGGTGTGAGGGATTGGTAGCGGGAGCGTGCAGCTACTCGCTCGTGGGCTTCCCTCCGGCTGGAGATGGACGCCTTGAGCGCGAGGCCAATGGCGGTCATGAGCTTCTCTTCCTCCACAGGCTTGGTGAGGAAGTCCACCGCGCCTGCTTTCATAGCGGCGGCACAGGTGGGCACATCGCCGTGCCCGGTGAGGAAAATGATGGGCACGCCATGATCCGCCAGTGCCTTTTGGAGATGAAGTCCGTCCAGCCCCGGCATGCATACATCCAGTACCAGGCAGCATGGCCCCTCAATGGTGGAACTGTCCAACCACGAGAGATAGGACTTCGCCGAACTGAAGCCTTCCACCTTCATGGCGTGAGAGCGAAGGAGGCGCTCCAGACCGCGGCGTACCAATCCGTCATCATCGACCAGGCACACCAGTCCGCTGGACGGTGAGGGGGATGACCTTTGAGTTGATGGCTCGTTGGACATGGGAGGGGTCCAATCAGATGGAGTATTTTTTCCGAATGACGGTCGAATGTCAAGGCTGACACCCACGTTTATAACTATGGGAATTTTCTGAAACTGGCACTCAAATATCGATTCATAAAGTGCCTCAGTCTGATGAAGTCATGAAAAACTGTTTAAACAAGAAAAGGTTGCGAAAAATTTGCATTCGCGTGGAGTAATGTCTGGCTGGGCCAATGGCAACCATGTTTTAATTTCATAGGACCAAGGTCCGATGGAGGCCCCTTGCCAAACCTTCCAATGTTTCGTGGCATGGAACCGCCTGAACTCCCTCGGGCGGGCACGTTCAATTCCACTCGACCTCAACCGTGAGATTCTCCCGTCGCGCACGAGCACTGGGTTTCCTGACGCAAGGCATCCTGCTGATGATGTCATGGACCGGCATACAGCAAGTCATTGGCCAGAACCAAGCATCGCCTGCGGCAGTCGCCGCAGATTCTGCCACTACCACGGCTGCTCCAGAGCAACTGACCCTCTCAGCCAGCATGGCTCCCGCCGCAGCGGAAAGCTCGACCGAGCAGGGACAGACCACACTGGAAGACTCCTTCGAGTGGAAGGGAAGTGAGTGGAGAGCCCGGGCGCGGCGTCATGCCATCGAGGAAACCCAGTTCAAGATCAATGTCCGGTCCATGTACTTTGACCGGGACAAGTACGACGGCTCGGAGAGTGAGGCTTTCGCACTTGGTGGATGGGCCGGGATGAAGACGGGTTACTTCTTTGAGCACCTCGCCATCGGAGTAACAGGCTATACCTCCCAGAAACTGCACGGGGACGAGGACAAGGACGGCACGCTCATCCTGGGTCCCGGCCAATCGAGCTATGAAGTGCTCGGTGAGCTCTATGCGGACATCCGATTCACCGACAGCCTGAACTTGTATGTGGGACGCAAGGAATACGACACGCCCTTCATCAACAAGAATGATTCACGGATGACGCCCAACACCTTTGAGGCGATTGTCCTCCAGGGAAAGACGGAACTGGGAGGTGACGGGGCCACTCTCAACTACGGGGTGGGCTATTTCGATGCCATCAAGGACCGCAACTCCGATGAATTCGTCTCCATGTCTGTCGATGCCGGCTCAGAGGCGGAGAGGGGAGTGTACACGGCCGGTGCATTGTATAAGAAGGGGGACTTCTCTTTCGGTGCCATCGACTATTTCAGTCCGGACATCATCAACATTGCCTACACGGAGGCGAAGCTGCAGGTGACCATCAGTGAGGAGCTGAAGCCGCGATTCGCGGTGCAGTATGTGGATCAGCGGAGTGTGGGGGATGACCTGTTGCTCGATGACGGAACGACGGCACGGCAGTTTGGCGTGAAGGCGGAGCTTCCGGTGGGAGATGCGCTCTTCACCGTGGCCTATACGAACGTCAGTGGAGACACGGCAACACAGACTCCCTGGAGCGGCTATCCCGGATACACGGCAGTGCAGGTGGAGGACTTCAATCGTGACGGTGAGAGTGCAGTCATGTTCCGCGCGGGATACGATCTC
Source organism: Roseimicrobium gellanilyticum (assembly GCF_003315205.1). Lineage (NCBI taxonomy): Bacteria > Pseudomonadati > Verrucomicrobiota > Verrucomicrobiia > Verrucomicrobiales > Verrucomicrobiaceae > Roseimicrobium > Roseimicrobium gellanilyticum. The sequence goes on along the minus strand of NZ_QNRR01000012.1, from coordinate 75,942 downwards.
CCATGGGTGAAGGGCCTGAGCGCCTATGCCCTGTGGGTGCACGGGCTCGATCCGGACCCGTCGAACCAGTATGCCCGGGATGAGTATGACTTCAATCTCCAGTGGGCACCGCCGGAGGGCACGCTGAAGGGGCTCTCCATCCGCCTGCGCTATGCGTTCGTGGATGAGCGTGGTGGCACGGGTGATGATCTCACGGACTTCCGCGTCATCTTCAACTATGGAATCAGTTTCTGACCATATACCCTTGGTAGGACCAAGGTCTGATGGCACATGATGTGTGAGACGAACAAGATGGCGGCAACAGCAACATCATCACAGAAATCGCACCATGTCCCTTCTTGATCCCAGTTCTGTAAACGAGTCGCGCCGTCAGGCAATCGCGGCCACCATTCAGCCCGCTACGCTGGAGGAGTTGCGCGCCATGGGGGAACAGTTGTTTCCCTTCCTGGATCACCCTTGGAGGCACCAGTTCTTCCAGTTTCTGGACGAGCATCCGGACAGCAAGTATTTCCGTGCCTCGACAGATGATGGCATTGGCATTCTCTACTGCAAGGAGCACAATCGCGGCATCTGGTTCATTCCCGGCAGCGGCGTGGGAATTTTGCAGGAGACGGGTTTGAAGATTCTCTCTGAAATCTTGCAGCAGCAGAAGCCCCGCTGATTCCGCGAGGCGATGGCAGCAGGCTGCCGGGAGGAAATGTCATGAAGGAAACGCGGGTCTGGCTTGGCAAACCGTTCCCACTGGGGGCGACCGTGGCGGAGGAGGGGGTGAACTTCGCACTCTTCTCCGAACATGCGACCAAGGTGGAGCTGTGCCTGTTCGATTCACCTGAGGTAAGCGTGGAGAGTGCCCGCGTCGAACTGCCGGAAGTGACGGGACACGTGTGGCACGGTCAACTTCCTGACGTGCGTGAAGGTCAGATCTATGGCTACCGTGTGCATGGACCTGATGCGCCGCAGGGAGGGCATCGCTTCAACCCTCGCAAGGTGTTGTTGGACCCATATGCGCGGTGCGTCGCGCGTGACCTGCGCTGGGATGCGGCAGTGTTGGACCCCGAACAAGATTCAGCCGCTCATGCACCGCTCGCACGGGTGGTGGACGCCAAGTACTCTTGGGGAAACGATCGTCCGCCGCGCATTCCGTGGCACGAGACGGTGATCTACGAAGTGCATGTGAAGGGCTTCACCATGCGTCATCCCGGTGTGGAGGAGCGCTTGCGGGGCACCTATGCAGGACTCGGATCGCCTGCGGCCATTGAGTATTTGCAGCGTCTGGGAATCACGGCGGTGGAATTGCTGCCGGTGCATTTCCATATCGATGAGCACTTCCTCGCGCAGCGTGGGCGGCGGAACTACTGGGGATACAATACCTTGGGCTTTCTGGCGCCGGATCCGCGCTATGCCGCGAGCGGACCGGAGGGCGCGGTGCGGGAATTCCAGGCCATGGTGCAGGCGCTGCATGCGGCGGGCATCGAGGTGATCCTCGATGTGGTGTACAACCATACTGCGGAAGGAAATGAGCAGGGACCCACACTCTCGCTGCGTGGCATCGACAATGCGGCGTACTACCGCCTCACCAGCAATCGCGCGCACTACGTGGACTTCACTGGGTGTGGGAATTCGCTGAACGTCTCGCATCCATTCACCCTGCAGCTCATCATGGACTCGCTGCGGTACTGGGTAAGCGAGATGCATGTGGATGGCTTTCGCTTTGACCTGGCCAGCGCCCTGGGGCGGGATGTGTGGGAGGTGGACAGGCTGGGTTCTTTCTTTGATATCATCCATCAGGATCCCGTGCTGTCCCAGGTGAAGCTCATCGCAGAGCCGTGGGATCTTGGGCCGAATGGCTACCAGGTGGGGAATTTTCCGGTGCTCTGGACGGAGTGGAACGGGAAGTATCGCGATTGCGTGCGTCGCTTTTGGAAGGGGCATGGTGGCACCGTGGGGGAGTTTGCCTCGCGCCTCTCAGGAAGCAGTGATCTCTATGCGAGCAATGGGCGGCGGCCCGGGGCCAGCATCAACTTCATCACTGCGCATGACGGCTTCACGCTGCGAGACCTCGTCTCGTACAACCACAAGCACAATGAGGCGAACGGCGAAGAGAACCGCGATGGCGCCAATGACAACGACAGCTGGAACTGCGGCACGGAAGGCCCGACTGGGGATGCGGAAGTGATTGAGCTGCGTGCGCGACAACAGAGGAACCTGCTCACGACGCTGTTCCTTTCGCAGGGTGTTCCCATGTTGCTGGCCGGGGATGAGTTTGGCCAGACACAGCATGGCAACAACAATGCCTACTGCCAGGACGGTCCGATCGCGTGGCTCGACTGGAATCATACGGAAGCACAGGTCTCGTTGCTAGAGTTCACGCGCGAGCTGATCCAACTCCGCAAAACGCAGCCTGTATTCCGTCGCCGAAAATTCTTCCAGGGCCGTCCCATCCACGGTGCGGACATCAAGGACATCTACTGGCTCAAGCCGGATGGTGGTGAGATGAATGATGCAGACTGGAACAGCGGCTATGCACGCAGTCTTGGGGTGGTATTGCCGGGGAATCAGATTCACGAAACCGGGCTGCAAGGAGAGCGTATTCAGGGCGGCTCCTTCGCGATTCTTTTCAACGCTCATCACGAGGACATCGCGTTCCGGCTGGGCTCGCGCCGCCGGGATGTGAAGTGGACCTCCATACTCGACACAGGGCGGCCCAAGGAGCAGCCACTGACCTATGCCCAGATGGATGAGTTTCCCCTGAGAGCACGCTCGCTGGTGGTGCTCCGCGCCCTTTTACCTTCCAATCCTGCCGAATCATGAATCAATCCATTCCTTCCTTCGGTCAGTCTGACGCCGTATCCCTCCGGGATGAAGATGCCGCCTCAAAGGTGCTGCACGATGCCGTGATGGGACTGTGGGAGGTGGTGAACTCGCTTACGCGATTGCGCCGGAGCTCGCGGCAAAACTACCGTGTCACCATCTTTGGCTCCGCGCGTCTGTCAGAGGGCACGCCAGCCTATGAAGGTGTGAAGGAACTCGCAACCCAACTCACAAGGCTGGGATGCGATATCATCAGCGGTGGCGGCCCTGGACTGATGAAAGCGGCCAACGAAGGCGCGAGAGCAGCAGCGCCGAATGCCTCACATCGGTCTGTGGGCATTCGTGTCGACCTGCCTTTCGAGCAGGAGATCAATTCCTTCGTGGGGCAGGCGTATGCCCACGGCACGTTTTTTTCGCGGCTGCATCACTTCATGCTGGTGTCAGATGCGTTCATCGTCGCCCCGGGAGGAATTGGGTCTTTGCTGGAGCTTTCTCTGGCCTGGCAGCTGCTGCAGGTACGGCGTTTGTACAATGTGCCGCTCATCGTGGTGGGAAAGATGTGGGGCGAACTCATCGACTGGGGACGCCGCAATATGCTGCAGGATGGCAGGGAGCTGGCGAGCGAGGTGGACTTTGAGATTCCACGTTGTGTGAGCAGCATCGAGGAAGCGGTGGCGATTATTGAAGAAAACCGACGCACCTGGCTGGCAGGACAAGAACTGCCGTGAACGAGGCGTCCGTGTGCGCGGAGCCTGACTGGAAATCTGACATGGAGGGGAAATTTGATGACGCTTCTCCACACGATTCAGCAAATTTCGCTTCAGGCATTCCTCATCTGCAGCATGGCTGGCATCGGCATGCGTCTTGAGCTGCGCGCGTTGCTCGAGCCGCTGAGAGTGCCCAGCCTTGTCATCCCGGCCTTGATGTTGAATTTCATGCTGGCTCCGCTGCTGGCATGGGGGATTGCAGCGGTCATCCCTTTGCGCCCCGGTCATGCCGCGGGACTTCTATTGCTGGGAGTGGCCGCAGGAGCCCCTTTCCTGCCAAAGCTGGCCGAATTGGCACACCAGCCGCTCATTCCAGCGGCCGCCTTGATGGTGATGCTGACAGTGGGAACGGTTCTCTTCATGCCCGTTGTGCTGCCGTGGATGATTCCCGGTTTTCATGCGCATTCGTGGATGATTGCACAGCCCATGCTGCTGTTGCTGCTGCTGCCGCTTGGCATGGGGATGATTGCCAGGGTGCTATTCCCGCGTGTGGCGGCCGCTTGCGCCCCGGTGTTCGGCCGGATTGGCAGCATCAGTCTGGTGCTGCTGTTTGTCCTGCTGGTGGTGCTGAATGTATCTGGTCTTCTCGCAGTGATTGGCACAGGAGCCATTGCGGCCGCGATGCTGCACACGACAGGGTTGTTTATTGTCTCGTGGCTGGTTCTCGGGGCGTGGCCAGAGTTTCGTGGACTGCAGTCGCTGTGCGTATCGGCGCGAAACTTCGGCGCTGCGATGGTCCCCGCGGCAGGGGTGTCTGAAAATTCCGAGGTCATGATCATGCTGGTGGCCAGTGCGGTGGTGGGGCTGGTGCTTTGCGCACTGGAGGCTGTTTGGGTCCGCAGACGCAGAGCCAATCACCTGGATTGATGGGTGTGGAAGCTCCAGCAAATGAACGAATTTGGGCAGAACACCGGGAGCTCCATAGGACCAAAGGCCCATAGCATTCCAGACCCCGGATGGATGAGTATGGGCCAGCCGTTCGGCTGGCGTTCAAACCCTGACCATCATCTCCGCGTCACTTCATGAATACCTTTCGAGAGACGTTCCGGAACCCACCCGGATCCACCATGTCCTTCCGGCCCCGCGTCTTCGCGTGGCCGTTCGTGATGCTTGCGTGGGTGGCTTCACCCGCGCAGGCGCATGCCTCCCTCTTCCACGGGGAAACTCTGGACGCCATTGCCAATGGCATCTCATGGGTGGCTATCATCCTTGCGCCCATCATCGGCATTGTGGCGTTCTGGTTGGTACACATCCTGCCAGAGAAGATCGCAGAAAAGAAAAAGCATCCGCAGACAAGGGCCATCCAGTGTATGTGCCTGCTTTCGCTCGTGTTTGGCGGCCTGCTGTGGCCCTTCGCCTGGCTTTGGGCCTACTCCAAACCCGTGCTCTACAAGGCTGCCTACGGCACCGACGTGGATGAGACCGTGGGACACGGACACGGCAAAAAGGAAGAGAAGGAAGAAGACAAGAAGAAGGGAGGGCAAGCCTAATGGAACTCATCCTGCTTATCATTTATTCGATTATTGTCTGGCTGATCTTTTTCAAGTTCAAGCTACTTCCGTGGAACATCACGAGCCAGGTCATCGTGGTCACGATTCCCATCTTCGCGCTGACGGTGCTGATTCTGTTCATGAACATCGTGGCGCCCTCGTCGCATGACGTGCGCGCCATGAATTATGTGATTCCCATCGTGCCCCGTGTGACCGGTCAGGTCACGGAGGTGCCCATTGAGCCCAATCGGCCCATCAAGAAGGGCGATGTCCTTTTCAAGATCGATCCCGTTCCGTTCGAGCAGGCTGTCAAGGCGGCCGAAGCCAAACTTGCGGAGCTCAAGGTCGGTCTGATCACCGCCCAGGCTTATCAGCGTGGACTCGATGATGAATTGAAAAATGCGCAAGCCGCGACCGCTGCTCTCAATGCGCGTCTCGATCTGTCCAAGAAACGTGTCGAGCAATACACTGTCCTTGCTGCTAGCGGAGCCGGGAAGCGCGCCGAACAGGAACAGGCGGAAACCGACGTCGCCAACCTCCAGAGTCAGATATCTGGCTCCAAGGCCATCGAATCAAAAATCAAACAGAAAATCGACGCTCGCACTGAAGCTGGGGAGATTGACGAAGTCGCCCAAGCCAAGGCCCAGATTGCCAAGGCTGAGGCCGATCTCATTGCGGCGCGATACGATCTTGACGGCACCACCCATCTCGCGCCGGCCAACGGACGCGTCACAAACCTGGCGCTTCAACCGGGCGTGCGCGCGTCGACGGTCACCGCCAATGCCGTGATGAGCTTTATCCAGGAAGACGATCCTTGGGTTCTCGCATTCTATCACCAGAACGAGCTGCGGTATGTCCAGCCCGGAGACGAAGCGGAAATCTTCCTCCAGTCCTACCCAGACAGAATCATCAAGTGCAAGGTGGATTCCATCATGTGGGCCACTGCCCAAGGCCAGATGCCCATCAGCGGTTTTCTGGGAACCACATCGGGGCTTAGGTATCTTGATGACCGCATCGCGGTCCGGCTTCTGGTTGAGCCCAAGGACAAGGAACTTTTCCTTGCTGCAGGTGCGGTGGGTGCCGGCGCTATCTACACAGAGAAAGGCAAGATGATTCACATTGTCCGCAAGGTCTTTGTCCGCGTGTCCACGAAGCTCGACTGGTTCGTCTTCAAACTGCACTGATCTCCCAGACTTCCGACGCTCTTCACATGCAACTGAAAGCCGTCTTTACCTGCGCATTGCCGTGTCTTGTATTCACGGGCTGTGCTCTCAAGCAGCCCCCCGTGGGCGGCGATATCTTGACCGAGTACGCGCGCTCCCAGGTGCCGGGCTCCTTCAGTGCCAGCCATGCCAAGGGGCGTGTGGCGCCTGACTGGATCCGCTCCTTCAATGATCCGGAACTCACGCGCATCGTGGAGGATGCGATCATCCGCAATCCGGATCTGAAAGCCGCCGCGGAGCGCGTGGAGGCTTCCCGTGCCGCGGTACGCATTGCTGCGGCAGCCCTGTATCCTCGTGTGGGACTCAAGGGACTGGGCGAGCGCCAAGGTATGGAGCTGGATGGGGATCTGGGGCGCGGCATTGATCCCGCGAGCCTGGGTTCCTTTGGTCTCGATCTGACAGGCGGCAGTTCCGATACACGGAGTGAGGATTCCTCCTCACAACGCTGGACCTACGGTCTGGGGATCGGAGCCACGTGGGAGGCAGACGTGTGGGGCCGCATTCGCGCCAGAAAAGCTGCTGCAAAGTCCGACAGCCTCGCGATGGAAGCCACCTACGAATATGCGCGGCAATCCCTCGCGGCGCAGGTGGCCCGCGCGTATTTCTCCGCCATCGAGGCTGCCCAGCAAGCCGCAAATGCGCGCGAGACGCTCAAGCTCTACGAGGACTATCTGAAGCTCACGGATGTGCGCAAGAATCAAGGCTTCTCCAGTGACTACGAACTTGCGCAGGTGAAGTCACGCACTGCAGCCGCAAGAGACACTCTCTATGCGGCGGAGGCTGCGCATTCAAAGGCCATCCGCGCCATCGAGGTGGTGACGAGCTACTATCCTGCCGGCAAGAAGAGGCTTCGCAGCAGCTTCCCGAGCTCACTACGCCCAGTGCCCACCGGCATGCCCATGGAACTGCTGGAGCGGCGTCCCGACCTCATTGCGGCGGAACGCCACTTTGCGGCGGCCTTCCATCGTGTGCATGAGGCGAAGGCTGCGAGATTGCCACGTCTGGCCGTCAGTGCCGTCGGTGGTGCGGCCAGCGCGGATCTGGATGGAGTAGGCGTGCTGGATGCGGTGAACTGGAGTCTCGCCGCGGGCGTGGTACAGCCCATCTTCTTCGGGGGGGAATTGAAGGCCGCACAAGACCTGCGCACCGCAGAGCAGCGCGCGGCAGCTCATGATTACACGGCCACGGCATTGCGTGCCTTTGAGGACGTGGAAGACACGCTGGACAGCGAGTACCACCTGCGCCGGCGCCAGTCCGCGCTGGAAGACATGGTTTCCAGCAGCGGCGACTCCATCACCTTCGGCAGGAAGCAGCTCGATGAGGGGCACTCGGATATGTTTACCATATTGCGTCTCGTTGGAGAAAATCTTGCCGCCAAGATTGAGCTCACCAAGATTCGTGCGGCGCGCTTGCGCGAGCGTGTGAATCTGCACCTCGCGCTGGGCGGGGGATTCAGCACCACCAGCAAATAAGATCTTCAGCTTCCCTTGCTTCATTAAGGACATTTCGGTTCTCCCTTCAAGGGGGCGGTCTTCCATAATCCAGGACGTCATGAAACTGAATCCCAAATCAAGACAGCAAACGTGGTTCCTGCTCTGGTGCGCGCTTCTCGGTTTGTATCCGGTGTATGTCCGAGTGGCGGCCAGGCGAGGACATCGCCGCAGTCGGCGCAGCCACCGGTACTAGCTCTTTCGTCATTGTAAGCTGAACCCACCATACCAACCATGAAGCTGAAAGAACTCATCAAGCGCGCCCGGAAGATTTCCGAGCCATATCGCATCTCGGATGGTGGCAAGTTTCGTCTGAAGGATGTCGACCCCGGGGATACCGGAGATCTTACCTCGGAGAGCAAGCCCCAGGCCAAGGAGGCGCTGAAGACAGGGATATCCGCCCTGTGCCAGTTGCAGGACATGCTTTATGCGCAGGACCGCTGGAGTGTGCTTTTGATTTTCCAGGCCATGGATGCCGCTGGCAAGGATGGCGCCATCAAACACGTGATGAGTGGCATCAATCCTCAGGGGTGCCAGGTGGCGTCCTTCAAGGCCCCCTCATCCGAGGACCTTGATCATGACTACCTGTGGCGTTGCCAGAAGCATCTGCCGGAGCGCGGGCGCATTGGCATTTTCAACCGCAGCTACTATGAGGAGACCCTGGTTGTGCGGGTGCATCCGCAGATACTGGGCAAGCAGAAGGTTCCCGAGGAACTCCTCGGCAAGGACGTGTGGGACAACCGGTTCAAGGACATTCGCTCGTTTGAGCGCTACCTTGCGAACAATGGCACCATTGTGCGGAAGTTCTTCCTCCACGTCTCTCGAGACGAGCAGAAGAAGCGTTTCCTGGAGCGCATCGACAATCCTGACAAGAACTGGAAGTTCTCCAGCTCCGATGCCGCGGAGAGAAAATACTGGAAGGACTACATGCACGCGTATGAGGAGACCATCCGCGAAACGGCGACCAAGGAGTCGCCGTGGTATGTGGTGCCGGCGGACAACAAGTGGTACACTCGCGTGGTGGTCGCTGCCGCGCTCATCGATGCGCTTGCGTCCCTGGACCTGCATTATCCTGAGGTGGACAAGGAAAAGCTGAAGGCACTCGCCGCGACGAAGAAGGAACTGCTCGCGGAGAAGTGATGGACCATCACGCCGGTAGAGCCTGGCCAGACCTGTGCGCTCCATGAATGCCCCACCGACCGCGTCGATATTGCCCGGTCTCCGCTGGATTCGGGAGTATAGGCGTGAGTGGCTCAAACAGGATGTGCTGGCGGGCGTCACGCTGGCGGCCTACTTGCTGCCAGCAGGCATCGGTGATGCCTCGCTGGCAAATCTGCCACCGGAGGCAGGGCTCTACGCGTGCTTGTTTTCGGGGCTTGTGTTCTGGTTGTTTTGCAGTTCCCGGCACACAGCCATCACGGTGACTTCAGCCATCTCGCTGCTCGTGGGAGCATCGTTGGGGACCATTGCAGGAGGGGATGTGGCACGCTATTCAGCGCTGGCGGCGTGTACCGCGCTCATCGTGGCTGTGCTGGCTTTTCTGGGATGGCTTCTGAAGGCCGGTGCGTTTGTGCACTTCATCTCGGACCCCGTCATGATTGGGTTCAAGGCGGGCCTCGCCCTCTTCCTCGCATCCACGCAGTTGCCCAAGCTCTTCGGTTTCAAAGGCAGCCACGGAGACTTCTGGGAGCGTGCGGGTCACTTCTTCTCCCATCTTGGCGAGACGAACATGGCCGCACTCACGATTGGTTTACTGGCACTGGCGGCGATGGTGCTGGGGAAGATCTATCTCAAACACAAACCGGTGGCGCTCTTCGTCGTGATCGCCGGCATCATGGCCGCCGGGCTCTTCGGCCTGGAAGCTCGGGGGGTGAAGATGCTGGGCACCGTGCCACAGGGGCTGCCCATGCCGGGATTGCCTCATGTATCCTGGCAGGAGGTGAACCAGTTGCTGCCTCTCGCGCTGGCGTGCTTCATGATTGGCTCCGTGGAGACTGCGGCCATCGGCCGGATGTTCTGTGCGAAGCATGGAGGCCGCTTTGATGGAAATCAGGAATTGCTTGCACTCGCGGGTTCCAATCTTGCGGCGGGACTGGGGCGCTCCTTTCCCGTCAGCGGTGGCATGTCACAGTCGCTGGTGAATGAGAATGCCGGGGCAAAGACTCCGATCTCCGGACTCATTGCAGCGCTCATCATACTGGTCATCACACTCTTCTTTTCGGGCCTGCTCCACGATCTGCCGCAGCCGGTGCTGGCCGCGATTGTGCTCTTTGCCGTCGCCGGTCTCTTCAAAGTGGAGGCGCTGAAGAGGCTGTGGAAATACTATCGTCCTGAGTTCGTGGTGGCCATCGCCGCGCTGCTGGGTGTGCTGGGATCGGGCCTGTTGCGCGGTGTGTTGATAGGCGCGGTGATTTCGCTGATTCAGCTGCTGCGCCGCGCCTCGCGTCCGCACGTGGCATTCCTCGGACGTATTCCCGACACCCGTCGGTACTCGGACTTGGCCAGGCATAGCGATAACGAGATCGTTCCCGGAATCTTGATCTGCAGGCCTGAGTCTGCATTGTATTATTTTAACATCGATCATGTTCGCGACATGATGGTGAACAAGGCGCGCGGCTTGAGTCCCATTCCGAAACTCGTGCTCCTGGATCTCTCCGCGGCGCCGTATGTGGATCTCCAGGCAGCGCAGACACTCATTTCGGTGCACAGCGAGGTGACGGCGATGGGCTGCCAGTTCCAGGTTGTGGAAGCACGATCGTCTGTCCGCGAGACTCTGCGTCTTGAGGGACTGGAGGAGCGTGTGGGAAGAATCAACCGTTTCACCTCCGTGGCGGACGCCGTGGAGCAGTTCCTCTCTGCACCGGTTTCACCCGATCCAAATCAAAACCATCAATCCAACCCCTAGAACCCATGGCTGCGCTCACCAACAACTACCAGAACTGCGAACTCCTCAATCTCAAGTACGGCTCCGGAGGCAGAGGTCCCTTCATCGTGCGTCAGGAAGGTACGCCTCCCGGCAGCATGACCTTCCAAACCGAACGCTTTCTGCTGCGAAAGGATGGCACCTGGGTGATCAACCTTGCCGTGTTTCCCTTGTCAGAAAAGGACAAGGAGCAGTTCCTCTTTGAGAGCGCTGCTGAGGCTATGCAACTCCTCGCGGAGTTGAGAGGTGATCCCATCATAGAAGCCACGTTGCCATCAGGCACCTCGGTGGAGCAGTTGAAGGCTTCGGCGCAATCGACCATCTCAGGTCTTTGGGCTCGCATGCAGAATGCGAAACGTGAGGAGTGAGGGGAGCGTTGGCGGGTAATTCCGCAGTGCACAAACTTTTGCTTTTGAAGTTGGCTTTTGGTGGCTGCTTCGCTAATCCATGTGTGGAAATGCGACGGCTCGCCAGCCTCCTGAGGGAAATGGCGCTGCTGCAGGCGTGTGCCGCAGCGGTGCTGGTGAGCGTGTCCGCGCACGCTTATGCTCAAGAGTCGCCGCCCGCACCACCACCACCGGTGCCTCCGCCTCCCAGTGAATGGGTGGCGCGCAACTGGCAGACGGACGACGGTCTGCCGCAGAACACCATCAATGCGCTCCTGCAGACTCACGATGGATTCCTCTGGGTGGGAACCAACGGAGGGCTGGCGCGGTTCGATGGACTGCACTTCCGAAACTTTGGACTTCAGGATGGTCTTCGTGCAGTGCTGGTCACCTCGCTAGGCGAGACCACACAGGGCGAGCTGTGGGTGGGTACCTCAGGTGGTGGCGTGAGCCGATGGGAGCGCGGCCGCTTCGTCACGTATGGCGAATCTGAGGGTTTCCCTGAGAATTCGGACGTGATGTGCATGGTGCCGGATCGGGATGGCTCCCTATGGCTGGGCACGACCGTGGGGCTGGTGCACTGGGCCGGAGGCAAGTTCACCAAAATGGGAGGCAGTCACGGTCTGCCGGAGAAGCAAGTCCGCGCACTCACCCTGGATGCTGAAGGCGTGTTGTGGGTCTCCGTCATCATGGAAGGGGTGTATCAGGGGAAAGGTGGGAAATTCATCCGTGAGTCTGAGCCCGGACCCGTGACAGGTGATTGCTACAGTCTCATGACGCACCGCGATGGCTCCGTGTGGGCGGGAGCAGGCAATGGTCGTCTGTGGAAGCGACAGGATGGCAAGTGGCGGGAATTGGGGCCTGCCGCAGGATTGCCCAAGTCCAGCTTCGTCGGTCTGGCTGAAGGCATGGATGGCGCCTTGTGGACCACCGTGATTGGCTCGGGTCTGTATCGCAGTGATGGCGAGCGCTTCGCAAAGGTCGAGTGGGGTGAGAAGCAGACGCGTGTGTTGCGTGCAATCGTGACGGATAGCAGCGGCTCCATCTGGCTCGGTACTGCGGCGAATGGGCTGATACGATTGTCCCCCCGTCTGCTTCACTATTGGGGCTCTGGGGATGAGGGGAAGCCCCTGTCTGTGACGACGATTGCTGAGGATAAGGACGGTGTATGGTGGGCAGGTACAGGCAACTCGTGGGTCCATCGATTCGAAGCGGGAGAATTCAGAGAGGTCACCGACCCTTCCGTGAAGCGTGTGTCACCTAATTTTTACTGCGGAGTGACGGGTTCGGACGGCAGCATCTGGATGGCCGGCGAGCAGTTCCTGCACCGCTTTGCTGCGGGCCAAGCGATGCAGTCCTTTCTGGAGCCACCCATCCGCGGTGAGGCCATCCGCGCCATGTGTGTGGATGGCGATGCCATCTGGCTGGGCACCTATTACTCCACCCTTTTGAAATATTCCGAAGGGAAGGTGGAGACAGTGGCGCCAGCGGGTTCCTTTTCTGGTGGCATCACCAGTCTGGTGCTGGAGCGACCCGGGGTATTGTGGATTGGCAGTTCGGGTGGATTGCATCGCTGGGAGAATGGTAATACCCGAGTGTGGGGAACCAAGGACGGGCTGCTGACACAAAGTGTGCGTGCGTTGTACCGCGAGGCGAATGGCACTCTCTGGATCGGCACACTGGGAGGCGGCCTGGCTCGCATGAAGGACGGCCGTATCACCAACTACACCACACGCGAAGGACTCATCGATGACATCATCTCGCAAATCATTGCGGATGATTCCGGCAATCTCTGGCTGGGGTGCAACCACGGCATCATGCGCATCGACCGTGGGGAGTTTGACGAGCTGTCCCGTGGCGAAATCGCGCAACTTCATCCCATGGTCTTCGGCAGGAATGAAGGCATGGTGAAGGAGCAGTGCACGGGTGGCCACTCACCCACGGTGATCCGCACCCGGAATGGCAGGCTGCTGTTTCCCATGGCGGCTGGCGTGGTGGAAATCGATCCACAGCAACTACAGCGCGGCGCCATGACCGCACCGAAGGCGGACATCGAAAGCATTCTGGTGAATGGACACGAGGTGGCGTCTGGCAAACGCGTGTCGATCCCGCCGGGACCGCACCATTTGGAGGTGAAGTTCACGGCGCCCGCATTGGCAGGTGGCGAGCGGGTGCGCTTCCGCCATCGTGTGGAAGGGCTTGATACCAGCTGGGCGGCAGGCAGCAGTCGCAGACGCGTGTCCTACGATGGCCTGCCACCGGGTCGCTACACCTTCCGCGTGGTGGCATCCGATGATCGCGGGAATTGGAGTGAGCAGGGTGCGAGCTTCGCCTTCGTGGTGCGGCCATTTTTCTGGCAGACCATTTGGTTTCGCGCAGGAGCCATGTTGCTGCTCGTCGGAGCGGGGGGATTCGCAGCGTGGTGGCACGCTCGTGCGAAGCATCGCCATCAGCTTGCGGATCTGGAGCGGGCAAGGCAGCAGCATGCGGAGCTGGCTCACGCCAGCCGTGTATCCTTGCTGGGTGAGCTGTCTGCATCGCTCGCCCATGAGCTGAAGCAGCCACTCACCACCATCCTGAGCAATGCGCAGGCTGCGCTGAGGTTCCTGAATCATCCTGTGCCGGATGTGGAGGAGGTGCGCAGCAGCCTGAATGACATTGCGGACGCGGATCGCCGTGCGAACGAGATCATCGAGCGCATGCGTGCCATGATCAAGAAGGGTCAGTCAGAGATGGAGTTGCGCGATATCAATGCTGATATCCATCACTCGCTTCTGTTGATTCACAGTGACCTCGTCGGCAGGAATGTCACTGTGTCCACCTCGCTGTCACCCGAATTGTCGATGGTGAGCGCAGATCACATCCAGCTCCAGCAGGTGCTCATCAATCTCATCATCAATGGCTGCGATGCGATGAGTGATGCTCCGCCGGAGATGCGGCAGCTCTTCATTGAGACGAAGCGGGAAGGAATGGATATGATCCGTGTTTCAGTCGCAGACCGGGGTACGGGCATCACGCCGGAGATGCTGGAGCAGATCTTCAAGCCCTTCTACTCCACCAAGCAGCATGGACTGGGCATGGGCCTCTCCATTTGCCAGGCCATCATCCGGGCGCATGGAGGCCGGCTGTGGGCGGAGAGTGGGCCGGACGGGGGAGCGGTGTTTCATTTTACCCTGCGCATGAACTCCATGGCTGCGACAAAAGATGCGGTGCAGGGGGCATCCGGGGACGCTGGCAAGAGCAGGGGATAGCCGGACGTTCGCAAGAGTCCTGCTTTTTGGCGATGAAGGTAGGTTCACACAATCGTGTGGCTTGCAGGCTCGTGAATCACGATGGGACCATGGTCCTATAGACGATCAGGACATGCCTGCGCACTCTGACATGAGCACTCGATCTGCATTGCGGCCATGAAAGCGTACCTTATTCCTGCCGTCATCGTTGCGCTTGCGAGCGCATCCTTTTCCCAGACAGCGCCCGACACGCCGCCTGAGCAAATCGCCGTTCTTGCCAACGATCGCGCCTTTGAAGCCGCCTATGAAAAGGGCGACGTGAAAGCACTCGCGGGCTTCTTCGCTGAAAATGCGCAGTACACCACGGAGGACGGGCAGACACTCGTGGGTAGTGCCGCGATCGAGGAGAGCATGCGTCAGGCCTTCAAGGAGGGTAAAGGTTCAAAGCTGGCCATCAGCGTGGACTCAGTCCAGGTGCTGACACCGGACGTGGTGGTGGAAAAGGGCTCCACCGAAGTGACTGCGAAAGATGGAGAAAAAAGTGGAGCTCTGTACACCGCCATCCATGTGAAAAAAGATGGCAAGTGGAAGATCAGCCAGCTCATCGAAACTCCTCTTCCCACGGCCACGCCACAGGAGCGGCTGAAGGAAGTGGCCTGGCTGGTGGGATCGTGGGAGGATGTGGACAAATCCACGGCGCTGACTGTGAAGAGCGAGTTCACCTGGGCACGCGGTGGGAATTTCATTGTGCGTAATGTGGATGTGAAGAATGCCGGTGAACCGGTGCTGGAAGGCTGGCAGGTCATCGGCTGGGATCCGGTGGAGGAGCGTATTCGCTCGTGGACGTTCGACAGTGAAGGTGGGTTCGCCGGAGGTTATTGGACGCGTGAAGGTGACCGCTGGCTCATTCAGGAGACGGGGGTGAATCCGGATGGTGGCAGGACAACCGCTGAGAACACGATCACAAAGCTCAGTGACAGCCGCTTTGCCTGGGAGTCTGCCAACCGTACACTTGATGGTGAGCCCCAGCCCAGCGTGGAACGCATTGAAGTGATGAAGGCGAAAGGAGACTGAAGCCATGCACTCAAGACTGACCAAACTGGTGGCCGTGGTGGCGGCATTGGCTGTCGTATTCGACAGTGTGATGCTGCTGGCCCGTGGTGGTGGCCGAGGGGGTGGAGGCGGAGCGAGAGGAGGTGGCGGCGGTGGACGACCCAGCGGTGGCAGCTTCTCACGTCCGTCTGGCGGCGGAGGCAGTTACTCCAGGCCGTCAGGTGGCAGCAGTTATTCACGACCTTCGGGAGGGGGGAGTTATTCGAGACCTTCAAGCGGAGGAAGCTATTCCCGACCATCTAGTGGTGGAAGCTACTCGCGACCGTCGGGGGGCAGTTCTTCGAGACCGTCATCTGGTGGCAGCTATACACGTCCCTCCGGTGGTGGCAGCACGGCCTCCCGGCCTTCGCAATTGCCTTCGGGCAGCAAACCTTCCACCGGGGGCGGGAGAGTGCCGACGAAGCCCGCGACCAAACCTTCCAAGCCTTCCGGGGGCACTGGCTCAATAGCAGGCGGTAGCGCCTCGCAGCTTCCTTCCACATCACGACCCAGTGGGGGAAGTGGCTCACGCCCTTCGCAGTTGCCGTCGAAGCCCGGTACAGGTTCAGGCTCGGGAATCGCATCGGGAGGAAAGCCCTCTCAATTGCCTTCGCAGCCTGGTGGTGGAGCAACACGTCCCGGTGGAGGCGCGGGCATCGCGGATGGTTCACGTCCATCCCAGCTGCCTTCGCAACCCGGCGGCGCAACCCGGCCGGGACAGCCTGGTGGTGTGGATCGACCTTCCCAATTGCCGTCCAAACCTGGTGCGGGTTCAGGCATCGCCTCGGGTGGAAAGCCAGCGCAGCGTCCCAGCAAGGGTGACGTGGGCAAGTTCCTCGGCATGGCAGGTGCCGGTGCAATCGGTGGCGCGGCCATCTCCCAACTACCTGCGGGAGAGAGACCCGGTCTTGGGGATCGGCCTGGGGCGGGTCAGCTTCCGGCGCATCCCGGCATAGGTGCTGGGGATCATCCCGGCATTGGGGGGGGCGAACGCCCCGGTCAGCAACCTGTGCGACCGGAGAATCGACCGAACTGGGGAGATTGGTCGAATAATCGCGGTGAAGCATGGCATGACCGCGTGAACAACCGTCACGAATCGTGGAACAACTGGCAGCAGAACAGCCAGCAACGACGCAGTGACTTCCAGAACAACCGTGACCAGCGCTGGGATAACATTGAGAATGCTCGCAATGATCGTCAGGATTGGCGAAACCAGAATCGCGAAGACTGGCAGGACCATCGCAAGGAAATGTGGGACTACCGCTATGACCGGCGGGATGAAGTCTGGGACAACTGCCGCGACTGGTATGATGACGTCTTTGATGATCACTGGTGGGGCCACTGTGGCTGGCTTGGCCACGGCATCTATCATGGATTCGGCCACTATCCGTTGAATCCCTGGTGGTGGTGGCGGCCTTGCACCTGGGGCACGCTGGGTGGATGGCTCTATACCTCACCACCGGCGCCGGTGTATCCAGACTATGGCATGACGGTGATCTACGAAGACAACACGGTCTACGTGGATAACAAGCCCATCCCCGAGGAGCAATACACGGGCCCCATCGTCGAGGTCGCCTCGACCAAGGAGCAGTCGCCTCCACCTGTACCTCCAGCGGAAGGCAAGCCGGAAGAGTGGATGCCGCTCGGTGTCTTCGCGCTCGTGCAGGAGGAGAAGGGCACGCCTAACATGTTCATGCAGCTCTCCATCAACAGGGACGGAGTCATCACGGGCGGCTATCAAAACACCATCACTGGAGACGAGCGCGCGCTCAGTGGGCAGGTGGACAAGGCGACCCAGATCGCCGCGTGGCGCATCGGTGACAATCGCGATACCATCTGCACCACCAGCATCGCGAATCTCACCCAGGATGTTTGTACTCTGGCGCTTCACTTCAAGGGAACGCGTACGGAGTCCTGGCTGTTGGTCCGCATGCCCGAGCCTGTTGCGGAAGGTCAGGAGAAGAAGATTCCCGAAGGCACGCGCACCCCGCCGCCACAGGTATCAGCGGTCGCTTCGACCACGGCCCCTGCTTCGACCTCAGCGCCAGTTCCTCCGGTGGCGCCGGCTGCTTCGCCTGCACCTGCTCCGTCCAAGTAGCATCATCTCATCCTGAGTCATGCACTACGAAGTTCATTCTTCGTGAGCATGGCGTGGGAGGCCTTTCGTACATCATCCATTGTTTCTTCTTTTTCCATGAGCAAGAAGTCTGCTGCCGGCGTTTTTGATCTCGCTTCACACGGGCTCACCGTTGCTGAAATCCATCACAATCTGCCTCCCAGCGCGCTCTATGAGCACGCCATTCGCTATGAGAAGGATGCCAGCATCGCCGATAATGGCGCTCTTGTGGCCTATTCGGGTGCGAAGACCGGTCGCTCTCCCAAGGACAAGCGGGTGGTGCACAATCCCGAGTCCAAGGACGATGTCTGGTGGGGACCGGTGAATGTGCCGATGGATCACCAGACCTTCGCCATCAACCACCAGCGTGCCATCGACTACCTGAACACCCGGGAGCGTTTGTATTGCTTCGATGGCTATGCGGGATGGGATCCGAAGTATCGCATCAAAGTGCGCGTCATCTGCTCACGTCCCTATCATGCGCTCTTCATGCACACCATGCTCATCCGTCCCGCGAAGGAGGAGCTGGCCAAGTTTGGCGCGCCGGACTTTGTCATCTACAATGCGGGGGCCTTTCCCGCAAACCGGCTCACCGTGGGCATGGGCTCTCCAACGAGCATTGACCTCAGCCTTGAAGAAAAGAAGCTGGTCATCCTGGGCACCGAGTATGCAGGTGAAATGAAAAAGGGCGTGTTCACCGTGGCGAATTATTTGGCTCCGAAGCGCGGTGTGCTCTCCATGCACTGCTCCGCTACGGCGGACAAGGAGACAGGGGCATCATCACTGCTCTTTGGTTTGAGTGGCACTGGGAAGACCACGCTCTCCGCTGACCCCAAACGAAACCTCATTGGCGACGACGAGCATTGCTGGAGCGACGATGGAATCTTCAATATCGAAGGTGGTTGCTACGCCAAGGCTATCAATCTTACTCCGGAGAGTGAGCCGGATATCTTCCAGGCACTCCGCTTTGGCGCGGTGCTGGAGAATGTGGTGCTGGATGAGGATCACGATGTGGACTACACGGATACCAGCATCACGCAGAATACACGCGGAGCGTACCCGATTGAGTTCATCCAGAATGCGAAGATCCCCTGTGTGGCGGGGCATCCCACCGATGTCATCTTCCTCACATGCGATGCCTTTGGTGTGCTGCCTCCGGTGAGCGCGCTCTCGCCGGCTCATGCCATGTATCATTTCATCAGTGGCTACACCGCAAAGGTGGCGGGAACGGAGATGGGGGTCACGGAACCGCAGGCCACATTCTCTCCATGCTTCGGCGGCCCCTTCCTGGTGTGGCACCCGAACAAGTATGCTGAGCTGCTCGCCAAGAAGATGCGCAAGCACAAGGCCCGTGTCTGGCTGGTGAATACGGGATGGGGCGGGGGAGGCCACGGTGTCGGGAAGCGCATCAGCCTCAAACACACCCGTGCCATCATCGATGCCATTCACAGCGGAGCGCTCGCCAAGGCCAAGACTGAGCGGGACCCGGTGTTCGGATTTGATGTGGTCACCGAGTGCCCCGGGGTGCCTCCCAAGATGCTGCGGCCGAGAGAAGCCTGGGCGGACAAGGCGGCTTATGACAAGACGGCGAAGAAACTCGCGGGGCTCTTCGTCAAGAACTTCGACACCTATGCGGATGGCGCCAGCGCTGAGATCAAGGCAGCGGCACCGCGCTCCTGATGCATGATCGCGCCACCTGAGTCCGATCATCTCAAGGCCGGTGATGATCCGGATCCACGCATGACTGACGCCCGACACTACTCTGTTCATGAGTCCTTGAGGAATGGTGTGGCGGTGCAGATTCGCGCGCTGCATCCGGATGATGGCGGGCGCATGGACGAGGCTTTCAAGAAGCTGGAGCAGGAATCCATTCGGTTGAGATTCTTTGGAGCCAAGTCCGGTCTGACCGAGCAGGAGCACCGCCTGATACGGGAGCTGGACTTTGACTCACGTGTGGTCCTCGTGGTGACGCTCATGGAGCGGGGTGAGGAGATTATCATTGCATCGGGAAGCTACAGTCGGATGGGCAAAGATGCGGCGGAAGTAGCGTTCATCGTCGAGGAGGATTACCACGGGCAGGGGGTGGCACACCACCTGCTCTGGCATCTGGGTCTCATCGCCCGGGAGCGCGGCATTGCACGATTCGAGGCAGAGGTGCTGCCGCACAACCTGGCCATGCGCCGGGTCTTTGCTTCCAGTGGCTGGCCGATGACTTCACAGAGAGTGGATGATGTGATTCACATCGTTCTCGACCTCACTCGAGTGCCAGGATAGCGGAAACGACGAGGCGAGGCAGGCCGGTCACCGGGAGTGGATATGAGATGGCTCACTGAACTTCACCAGACACAGCCCATCGCTCACGCGATTGGGGTGCTGGCGTTCGTTTGTGTCCTGGGTATGGCCTTGGGCAGTGTGAAGTTTCGCGGTATCAAGCTGGGGACTGCGGGTGTGCTCTTTGCAGGCATCCTGGTGGGACATCTGGGCGAGGACGCGGATCATCACACTCTTGCCTTTGTGAAGGAGTTCGGCCTTGTGCTGTTTGTGTTCACCATCGGTCTGCAGCTTGGCCCCGGCTTTTTTGCCGCCTTGCGCCAGCAGGGGGTGAAGTTGAATCTGCTCGCAGCGGCTGTGGTCTTTTTTGGCGCGGTGGGTGCGGCGCTCGCAGGTTGGATTGGAGGTTTTCAGCCGGAGGCGGTGCTGGGCATTTTTTCGGGAGCCTCCACAAATACACCTTCACTCGGAGCGTCGACACAGACCATCAGCACCCTGCCCGGCATCACGGAGGACAGGCTGGCTCTTCCTGCTCTCGCCTATGCGGTGAGCTATCCCACGGCCATCGTGGCAATCATCGGGACCCTGCTTCTGTTGAAGCAGGTCTTCCGAATCGATCCCATGCGTGAAGCAAAGGAATATGCCGACAAACAACGTAGCCAGGTGTTGCCGCTGGAACGCCGCACGTTTGTCGTGACGAATCCAAACCTCGAAGGCGTGTTGCTCAAGGACCTTCCTGGAAAGAATGAAGCGAACGTGACCATCTCCCGCGTGAAGCATGGCATGGACACCAGTCCGGCCACGGATACGACGGTGCTCCATCGGGATGATGTGTTGTTGGCCGTGGGTCCCCGCGGTGGACTGGATACCATGGAGAAGGTTATCGGACAGCGTACGGACATGGATCTCATGCTGGAGGAGAGTGCTGTCACATTCCGCCGCGTGGTGGTCACGGAGCCGGGCGTGCTCGGGAAGACCGTGGGCGAGATGGATCTTGATGATCGATTTCATGTAGCCGTCACAAGGGTCACGCGTGCGGATATTGAAATGTCCGCAGTGCTGGGACTTCGGCTTCAGTTCGGAGATCAGTTGCAGCTCGTGGGCAGGAGCGAGGATCTCGACAAGGCAGCCAGTGCCGTGGGGAACTCACTCAAGGAACTGAATGAGACCCATTTCATTCCCTTCTTCATCGGAATTGCCCTGGGCATCGTGCTTGGCACGATGCCCATCGCATTTCCCGGTCTTCCACATCCCATCCGGTTGGGCCTGGCTGGCGGTCCGTTGATTGTGGCACTCATTCTGGCAAGGGTGGGGCACATTGGCCGCCAGGTGTGGCACATGCCCATCAACACCAATCTCGCCTTTCGTGAGTTTGGCATTGCGCTCTTTTTTGCCGCGGTGGGCCTGAGTGCTGGGGCGAAGTTTTTTGAGACGGTCTTCAGTGCCACGGGCATCCAGTGGCTCGTGGCCGGTGCCTGCGTTACGATCATTCCTCTTGCGCTGGTGGCAGCCTTCGCCCGGGTGATTCTGAAGATGAACTTCATGGAGCTCAGCGGACTGGTCGCCGGCAGCATGACGGATCCACCGGCACTTGCGTTCGCTTCCAACATTGCCGGTTCAGATGCTCCCACCGTGGCCTATGCTACCGTCTTTCCACTCACCACGCTGCTGCGTATTCTTGCGGCGCAAATCCTTGCCATCACCCTCTGCTCATGAACAAAGTCGCCATCACCCAACTGGGAGAACCCAGATACACCTCGCCCATCGACGTCATTGGAGAGGAGGAGTTTTACACACCTTCCGTGGTGCAATGGCCCGCGCATGGGAACCCTCCGGACCAATTGTTCTTTGAGCGTGCGGGTCCACGTCGGAAGTTGTTCTTCGATCCGAAGGACACGCGCGCTGCCATCGTGACCTGTGGTGGATTGTGTCCAGGACTCAATAACGTCATCCGCTCGGTTACGCGCCAGTTGATGCGTGGCTATGGCGTAAAGTCAGTGCTGGGAATCCGTGGAGGCTATCGCGGATTGGATCCCGCCCGCGGAAATCCTCCGCTCGAACTCACCGATGACATTGTGGAGTACATCCATGAGGATGGAGGTACCTTGCTTGGGACCTCGAGAGGACCTGTCGATGTATGCGAAGCGGTGAAGTTTCTCATCAGTCGCGGGGTGAACATGCTTTTCACGGTCGGTGGGGACGGCACGCAGCGTGGAGGTAATGCCTTGTTCGAAGAAGCGCAGAAGCAGGGGCATGCCCTGGCTGTGGTGGGCATTCCCAAGACCATCGACAATGATGTGCAGTATGTCTCGCGCACGTTCGGCTACGGTACCGCTGTGGAGGCTGCTGTGCGGGTGATTCACAGTGCTCACACAGAAGCCAGAAGCGTGGACAACGGAGTCTCCGTGGTGAAGCTCATGGGGCGGCATGCCGGATTCATCGCTGCTGCCGCCACCGTGGCCAGCCAGGACGTGAATTTCTGCCTCATCCCCGAGGTGCCCTTCAAGCTGGAAGGTAAGGGGGGATTGCTGGCTGCACTGGAGGCCCGCCTGGGATGGAAGAACCATGCGGTTCTAGTCGTTGCCGAGGGAGCTGGGCAGGATTTGCTGGGTGCGACAGGCGAAAAGGATGCCTCAGGAAATACGAAGCTACAGGACATTGGTGTCTATTTGCGGGACAAGATCAATGCCCACTTCAAGGCCAGAAACATCGAGATGGTGATGAGGTATTTTGATCCCAGTTATCAGATCCGCGCCTGTGCCGCGAATACGGAAGATGCTCTGCTGTGTGACCGCATGGGCCGCCACGCCGTGCACGCTGCCATGGCCGGGAAGACGGGACTCGTCATCAGCTTCCTGCATGGCCAGTATGTGCACGTACCGATTTCCGAAATTGCTCGCAGCAGCAAGCGCGTGAACCTGGAGGGCGAGCTTTGGCGTGCAGTGATTTCTTCCACGGGGCAGCCGGGGGAGTTCAGGTGAGGAGGTCGGGTGCGCAACCATTCTCTTCAATCGTGGTGGTGCGATGCCATCGATTGACTTGCCTCATGCTGCCCCAGGTGCCGCCAGCTGCCCGCGCAATTCCGCGGCGTACTGGTCCGCATTCAAACCCGCGAGGAGATGGAGTGTCTTTGCGGATACTTTGATCACGGCTTCGACACCCGAAGCGACGAGCGAGGATTCATTCGCGCGTGACTCATCACGCAACACGACACGCAGCCGGGTTTCCGCACAGGCGTCAACACGTTCCACGTTCTCCGCGCCACCCAGGGCCGCAAGCCATGCGGCGGCTTTGCGTGCGGCGTCCGGGTCGCGCAGCTTGGAGACCACGCCGGCGGGTGCGGCCGGGCCTTTTACGGGAGAGGGCGTTTCGAGCTCATCCGCTTCTGGTCCTGCCGTCTTCAGATATTCCTCCATCTCTGTCTTCAAGTTCTCGCTCTGTGTCCCGAAGATGGCCTGCACACCATCGCCCACGACCACCACACCAGCGGCGCCCAAGGCCTTGAGCTTCTCCGCATTCACCTTCGTCACGTCATTGAGTTTCACGCGCAGGCGGGTGATGCAGGCGTCGAGGCTGGCGATGTTGCTGCGCCCACCAAACGCGCGGATGAGTTGGAGAGCGAAACTGCCGCTGGCCGAGCGGGCGGCCTTGGCAGCCTCGTCCTCCACCTCGCGACCGGGTGTGGCGAGGTTGAACTTGCGAATCGCCACGGTGAACACGGTATAATAGATGCCTGCCCAGATGGGCCCCAGCACGAAGAGCCACAGCGCGTGGTGTGACTTCGGGAAGAGTACCACGTAGTCGATGAAGCCGTGCGAGAACGTGAAGCCGTGTTTGATGCCCAGGGCAATGCAGATGAAGTAAGCCAGCCCGGCGAGAATGGCATGAATGCCATACAGCACCGGCGCGACAAAGAGGAAGGCAAATTCAATGGGTTCCGTGATGCCGGTGAGGAAGGCAGTAAGCGCTGCGGAGAACATGATGCCGCCCACCTTGGCGCGGTTTTCCGGACGCGCCGCGCGCCACATGGCGATCGCCGCAGCAGGAAGGCCCCACATCTTGAAGAGATAGCCGCCGGTCATGTTTCCCGCTGTGGGGTCACCAGAAATGAAGCGGGCGATTTCTCCTTTGACGACATTGCCGGTGACCGGATCCGTGTAGCTTCCCGCCTCA
Source organism: Roseimicrobium gellanilyticum (assembly GCF_003315205.1). Lineage (NCBI taxonomy): Bacteria > Pseudomonadati > Verrucomicrobiota > Verrucomicrobiia > Verrucomicrobiales > Verrucomicrobiaceae > Roseimicrobium > Roseimicrobium gellanilyticum. The sequence continues at coordinate 51,970 of NZ_QNRR01000012.1, read as the reverse complement.
AAGAAGAAGGGCACATTCCAAACATGATGCAGGCCAAAGGGGATGAGCGCGCGCTCGACCACTCCGTAAATGGTGAATGCCAGCGCGGGACGGCCGTGTGCCGCCCAATTGGAGAATTCCTTGATGGCATCCCCAATCGGAGGCCAGATGAAGCTCAAAATCGCACCCACAAAGATGACGGCGAAGGACGTGATGATGGGGACGGAGCGTTTGCCCGCGAAGAAGCCCAGATACGCGGGGAGTTGGACCTTGTAGAACCGGTTGAAACAGGTGGCCGCGATCATCCCGACGATGATGCCGCCAAAGACCCCCGTATCGACAGATGGGATGCCCATGATGGGCTTCACCTCCAGTCCGCGCATATCCGCACACACGCCCAGGGCGGCGAGGAAGACTACATAGCCCGTAGTGCCAGCCAAAGCAGCCACGCCATCATTGTCCGTGAGCCCGATGGCCACACCGATGGCGAAGAGCAAGGGCAGGTTTCCGAAGATGGCGTCGCCCGATTTCGCCATGATCAGCGAGAGGCTTTCCGGCAACCAGGAGAAGTTCGCACTGCCCACGCCAAGCAGGATGCCCGCGACAGGCAGCACGGCGACGGGCAGCATCATGCACTTCCCGATTTTCTGCAGCAGCGAGAAGGCGCCTTTGAAGTTGATGTTGAACATGGCCGTTGGGGTTAGTCTTCAAGGTCGGGCATCAAGGCGCGGACTTCCTCCGCAGTGGTGCAGTCGAGAGCGCGTTTGGCGAGTTTCTGGCAATCAGAGAGATTGAGCCTGCGGATCTGCGCCTTCACTGTAGGAATGGCGGGGATGCTCACACTCAGCTCATCGACCCCAAGTCCGACCAGGATGGGCACGGCATGGGGATCTCCGGCGATGCCACCGCAGATGCCTGTGAGTCGCTTGTGAGCCTGTGCACCCTCAATGGTTTGTGCGATGAGGCGCAGCACAGCTGGGTTCAGCGCATCGACCTTCGGCGCGAGCTTGGGGTGGCCGCGATCCATCGCGAGCGTGTATTGCGTGAGGTCATTGGTGCCAATGGAGAAGAAGTCCGCCTCCGTGGCAAAGGTCTCCGCCATGACGGCGACTGCGGGCACCTCCACCATGATGCCACAGGGGAAGGGGGGGATGCCCAGTGCCTTGGACTCTTCCGCCAGCATGGCCTTTGCGTCGCGCAGCTCCTGCACCGTCGCGATCATGGGGAACATGACATGCAGCACTCCTTCCTTGGAGGCACGCAGCAGGGCGCGAAGCTGCGTGCGCAGGACCTCCGGTCGATCGAGGCCCACCCGGATGCCGCGTTCTCCCAGGAAGGGATTGTCCTCCTTCGGAATGGGGAGATAGGGAAGGGGCTTGTCTCCTCCGACGTCGAGCGTGCGGATGATGACATGCTTCTCTTTTCCCAGGGCGCGAATCACCGCGGTGTAGCTCTCGGTCTGCTCATCCTCGCTGGGTGCGGCGGAGCGATCCATGAAGAGGAACTCCGAGCGCAGCAGTCCCACGCCTTCACCGCCGACGTCCACGATCTGTCCTGCGTCCTTCACGCCACCGATGTTGGCGAAGACAGCCACGCGATGTCCGTCGCTGGTGACAGCGGGCTGCAAAGCGTGAGCGATGTCCTCTTTGCGGCGTTTTTCATTCCGCGCCTGCCGCTGACGGATGCGCTCCACCTCCTGAGGTGGTGGATGGAGAAGCAGGGAGCCCTTGCTGCCATCGAGGACTACTGGAGTGCCCGCTGCGACATCAAGGGCCGCAGGCTCGATGCCCGCGATGGCGGGAATATCCAGCGAGCGAGCCAGAATGGCCACATGCGAGGTCGCGCCACCGCGTACGGTGGCAAACCCCACCACACGTCCACGTTCCATCGTAGCTGTGTCCGAGGGCGTGAGATCTTCCGCGATGAGAATGGAGTTCTCCGGATATGAAGGCAGCTGGCGACTCACTCCGGTGAGGAGTTCCAGCACACGCCAGCCCACATCGCGTACATCATTGGCGCGCTGTGCGAGCAGTTCATTGCGCAAGGATGCCAGGCGCTCGGCATGCAGCTTTGCCGCACTCTTCCAGGCGAAGGCAGCGCTCTTGCCCTTGGCGATGGTAGAGTTGGCGATGTCGAGAAAGTCAGGATCGTCCAGCAGTTCCGCGTGTGCGGCGAAGATGGCTGCCTTGGCGGGATCGGCCTTTGCATGAAGCTGTGCACGGAGCGCGTCGAGCTGCGCGCGTGCCCTGGCGATGGCGTCAGAGAGCCTTGCTTTCTCCTGCTCCACCCCGCTGCCTTCTTCCTTCACGGCAATGTCCGCGCGCTGCACTTGGAAGACATTTCCCACGGCAAGCCCCGGGGATGCGGATACACCCAGCAGCTCATTTGGGTTGGTGCTGCGACGCTGGGGTGGTGGCTCGGAGAGCTTGTCCGTCGTCGTGGTGGCTGGCGCTGGAGCCGGGCAGCAGCCTTCGTCTCCCAGACCTTCGGCGATGAGCTTGCTCAGTTTCGCCACGGCTTCCTTCGCATCGGCACCCTTGGCCACTACGATCACCTTGTCCCCACGGGATGCCTCCAGGGCCATGATTGCCGTGATGCTGCGTGCATTTGCCGTGCGGTCGTTGAGCTGGAGTTTGATCTCGCTCTGGAAACTCTTGGCCACATTTGCCAGCACCGCGGCGGGTCGGGCATGCAAGCCGGTCTTGTTGGGAATGAGGATGGCATCGGATGTGACTGCTGCACCTCCCCCGGTCACGCCTGGAGCATTGCCATTGGCGAGGGTGAGTTTCAGAAATCCGTCCGCACCAGCTTTTACCGAGCCTGAGGCACGCTCCATGCCGCTCACCGTTTCACCATTGGCAATGATGATCTGGGTGAGCAGGCTTTTCGCGTGTGTGGCCACTTCATCGAGATCAAATTCAATGAGCGGTGCTCCAGCCTCCACGCGATCCCCGGCCTTGACCTTCGGAGTGAATCCGGTGCCCTTCAGCGCCACGGTGTCGATGCCGATATGCATGAGCACTTCCACACCATCTTTCGCCCGGATGGTGAGCGCGTGGGACGCAGGATGTATGTGCACCACCTCACCCGCACACGGGGCACGCAGGCAGGAGTCCGTGGGGTCTATGGAGAGGCCGTCACCCACGAGCTTCTGTGCGAAGACGGGATCGGGGACGCGCTCGAGCGGATAGATGACACCGGACAGCGGTGCCACGAGAGTAAGGGTTTCAGACATGGCAAATGGGGAAGCCTTGGTCCTGCCAGCATTCTACCACCAGGACTCAAGCTGGACACCGTAGGAAAGTCCTTCAAGTTCGTTCCGGTAGGCGCTTCCACCCACCTTGCCCCGGAAGTCATCGCCCCATTTCGCGTAGGTGATGAAGGCACGCAGGGCTGGGCGGCTGAAGAACTTGCGTCCGCGAGTGAGCTGCGGAGCCAGTGTGATTTTCCAGAGATAGTCATTCACGCCAAGCGGCTCGCTATCCACGAAGTCCACGCCAGTTTCGAGTGCGATGCTGAAAGTATCCGTGAAGTGGAAGATGGGCCGCACGCCAAAGGACGCCCACTTCTCACTTGAGTTTGGACCACCGTAGTCCGTGTCCTGATAGATGGCGGCCGCCTGCAGGGAGAGCCATCTGTTGGGCTCAATGGTGAAGTGGTCAGTGATGCGGAACCGTGTTGCGTCATCAATGTCGGGCGAGGCTACGTCGATGGTGGAGGCAAAGTTGTACGCGGCGCCCGTCCCATACTGGATGGAGAATTCATTGTAGCCTCCCAAGAAACTCTCCGGGAGCGTGCGATGCTTCATGCCCACGGCGAAGCCCTGGGAAGTCTCCAGCGAGAATCGATCGCCATTCTCATCAAAGACATTCAGCACCTCTCCACCGCTGGAGTGGGCATAGGCCAGCCAGAATCCAATTTTTCCCAAGGGGGCCGGGATGTCATACACCCGTAAATCCAAGGTGCTCTTGGCGGCATTGCCATCGTCAGTCTGATATTCGTCAAAGCTGCCGCCAAGCCAGGCGAGGGCCACCTTTGATTCCCCCAAAAAAGGCACATCCTGCACTCCGCCACCATAGCCGCTCATATCCAGCCAGTAGAAGTCATTGATGTGGATGTCCTGCCGGCGGTAGTAGCGCTGTCCCACCCAGAATCGCATGTCCGGAGCCTCCGTGATGATATTGCCCGCTTCTACAAAGGCCTGGCGCAGGGCGATGTCATTGCCGAGGTTTTGGGCATTGAGCGAGTCGTAGGTGTCGTTCTGTCCGGTGGAGAAGGACATCATCACCGTGGTGCGCACATATGGCGCCTGCAAGGGGTCGTCTTCACGGAGCCAGTTGTGAGTGAACTCCAGTTCGCCGTACGTGTCCTCTTCATTTCCCAGACGGTACTTCGCTCCGGCACCCGGCGCCTTGAAGGCGTCCATCTCGCCCCCCTCGCCATTCAGGCCGAAGCCCGCGCGGAGGTAGCCGTGAAACTCAAAAGGTTGCGGGAGTTTGTAGAACGCAGCGAGGTCAAAGGGCTTGCCCGAGCCGCTGCGAAAGATTTCACGGGACTCCGTGGCGTCATCCTTGATGGTTTGCTGGATGTGCGCAATGGCCTCGGAGTTGGCCTGTGCGCGCTTCGCGGTTGCCTGGAACTGGGGATCCGAGTGGTTCGCCAGTGTTTCCAGGGTCGTCACACGCTCCTCAATGTCCTCCATCTGTTCATTGGCTTTTTTGGTGGGACCATTGGAAGCCGTCGCGCCGTTCTTCTTCAGCCGGGCATTGTCCGTCTCAAGGACGCCAATCCGGCCCTCCAGTTCCTTGATGCGGCCTTCGTAGCCAGACTTCATCTCGGCGAGTTGCGACTCGATTTGCTTCCGAAACGCCACCATCTCCGGGCTCTCTTGTGCGAGCAATGAACTGCTTCCGAACGTACAAATCCCGAGCAGTGCCACCAGTTTCGCATTCATTGGGTTGGGAGCGATGCGTGCCTCACTCATGATGAAGATGCTACCCAGCAGTAGCATTTACACTCCATAGGACCTTGGTCCTACGAAGAATGCGATGTCGCCTGCGATATCGAATAACAGGAGATGCCGGCCTTATTGGATGGGCGCCATCAGCCACGAAGTGCGCGCCGCAAGGCGGAACCACCACGGCCGCTCCGTGTAGTCTGCTGCGGTGGCACGCGTGCTCTTTGAGAAGTCATTGAGGAACATGGCTTCTGCTTCCTTCACCACGGAAGGTTCGGAGAAGAGCAGGGTGATTTCGAAATTCAGACGGAAGCTGCGGTTATCGAAGTTCGCCGTGCCCACGCCGCAATAGTCATCCACGATGATGGCCTTCTCATGTAGAAAGCCGCTGGTATACCGCCACACCTGTACACCGGCTTTTTCCAGGACAGGGAGATACGTGTAGCTGGAGAGTTGCACCATATTGCTGTCGGCCTTCTCAGGCAGCAGGATACGCACGTCCACCCCACGCAGCGCCGCGAGTTGCAGCGCGGAGGTGAACTGCTCATCCGGCACGAAGTAGGGGCTCGCGATCCATACACGCTTTTTCGCAGACTGGATGGCATGCAGGAAGAAGAGGGTGCACGTTTCGAACTCATCCGCGGGACCAGAGGGCAGGCAGAAGGCCAGTCCATTCTCCCCACCGGGTGCCGGCTTCGGAGTCCAGTTCAGATTGGGGATGCTGCCCGTGGCCCACTTCCAGTCTTCCACCCACGCAATCTGCACACACTGCACCACGGGACCCTGCACCTTCACGTGAGTGTCCCGCCAGGCACCCATCTTGGGGTCCTTGCCAAGGTACTCGTCTCCCACATTGTGCCCGCCGACGAAGGCCGTGTGACCATCCACGATGACCACTTTGCGATGGTTGCGGAAGTTGAGTTGGAAGCGGTTGGCGTCGCCTTTGCGTGTGTTGAAGTGGTGAGTCTCCACGCCTGCAGCCTTCAGGTCTCCGAGATAACTGTCAGTGAGTCCATGACTCCCAATTTCGTCATAGACGAGATAACAGGGAACACCGGCTTTGGCTCGCTCAATCAGGGCATCCTTCAGGCGGCGGCCCAGTCCATCGTCGCGGATGATGTAGAATTGCACGAGCACATACTCGCGTGCCTGCGCAATGCTCTCGAAAATGGATCGGAAAGTCGCCTCGCCGTCGATGAGCAGTTCGGTGTGGTTGCCCTGGGTCGCGGGCATCTTTGCGAGTCTCTCCAGGAGAATGGCCGGGGGCGGCACCTCACCGGCCTGAGGACGCATGGCCAGGAGATCGGTTGCGAGCTTGCGTTCCTCCTCTGAAAGTTCGTCTTCTGCTTTCCTTCGAAGAACGATGTACCCTTCGAAATTGCTCCGCCCAAAAACCCAGTACGCAGGTACCGCAACATAGGGGAATGTATTGAGTGAGATCGCCCAGCCAATCGCACCCTGCGCAGTGCGCACACTCAGGATGGCATCGACGGAGGTAAGCAGCCCCAGGAGATGGAAGAACCCGAAGAAGAGGGCTCGCCGCGTTTTTGGGTGCTCCTTGATCCAACGCAACGGCGCGGTGAGAAATGCAAATCGTGCCATGACCGTGTCGTACCACGTGGAGGGTGCCTGTGTCTCTATCATTCACGAACTGAGTGGTCGATAGGTCCTAGGTCCTATGGGATGAAAGGTGCGAAAAGAGACGCGAACCGTAGGCTGGCATTTGCATCCCCAACCTCCATGTCAGAGACTGTCCATGCTCCCATCCGCCACTCCCGGTCGATTGCGCGACTGAGCCAGACTTTCTCGGAAAGTCTGTCCGCGGCGGACCTGGTGGAGCCCTTGGTTTCTCTGGATGAGAACCAGTCCGCCGACATGGGGCTTGAGGTCATGCGCGCCCGGGCAGTGGGAGTGCTGGGAGTGCGTCGAGGTGGGCTGGTGGCAGGGTGGGTTACGGAGGCGGAGTTGATCGGCGGAACCGTCGGAGAGCGTGCCCACGAGTTTTCCCCAGAGTCGGTGCTGGATGAAGACGTCGGACTCGATGAGGTGCTGGTCACCTTGGGAGCCCGCGAGCGTGTGTTCATCCGGTGGCTCGGAGAGGTGACCGGCGTGATCACGAGGCAGGATTTGCAAAAGGCGCCGCTGCGCATGTGGCTCTTTGGTGTGATCACGCTCTTTGATCTGAACATGACATGGGCCATCGAGGAGTTGCATCCCGGGGACACCTGGAAGGATTGCATCTCACCCGGACGGCTTGAGAAAGCCCAGTGGCTCCAAGCCGAGAGGGGGAGATGCGGCAATCCCTGCCGGTTGGTGGATTGCCTTCAGATCAAGGACAAGGCGGATATCCTCGCAGCGGATGCGCAGAGTCTTGCTGTGCTGGGCTTTGCGTCGCGGCGGGACGCGGACCGCTTCACCCGGAAAATTGAATCCTTGCGAAATCATCTGGCGCATGCGCAGGAGCTTGAGACGGAGCATGTAGAGACCGCGTCACGTCTCGCGACCTACATGGAGTCCATTGTACAGGCCAGGGGAGTGCGGCAGGTGGTGGAAAAAAAGCGTGCCGGAGCCTGAGCTTCAGCAGGCTGGTTCACCTCCCGCAAAGAGCATCGGACCAAGGTCCTATTTCACCGGCAGGCAGCATTGGGCACTGTGTGAGGAATGGCGTCGGTCAATGATTCAGTTCCATGTCGCGAATCCATCGAAGGCAGCCCGGGTATGAATGCCACGGCTGCGGGGGATGCAACGGTTGCACCGCTGCCTTCTCACAAGACGAAGATCGTTGCCACCATCGGCCCCGCATCTGAGTCACCGGAAATGCTGGTGCGGCTCATCAAGGCGGGACTCAATGTTGCGAGGCTGAACTTCTCGCACGGAGACTTTGAGCATCATGGCGAGGTGATTCGACGTCTCCGTGACGCCTCGAAGGTGGCTGGTCGGCGGGTGGCCATCATGGCAGACCTTCCTGGCCCGAAGATGCGACTGGGAAAGATTCAGCCGGAGCCTATTCAATTGTCACCAGGAGATCGGTTCACCCTGACGAGTGAGGACATCGTTGGCAGTGAGACGCGCGTTTCGATGACCTTCGAGCCTTTGCCGCGTGTTGTTCAGCCGGGGAACCGTATCTTTCTCAATGACGGGATTGTGCAGTTGGTGGTGGAGCGAGTAGTGGGAAATGATGTGGAGTGCGTGGTGGCCGTGGGCGGTGAGCTGCGTTCGAAGAAAGGCTTGAACCTGCCCGGGATCGATCTGGGCATTGGCGCATTCACCGAGCGCGATCAGAAGTGCCTGGAGTTTGCGTTGGCAGCGGGAGTGGATGCAGTGAGCCAGTCCTTTGTGGAGCGCGCGTCAGACATTGAAGCCTTGCGTGCCGCAGCGAGCAAACTCGGCCGTCAGCCCTTTATCATCGCGAAGATCGAGCGCTCGGATGCGTTGGTGCATTTTGATGAAATCCTGTCTGTTGCGGATGGCATCATGGTCGCTCGCGGTGACCTGGGAGTGGAGGTGCCCATTGAAAGCATCGCGCAAACCCAGAAGATGCTGATCGCAAAGGCGAATCTCGCAGGCAAGCCGGTCATAACTGCCACGCAAATGCTGGAATCGATGACCAGCAGCCGCCTTCCCACACGAGCGGAAGCCACGGATGTGGCGAATGCCATTCTCGACGGCACCGACTGTGTGATGCTCTCCGGCGAATCGGCCATGGGCAAGTTTCCCGAGGAGGCGGTGCAGATGCTGGCGCGCATCGCGGCAGCGACAGAGCCTGCTCGTCCCCGTGGGAAAAGGGTGGATCCCTTGGGTCTCATCCAGCCAAAGGCAAACGAAAGCACGAGTGAACGTATCGCCTCGCTGGTGGAGCACGCGCTGAATACCGTGCCTTGTGATATTGCCCTCGTCCCCACACGAGGGGGGAGCACGGCCCGAATCTTTTCCCGATGCAAGCCGCAGGTGTGGAGCATTGCTCCCAGCGTGGATCCCGCCGTGTGTCAGGGACTGAGCTTTTCCTATGGCGTGCATGCCGTGGACCTCGAGGAGGAGCCTGCCGACTGGAAGGAATACGTGCGGCAATGGCTGGGCGGTCATGGCATCAACGCCACCCGAGTGATCATGGTGGCAGGGCCTTCACCTCGCAACCCACACGCCAATCACCGCATCGAGTTCATGCGGCTCGACACACCGTGACCTCCTGGCAAGCCATTCATAACCTCCCACACCACCTCCCATGGATATCAAACTCATCCTCGAATTCCTCGTCATCCTGGGCGCGCTCGCCATGGGCGCAAGAGCGGGAGGAGTGGGGCTCGGTCTCTGGGGTGCCGTGGGCCTACTCGTCTTGGTGGTGGGTTTTGGCATCGCCCCGGCAGCGATTCCCGGTGAAGTGTTGCTGATCGTGCTCACGGTGATCATGGCGGCCTCTGCCATGGAGGTGGCGGGGGGCATCGACTTCCTGGTGCAGGTGGCGGAGAAGATCATCCGGAAGAATCCGAAGCAGGTCACCATTGTGGCGCCACTCGTGACCTACGGCTTCACGTTTGCCGCAGGTACCGGACATATTGTGTATCCGCTGCTTCCCGTGATCTATGAAGTGGCCCATGAAAATGGGATACGGCCCGAGCGTCCCATGGCCGTGGCCACCATCGCTTCGCAGCAGGCAATCACCGCGAGTCCGGTCTCCGCGGCGACGGCGGCCATGATTGGCCTCATGGCGTCGCATGGATACGGCCTCGTGCAGATTCTACTCATTTGTGTGCCCTCCACCATTCTCGCGGTGCTCATCGCGGCCTTTGTACAACTTCGCGTGGGTAAGGAGCTCAAGGACGATCCCGAGTACCAGAAGCTGCTGGCCTCCGGGGAACTCACCGCCGGTGGCAAGAGCGCTGGCGCGGTGAAACAGCCGCTGCGTGCGGGAGCGAAGGCGAGTGCCTTCATTTTCTTGTCCGGCGTGACCTTGATCGTTCTCGCAGGCATCTTCCCGGAACTCCGTACGGTGGCAGGCACCGGACCCAAGCCCGTGGTGATGACCATGCCCATCTCGATTGCCATCGTGATGCTCGCGGTCGCTGCTCTGATACTCACCGTCACGAAGGCTCCGGTGGGTGAGGTGCCGAAGTGCAAGACCTGCCAATCGGGCGTGACCGCGATCATCGGCATTCTCGGCCTTGCCTGGTTGGGGGACACTTTCATCAATGCCAATCGCGATGTCATCATTGGTGGTCTGAGTGACATGGCGAAGGCGGCACCGTGGACCTTTGCCATCGGTCTCTTCATTGCCTCCATGTTGCTCTACAGTCAGGCGGCCACGACACGCGCGCTCATGCCACTGGGTATTTCGCTGGGCATTCCCATCCCATACCTCATCGGCATGTTCCCGGCGGTGAATGGCTACTTCTTCATCCCGAACTACGGCACGCTCATCGCGGCCATGCAGTTTGACCGGTCGAAGACAACGCGCATTGGCAAGTACCTGCTGAATCATTCCTTCATGCTGCCCGGTGTCATTTGCACCGTCGGGGCCGTGGGTATCGGCCTGCTCATTGGATCCTTCTTTAAATAAAACCAATATCCCACGCACGCATTTTTATGAGTCTCCAACTCGACACCATCGCCGCTGCCGCGAAGCGCATCGGCATTGCCACGGAAGATCTCGCCGCTGTGATGCAGCAGGGCAGTGCCGTATCTTATGCTGCAGGCGACTATTTGTACCACGAAGCCACGCCGCGCCTCTGGCTGGGGCTGGTGCTGGAGGGTGAAGTGCAAATCGTGCGCGGCGCCCAGGCTCGCACGGTCACCCTTGCCACCCTGGTGCCGGGCGCTGTCTTCAGTGAGGGCGTGATGCTTGATGATGCGCCTCATGCGGCAAATGCACTCACGCACCAGGGTGCCAAGGTGTGGCAGATTTCACGAGCGGATCTGGAAAAGGTGCGAACGGAGAAGCCGGAGCTCTTCTACCGCATTGTGGGACGCATCGCTGCACGTCTCAGTGAGCGCCTGCGCTTTGCTGCGGAACGTATCGCCGGCGAGAAATCAGCCACCGTGGTATCATCGGTGCGCACCGAGCACGATTCTCTGGGCGAGCGCGAAGTGCCGGATCACGCCTACTACGGTGTGCAGACCATTCGCGGCATGGAGAACTTCCGCATCTCCGGCATCGGTATGTATCACTTCGAGCACTTCATTCGCGCGTTTGCCTTTGTGAAGAAGGCCGCCGCGAAGGCAAACTGTGAGCTCGGTGTGCTCAGCCAGGAGCGGGCGGACGCGATTTTCAAGGCGTGCGATGAGATCGCCGGAGGCAAGCTGCATGACCAGTTCGCAATCGACATGATTCAAGGGGGTGCCGGCACCTCCACGAACATGAACGCGAACGAGGTCATCGCGAACCGTGCACTGGAGATTCTCGGTCATCGCAAGGGCGAGTACGAGCACCTTCATCCGAATGACCATGTGAATTGCTCGCAGTCCACGAATGACGCCTATCCCACCGCTATCAAGCTGGGCGTGATGCTCACCTTGAGGGAAACACTCTCCGCTCTGCGTGAACTCCGCACGGCCCTGGAGGCCAAGGCGAAGGAGTTCGCCGATGTGTTGAAGATGGGCCGTACGGAGAATCAGGATGCCGTGCCCATGACACTCGGCCAGGAGTTCGGCGCCTATGCGGTGATGATCGGTGATGGCATCCGCCATCTCACGCGCGTGGGCGAGGAGTTTCTTTCCATCAATATGGGCGCCACCGCCATCGGCACGGGGCTCAACAGCCCTCCCGGATATGCAGCGCTCTGCACCAAGCATCTTGCGGATATCAGCGGCATTCCCGTGAAGCTCGCGGATGACCTGGTGGAGGCCACGCAGGATTCCGGGGAATTCGCCTTGATGAGCAGCACCATGAAGACCGCTGCAGTGCAGCTTTCGAAGATTTGCAATGACTTGCGCTGGATGTCCTCCGGTCCGCGTTGCGGGCTCTATGAAATCCGCCTGCCCTCCATGCAACCGGGTTCCTCCATCATGCCGGGCAAGGTGAATCCGGTGGTGCCCGAAGTGGTAAGCCAGGTGTGCTTTCAGATCATCGGCATGGACATCACCGTCTCCATGGCAGCGGAGGCGAGCGAGCTGGAGCTCAACATGGCGGAGCCGGTGATTGCGTTCAACCTCCTCTTCGGACTTACGCTGCTGCGCAATGCCGCCATTGTTCTGAACAGCCGCTGCATCGTCGGCATTGAGGCGAATCGTGAACGCTGCCTGCAGTATGTGCACAATTCCATCGGCCTCGTCACCGCCCTCAATCCGGTGCTCGGCTATGAACGCAGTGCCGCAATCGCGAAGGAAGCACTCAAGACCGGAGGCAGTGTGTATGACCTTGTCTTGCAGAAGGGATGGCTGACGAAGGAGCGGCTGGATGATCTGCTCAAGCCTGAAAACATGACGCACCCGCGCCAACTCAACTAGAAGCCATGAGCGCCAGCGATCTCGCCTTTCTGGTGGGCAGTGTCCCACTCCTGTCCCACTTCACCCTCGCCCAGCGCACGGAGCTGGCTGAGGGTTCAGAGGTGCGGGTGTTCGACTCTGGCGACACCATTTTGCGTGCGGGTGATGAAGTGCATTTCCTGGGGGTCGTGGTGGAGGGGAAGGTCCAGGCGTTCCTTCCGGTGGACGGAGCAGGAAGCATTTCGCTGGGGCAGCTCAAGCCGGGGGAAACCTTCGGTGAACTCGCGTTGATGAGCGGTGATCCCGCGGTGGCGGACTTGAAGGCGGCGGCTTCCGGTACGCGGGTGATGCTGATCCCCCTGAGCCTTTTCCAAACCCGTATCATGGCCAATCCTGAAGCAGCCCAGTTGATCGCGATGACGATCAGCTCGCGCATCCAGGAGGCCATGAAGGATCCGGAGAAGGCTGCGGTCATTGCGAAGAAGCAGGATCACACCTCGGAACTTGAGCTGAAGGGGGAGAAGCCTGAACGCATCCTGGTGATCAATTGCGGCTCCTCCTCACTGAAGTACACGCTGTTTGATACGGAGCGTCCGGAGAATACGGCGCATGGACACGTGGAGCGCATTGATGCGGAGGGCACAAAACTGGTGCAAACCAGTGCCAGAGGACGTGTGGAGTCCGACGTGAAGGAGCGCGGCCACGCAGGCGCGTTCAAATCCATGCTCGCAGCCCTGGCGCATGAATCGCATGGAGTGCTCAAGTCTTCTTCGGATATCACTGCCGTGGGACATCGGGTGGTGCACGGAGGGGAGAAATTCACCAACGCCGTCGTGATTGATGACCAGGTTGTGGCGGAGATTGAGGCGCTTGCTCCTCTCGCTCCCTTGCACAATCCGGTGAATGTGCTCGGCATTCGAGAGGCGAGACGGGTGTTCCCAAAGGTGCCGCATGTTGCGGTGTTCGACACGGCCTTTCACGCCACGTTGCCAAGTCACGCGTATCTTTATGGTCTGCCTTACTCCTACTACGAAGAGAAGGGGGTGCGCCGGTATGGCTTTCACGGTTCATCCCACAGCTACGTCGCCCTGGCGGCGGCCCAGCATCTGCGCCGTCGTGCACGCGAGCTGAGAGTCATCAGTTGCCACCTTGGTAATGGCGCCTCCATCTGTGCCATTGATCATGGACGCTCCGTGGATACCTCCATGGGATTCACACCGGGAGAGGGGCTCATCATGGGCACTCGCTGTGGAGATCTCGATGCAGGGGTCACCAGCTTCCTCGAACGCACGGAAGGCATGGCGTCCAAGTTGATAGATGACCTGCTCAACAAGAAGAGCGGCTTGCTGGGACTGTCGGGAATCTCGGGTGACATGCGCGAAGTGGAGAAGGCAGCGGATGCTGGCGACGCCCGTGCTCTCACGGCGCTCAAGACCTTCTGCTACCGGGTGCGCAAGTACATCGGCTCCTACGTGGCCGCCATGGGTGGGCTTGACGTGGTCATCTTCACCGCGGGTATCGGGCAGGGGAGTGCGGGCGTGCGTGCCTCGGCGTTGCAGGGACTCGCCTGCATGGGCATCAAGATCGATGAAGGGAAAAATCGTCTCGCTACCGGAGGAAAGGAAATCTCGATCATCTCCGCGGACGACTCTCCCGTGAAGGTGCTGGTGGTGCCCACGGATGAGGAGCGCATGATTGCGCGTGAGACCTTGCGAGTGAAGAGTCGCGATGTTCTTGTCAGTGCCAGCGAAGCCTGCCGGAATGAACCCATCCCGGTGGAGGTCTCTGCCCATCACATCCACCTGGCACAGCCGGACGTGGAAGCGCTTTTTGGCCCTGGACACCAGCTCACCAAGCATGCCGACCTTTCCCAGCCGGGGCAGTATGCCTGCAAGGAACAATTGGCCATCGTGGGGCCGAAAGGACGTATCGAGCGTGTGCGTGTGCTGGGACCTGCGCGCAAGGCCACACAGGTGGAGATCGCGATGACGGAGCAATTCAAACTCGGCATCCAGCCGCCCATTCGCGAATCTGGTGACATTGAGGGCTCGCCCGGCTGCACACTGGAGGGGCCGGCGGGAAGCGTAGCCATCGACCAGGGCGTCATCTGCGCTCTGCGACACATTCACATGACTCCCACCGATGCCCTCCGCTATGGCCTGAGGGACAAGTGCTCCGTACGTGTGCGTGTGTCCGGTGACCGCGAGCTCATCTTTGGAGACGTGCGCGTGCGAGTGGATCCCAATTTCGCACTCGCCATGCACATCGACACCGACGAAGCGAATGCCGCCAACGTCAAGAATGGCGCCCAGGGATACATCGACGGCATCCAGGGGGAAGCCTGAAACATGCAGCCTGCATCATGCACCATCATCCACAGTGAAATTCCGCGCTATGAAAGCCATCCTCACCACTCTTGTGCTGGCAGTATTCTGCTGCCTGGCCTCCTGCTCCAGCAACGAAGAGTTGCAGGACCGACTCGACAATCGCAACGACGCCTATTCCAACTTTCAAGAGCGCCGTGAGATGCGAGCCGATGCCCGGCAGCAGCGGACGGATGCGTGGTTTGATCGGGTGATGCACTAGGGCTTGCCTGCATGAATGTATCAAAATCTGTCCGCTTCGCCTCACTCGTTGCTGCGGCGTCCACATTGAGCTCTTGTGGCCTCATTGGTCTCCGGCAGCATGTGGAGACCCTCGAGACCATGGGCGGTATCACCATGGAGGTCACTCCTCATCCGACCGCCGCCCATCCCACCTACGCACTCGCCTGGCGCATGGAGAATGGCTCGCGGAAGGACTCCGCCGGATTCCAGCGTGTGCGTGAGGATGGCATTGCTGCCTTGAACTTGCGGATGGACAGCGCCTATCGTGTCGGAGCCTTCACTGACGAAAATGGCAACGGCGCCTACGATGCCGGTGAGCCGCTCGGCTACTTGAAGTATGCGAGGCCTGTGTCCCTCACGAACCCCTCCGCCGAGCCGCAAATCCTAAAGATCTCCCTGCATCGCGAGCACGGCCTGCCACCCGGCACTGTCATTCACGTGCCCAAGGAGAACAAGGAACTCGGAGGGCAGATGAATCTCGCCATCGGCGAGGTCGCCTCACTGGATGACTCAAGGTTCGCGCCTGATGTGGGTGGTTCAGGTCTCTGGAGACCCCTGCATTTCCTCTCGGAGAATCGTCTCGGCTTGTATATGACGGAGCCGTATTCGCCGAATCGCATTCCTGTGGTCTTCGTCTACGGCATCGGTGGCAGTCCGCAAGACTGGCGCTACTTCATTGGAAACTTCGACCGCTCAAAGTATCAGCTCTGGTTCTTCCACTATCCCAGCGGCATGAGGCTTGCGCGTGTGTCCAGCGCGCTGGCCCTTTCGTTGCGCACGCTGAAGCATCGTTATGGCTTCCCGCAGTGTTATGTCGTGGCCCACAGCATGGGCGGCTTGGTTTCCCGGGCGGCCATCAGCAAGGCGATTGCGGATGAGGGCGTGAATTTCATTCCGAAGTTCGTCAGCATTTCCACTCCCTGGGGTGGCCACAAGGCTGCGGAGTCAGGCATCCGGTATCTCAAAAAGCCCGTGCCGTCGTGGCTCGATGTGAAGCCGGGCAGTGACTTCCTGCATTCGTTGTATGCGACTCCTCTGCCCGCGGGTACGACGCACGACCTCATCTACGGTTCCATCGACAAGTCATCCATGTTCATGAGCGGGGAACATGACGGGGTGGTGACCGTGGAAAGCGAAACTGATCTGCGCGTCAAACGCAGCACCTCCTCCTTCACCCATCTACGGCGCGAGCATGTGGAAATTCTGAATCAAAAGGAATGCCTGGATCTGGTGGAGAAGATGCTGGGGAAATAGGGGCGGGCTGTCTCCGTCTTTCTCAAGGACACGGCGCAATCCTGTGCGAATCTATGGAAACGCAGGCTGCACATGATGAAAGCGATGGTGTTCACCGGTCTTGGCAGATCCCTGGAGTGCCGCGACATACTTGTGCCTTCGCCTTCCCGTGAGCAAGTGCTGGTGAAGGTGATGGCCTGTGCCGTCTGCCGCACAGATCTGCATGTGGTGGATGGTGAGTTGCCGAAGCCGAAGCTGCCACTGATTCTGGGGCATGAGATTGTGGGAGAAGTGGTGATCGTAGGTGCGGAGGTCACAGGCCTTCGAGCCGGCGATCGTGTCGGCATTCCCTGGCTGGGATGGACTTGCGGCACTTGTGAATACTGCCTCTCAGGCAGAGAAAACCTCTGCGATGCGGCGAAGTTCACGGGCTACACCCTCAATGGCGGTTATGCGGAGTACACGGTGGCGGACTCGCGTTTTTGCTTCCCGCTCTCGAGGGACATGGACCCAGTTTCTGCTTCTCCATGGCTGTGCGCCGGACTCATTGGCTATCGTTCTCTGGTGAAGGCCGGCGAGGGCAGGCGACTTGGTCTCTATGGATTTGGAGCGGCAGCGCATATTATCCTCCAGGTGGCACGACATCAGGGGCGCGAGGTATGCGCCTTCACACGTGCGGGGGATACGGCAGCCCAGGAGTTTGCGCGTGAGCTTGGAGCAGTATGGGCAGGTGGCTCGAATGATTCACCGCCGTTCGAGCTTGATGCGGCCATCATCTTTGCACCAGTGGGGGCGCTGGTGCCCCTGGCTTTGCGCAGCTTGCGCAAGGGAGGGGTGGTGGTGTGTGGTGGGATACACATGAGCGATATCCCTGCGTTTCCCTACGCAGACCTGTGGGGCGAGCGGAGCATTGTCTCCGTGGCAAATCTCACACGACGCGATGGCCTTGAGTTCCTCGCAATGGCCCCCGCAGTGCCAGTGCGCACGGAGACTCACGCATTCCCGCTGGAGGCGGCGAATGAAGCGCTGGCCAATCTTCGCGAAGGCAGGCTCCGCGGCGCGGCGGTGCTGGTGCCGTGAGCGGTAGCAAGGCATGCAGAACGCGTGGCCTTGCGTGACGATGGCATACAGATGGGTGTGCGGTCGTCCGCCCGTGCTCACTCCTTTTTTCCCACCTGCCCATCGCGCTGGAAGGCCTGCCAGTCGCTCGCATAGTCGGAATTGATGAGCCATGACGCAGTACTCTTGTCTCCCTCATAGGTGGCATGAGGTGCGATGGACAAAGTTTGATAGCCGCCTTTTGCCGCATCCCAATTCCTCCCCAGGTATCCGCTCTCTTCTGAAAGGGTATTGAGCTTCACCGGGCCTTTGCGCGGATCGGCATCTGCAGGGACACGCGCGGCAAATGTATGGCGTAGGAACGAGAATACCAGCGGCCAGGTTTTTTCTCCCGGTCCATGCCCAGTCTTCGGCTCCACGGCGAAGTTCCACACGGCGTGGTGCTTCTTCCTCATGACCTCCACCACGGCGAGATTCTCCTCCTTGGAGGGACGCAGCAGAAACTGATCATCTTCTCCGAAGATCACCAGCCCAGGCACTTGCGCTCCTCCAGGTTGATAGACTTGGAATGTGATCCCCGGCCGCATCGATACCCACGCCCAGACATGCGCGCCTTCCGTAGCAGGGAAAACAGCCGAGTAGCCGGTGCCGTTGGAGTGTCCGTAGAGAAACAACGGGGCATTCGGCAGCTCCGGATGCCCGGACTTCTGACCGAACGCAGCGAGCCGTTCGAAGAGCAGGCTTTGTGGCCAGAATCCTCGCTGCATGGGATTGCCCACGAACTTGAAGATTCCAAGGTGCAACTCCTTCGCGAGCTTCCTCATCTCGGGATGACGGTAGAGATACTCTCCACTGCCGTGACCGGAGATGGCGACGATACCCTTCACTACCTCCACACCCTCGGGAATCCAGAGGTCAAACTTTACATCCTCCCGCTTTCCCTCGCCCTTCTCTTTCACGGCCTGTTTCCACTGGTCGGTCGTTACTCTCCAGTCCCAATTCCTACCCACCACCTGCTGAGGTGAAGGGGTGCCCCATTTCGCTTCATCCAAGACGCCATTCCAGGCCTGGTCGCCCTTCGACTGGAGATTCCTCTGCACCCAGCCGATGCTGTGGCACTCGGGGAGTTGGAGTGTCTCTGTGAGCTCGATGTCGGCAGCAGAAGCCAGTGTGGCGAGGCTCAGGAGCGTGTATGCAGTTCCGAAAATGCGGGGGAGTTTGTAGGGGATGCCAGTGATCATAACAATGCCGAGGCATCTATCCTAACGCCACGACATGGACGTTTCCTGCGAGAGGTAGCCGTGCCTTGGATGGCAGGGCCCGCGATAGCGTTTTTACCTACGTCAAGACGGCGTAGGAGCGTGCCTCACTCCCAGAGTCGATTTTCATTCCACATCGGAGCCAGCAGCGGCTCCTGGAGTACACGGCTGCTGTAGGAATTGTCCAGCGAGACGCAGTGTTTCACGGCATCCATGGCTGCCTGGATGTTTCCCTGTTGCGAGTGCGCGCAAGCAATGCCGTACCACGCCTCGGGGTGATCCTTCAGCGCAGCGCCCAGTTGCTCGGAGAGGTGCAGGGCTTCGGTCCAGTCATTGTTGCCGACAAGCACGTCCAGCCTCGCCAGGAGCACGTCGGGATGGTTGGTCCATTCCGCAGGGATTCTTTCCAGCACCTCCCCGGCAGCCTGCCACATGCCGAGATCGCGGAATCCCTCGAACTCGGTGAGCAATTGATGAAGCGCCTGCGGGTAGGTTGATGACATGTTTCGCCTCTTACAATGCGCCCCAAAGATTGTCCCGCCAAGCGCAAAGAATTACCCTTAACCCTTCTTCAGGTCAGGGACATGCACCATGCACGAAGCGATGGTCTGGGCCCCACAGAATCGGAGGCAATGGCGCACACGCGCGGCTACTTCCACTGCATCTGTGTGTCCGCAGGGATCAAGCGCACAATGCGCATGAGGTCCCAGTTGGTGAGGCGGATGCCGCCGATGCCCTCCTGGGACTTGATGCGGCGGGGGATGCTCGTGCCGTGCAGTCCGTAGGGAAGGGCTTCCTTCGTCTTGGTTTTGGAAAGATTGAGCCAGACCAGCCCCACCGGATTGTTGGGACCCTCCGCGATGAATTGCTCACTGGCCAGCGCGGCGCGCGAAACCGTGGGCGCCACTACCGAAGGTGTGGGCGGGGGCGCGGTTGGGTTGGCATCGCCGGTCTGGATCAGGACCGTGGCAGAGGGCTTGGGCGCCTCTTTCAGCTCCTGCAGCGTAGCCAGCTTGGGGAGGGGAACGGCCTGGTGAATCGTCCAGGAACCTGCTCCCCGAAGTCCAGGCCTGGCAAAGCCAACAGGGGCCACGGCGATCACTTTGCCACCGCGGGAAACCTCCAGGCGGGTCAGCTCTACAAGCGCCACCGTCACCGGATTCTCCGGATCTGCCACGGGCTGGAGCGTGCCTTCGAAAGCCTTCTCAATCTCAAACGGAATCACGTTCGGCACTTGCAGCCCCGTGCCGGGCTCCAGGGTCTTGACCCGGGGATTCAGTCCTCTCAGGAAGAGTTCATCGCAGTGGTAGCGCTCCGCCACGAATTCCCATGCGTTCCGGTAGAGGAGCATGGGAGCAGAGGTGAGCTCTTCATAGGTGGTGGCAGGTTCCACTTCTTCTTTCGCCGCCGCCGCTTTATTGCTGCCTTTGCGGCGGACTGGCGTCGTGTTGAGGCTCGGCGCTGGTTTCGCAATGAATCGGAAGTCCTCGGGCTTCAAAGTGTAGGCCGTCAGCGGATGGCCCACGACCTCCAAGGCCTTCTCCTTGAGCGACGTCATGTCGATGAACTCGGGATGATTGTCGCGGTAGAGCTGCAGGATTTTGGTGAAGGTTGGGCCCGCGTTGCCATCGACGGAGCCGCAGGAGAACCCTTCGCGGTCGAGATAGATCTGCATGAGCAGGTCCTCTTGTCCGGGAGGCAGCATCGCAGGAGCCTTCGGCGTCTGGGGCTGGCTGGATTCTTCCTCCTGCTTTTTGCGGGTTTCCTTCTTGGGCTCTGGCGGTGGCGCCATGGCCATGACTTCCTCCATGGTGGGGATCTTGATGACCTGCCCAATGTGGATGGTGTCCTTCGTGAATCCGTTGAATTCCTTGAGCTGCTGTGCCGTGATGCCGTAGCGCCTGCCGATGTGGGTGAGCACGTCGCCTTTCTTCACCTCGTACTCGCGTGGGCGTGGCTCGGTTGCACCCGTGGTCGTGGCCCCATTCGCACCTGGAGTGCCTGGCACCTGTTCCGCTGGCTGGGGGGTGGGGTTCGCCCAGTTTTTCACCGAGTCCGAGGGCACCACCCACCATTTCCACTCCACGGCCTTCTCCAGCCCCGGCTCGATCGTGACGGGAGCCTTCGGCGTCTCCGGTTCGGATTGCGCGGAAAGCTGGAGTGCAAACGCACTGAACAGGGCGGACGAGAGGGACAGGGAGCGCATGTTCTTCTTCTTGGGCGTCAGGTTCACAGGGCCGGGCGGACTTCAAGCAAGTGAAGGATCAAAACAGGGGATACGCAAGCAGATGCGAAGCGGCTGGTTGAGCCCCGTCCTACGACTGGCTACGCATCTTGCTCACGCCGTTTTCTGCTCAGGCACCTCTTTGAAGGAGGCAATCGCGAGCAGGATGGCCGCAACCACGACGCACGAGTCCGCCACATTGAAAGTCGGCCAGGGATTCGCGAACTTCACGTGCAGGTCGAAGCTCAAGAAGTCCACCACGTAGCCGTGCAGGATCCGGTCTGTGAAATTCCCGCATACGCCCGATGCCAGCAGCGCAATCGCGGTCCGGCTAAGGCCTCCGGGGAAGAGCCCCTTCCGGTACAGCCAGGTGATCAACGCCAGTGCCCCCAGCGCGATTCCGCCGAAGATGTAGTTCGAGTACTGCCCCCCATTGAACTGGCCAAAGGCAATGCCGGTATTCTTGACATGATGGATTGTGAAAAAGTTCTCCACCACTACCAACTCTTCCGATTGGACGTCGATGTTCTGCACGATCCAGTGTTTGGACCACTGGTCGAGGATGTAGAGCGGAAGGCTGAGGAGAAGAAGCAGTCGCAGCATGAACGGGGATGGGAAAAGGGCGGGGGACTCTGCCTCAGGCTCCCGTGTTCGGCAAACGGGATGTGGAGAGGCTTGGCAGGTCACATGCTCGGGAATTGGAGGTGAAGGTGTCCTCGGCGACCGAGGGCTAGAAAAACTCAAAGATCGGCCAAACGAACTATCGTTTTCGGGAGTGGCATCAGGTGACTGTACACCTGGGCAAATGCGAGACAATCGCAAAAAGCACGCGGTTACTGGCCGGGACCAGAATTGCCCCGAACCGCTTTCGCTCACGTCTCCCTCCATCACGTTCACTGGGGCGCCCGAAAGACTTTCGTCCATCTTAGAGATCTGCAATTCCAACTTTAGTGTCCTACGTTTCCGACCTGCAGCGAGGGGGCGTGATCCAGCTCTTCCTCCGCGCTCCATACGCGCCTCCGTCAAAATGGGACGCCTGGGGCGCTATGCATTTTTTGTCACATGCAATGCAATATTTCTGTGAGCAAAGTTTTATCTAAATGGTCGGATAAATTCGCGCCGCCCCGTCCGGGCGGTCAACCCCCTCAGAGGACATTGCATTTATGATACCGCGGGAAGATGCACTGCAAGAGCTCCAACAAAACGGTTACCTACACCTCAACTTCGCAGGGAACCAGACTTCGGCTCAGAGGTTTGTGCAGTCTCTGGGGGAGCTGATGCCACAGTACGACAAGGGCATCGCCTGGAACGTCAAACCCAGGCAAGGTCAGTCCAAGATGCGCAATTCCCTGGGAAAAGCGGAGATCGCGCCCCATACGGAATTCTACGAGACGCCACTCGTCCCTCCGAAGTACGTGGCCCTGTATTGCGTGGAGAAGGCAAGCTGCGGCGGAGGCGCGATCGCCGTCGCGGACATGCGGGGATTCATTTCGGGGATGGATCCCAAGTTGCGGAAGCGTCTGGAAACCACCCCGTTCACGTTTTCATCTGAAGCCGGGCTGCGGTCGCAAAATTTCGGCAGCGAAGCGATTGTTTGTCCGATTTCCAAGGATGGTGGCAGCAGCGACGTTCTCAGGTTCTGCACCGGCGGGATGAGGTGTGGACAGGAGGAGCTTGTGACAGAGTACAAAGGAGCCCTGCTTGAGTACTTTCATGAGCATTCGAGGGACTTTGTGCAGGAGCCAGGATCTCTCCTGGTCTGGGACAATCACATCTGCGTGCATGCAAGGTCCACGAAGTTCACCTGCCAGAAACGCCATCTGGTTCGGTACTGGGTTTCTGGGCCAAGTGAAGTTCCTGCCGGCCAGAAGTTCAAGGCAGGCATCATGTTCGCTGACGTGCGCGGCTACTCCAAGCTGGAAGACAAGGACAAGGAAACATTTCATACCACCACCCTGAACAAGCTTCTCGAGGAGGCCATGGCTCGAAGTGGGGTAATCCAGTTTCGCGAGCAAAATTTGTGGGGGGATGGCATCTTCTGCTGCCACGATGATTTGGGCAAGCTTGCCCACTTTGCGGTAAATCTTACCCAGGCATTTGACGACTATTCTGCGAAGGGCGGTCCCATCTTGCGGTTGCGGACCGCTTTGCACTATGGCGAGGTCCAGGCGAACGAAGTTTCGCTCAATGGCTCGACTCGCAGCATGCACCACGGGTCTGATATTGTAACGCCCGCCCGGCTGGAACCTGTGGTGGAGCCGGGACAGGTATGGTGCACCACTGAGGCTGCCATGATGTTCCGGAAGCCGCTGGCCGTCGTTCCCCAAGGTTACTCACTCAAGTCGTTGACTTACGTGAGATTTGCCAAGGATCATGGTACTCACTTCACCTACTGGTTGAGGAAGGATCGCGAGAACGAAACCTCCCTCAATCAGGCCGAAGAAATGGTGTATAGCAGTTTGTCGAAGAGGAACGAGCGCTCACGCCTCGAAATTTGGTGTGACAAGCTGTTGGAGCGTGCCCAGGGGGACTTTTCACCTCCAAGCATCTTTGTCACTTGGGAGAAGCTCATTCAGCGGTTGCTCTACGCAGGTGCCTGTAAGAAGGCGTTGTCTGTTTTGAAGCAGTACAACTCGTGGTTGTCCAAGCGAAACCTTCTCTCCTCAGACACCAGAGATTTGCTTTTGTGCATGTCCATTCGTGCACAAAAGTTTCAGGCGGACAAGGAACTGGATCCCGGCTTTCGAGCCTATTTGGACGAATTGAGAGAGAGAAGTAAGTCCAAAGCTGATGTCAGGAATGAGACTTTGCTGGTGATTGCCGACGCTTTGATGTCCCTGGCTCTTACCGCGGAAGACATATCTGATGCTGAGGGGTTTCTGTCTCATGCCTACGACATGTATCTCCAGATATTGATAAAGCCCCAGGCAGCCCTGGACGAAGAACAGAGAAACGGAATGAGGTTTGTGGGAGTTTCCTACTATGCGGAAGGGAGCAGAAACCAACATGTGGTTCTCGCCCTATGGGCGCTCGCCGATTACCTGAAATGGGCTATTCTCACACCAGCCGCAAACCAAGCTGCAAGTCCTTCGAGCGATGCGGCATCCATGCTCTTGAATTGGTTTCAATTGAGCAAAAAGTGCATGGAACTATCCGTGATTCACTCACCAACAAGCTGGGCGAGTTTCGCGATTGCTGCCCTCATGCGTGGGGATGTGAAAGCGTTGACCGATATTCTCGATTTCGCGATGAGGCAGGATTCTGACCCGCGACTCACTCAGAATTATGACTGGGCCGTTTTCCATGATCTGGTGCGTCCATTGATCAACGTCCTAGCCAGTTGTAAGTTGCTCGAGAATGCACCCATCAAAGGTATTGCGGCCTCAGCAAAGTCACACCTGGAGGGGACCGTTCCTTCAGATGAGGGCGACACGTCCGTGTCTTGAGGTGGCCTGATATCGGCATGATCACCTCAGGGGCACTCTTGCCCCTGAGTTCGTTCTTGTGCTGTTGTAAGGCTGGCCGCTTTCCGGCTATCCCAGCCTTACCAGCAAATCCTTGCTCTCCACGCTTTCGCCCACTTTCACGAAGACTTCTTGTACGGTGCCGGCGGTAGGGGCGGCGACGGCGGCGAACATCTTCATGGCCTCCAGCGTGAGCAGGGTCTCGCCTTCCTTCACCTTCTGACCGACGCTGACTGCCACGCTGGCAATCATGCCGGGCATTGGCGCGCCGACTTCACTCGGCTTGGCAGGATCCGCTTTGGGACGGGACGCACCTTCCTTCGCGAGTTTCTTGTTCGCGACGGTGGTGTGACGCGGGTAGCCGTTCAGTTCGAAAATGGCCGTCTGCTTGCCCTTCGCATCAGGATCTGTGAGGTTCAGCATGCGGACGAAGAGGGTCTTGCCTTCTTCGAGGTCCACATGGATTTCTTCCTGGTCACGCAAGCCGTAGTAGTAGGCAGGCGTGGGCAGTACGCTCACATCGCCGAATTGCTCGCGATGGTCTGCATACTTCATGAAGACATCCGGATACATGAGGTAGCTCCACACATCATCCTCGGTGGGCTTCTTCTTGAGCTTGGTCTCGAGTTCCTTGCGCACGTCCTCTAGTTTCACCTTCGGAGCGTGGTCGCCGGGGCGTCCCTTGAGGCGCTTGCCGCCCTTGCCCACAATGGCATCGGCCAGCGCGTTCCACTTAGCCCAGGAGTCCTTCGCCTCGTCCTTGTCGAGTCCGTAAAAGGGCTCGCCGAGCCAGCCTTCGAACATGCTGGTGACGTCCTTGCTCCACTTCGTGCCCTTGAGATTGATGATGTCTGACGGCTTCACGCCACGAGCCACGCATTCGATGGCGAGGTCACCCACCACCTTGCTGCTTGGCGTCACCTTGATGATGTCGCCGCAGAGTTGGTTCACCTCCGCATATGCGTGGGCGATCTCGGGCCAGCGCGGTCCGAGACCCATGCCCGTCGCCTGTTCCTTGAGGTTCGTGTACTGGCCACCGGGCATCTCATGGAGATACACTTCCGCGGTTCCGTAGGGCTCGCTGGTGTCGAAGGGCTTGTAGAAGGCACGCACGGCCGCCCAGTAGTCGCTGAACTCCTGCAGCGCTTCGGTATCGAGTCCCGTATCCCGCGGCGTGTGCTGCAGGCTGGCGACAATGCTGTTCATGTTCGGCTGCGAGGTGCCACCGCTCATGCTGGCGATCGCGGCATCTGCCACGTCCACGCCACCATCGGCTGCCTGCAGGATGCTGCTGGCATTCAGACCGCTCGTGTCATGCGTGTGGAAGTGGATGGGGATGCCCACCTCTTCCTTGAGCGCCTTCACCAGTTTCTTCGCTGCATAGGGGCGCACGAGGCCGGCCATGTCCTTGATGCACAGCATGTGCGCGCCCATCTTCTCCAGTTCGCGGGCGAGTTTCACATAGTACTTCAGGCCGTACTTGTCGCGCTTCGGATCCAGGATGTCACCGGTGTAGCACAGCGTGCCTTCGCAAATCGACTGCGTGTCTTCGCGCACCGCCTCCATGGCGGGCACGAGGTTCGGCAGGTAGTTCAGCGAGTCAAAGATGCGGAAGATGTCCATGCCGTTTTCCGCGGCATGCTTCACGAATCCCTTCACCACATTGTCAGGATAGTTGCTGTAGCCCACGGCGTTGGAGCCGCGGAAGAGCATCTGGAAAAGGATGTTCGGCACGCGGGCACGGAGCTGGCGCAGGCGTTCCCATGGGTCTTCACGCAGGAAGCGCATGGTCACGTCGAAGGTCGCACCGCCCCACATTTCGAGCGAGAAGAGATTCGGCGTGCGGCGTGCGACGGCATCTGCCACGGCGAGCATGTCATACGAGCGCATGCGCGTGGCCAGCAGGGACTGATGCGCATCACGGAAGGTGGTGTCCGTGATGAGCAGGCGCTTTTGCTTCGCGACCCAGTTCTTGCAGAAGGCCTCCGGTCCCATCTCCGTGAGAAGCTGCTTTGTGCCGGGTGTCGGAGCCACGCGATGATCCGAGTGCGGCACCGGCGGCATCCGGAATTCCTTCTCCGGCTTGTGCCCCTTGGCGAAGGGATTGCCGTTCACGCTCACGTCCGCGAGATAGCTCAGCAGCTTGGTCGCGCGGTCCTTGCGCGGGGCGAACTTGAAGAGGTGGGGATTCGTATCGATGAAGCGTGTCGTCGCCTGGCCGCCTTTGAAGGCGGGATCGTGAAGCACATTCAGGAGGAAGGGGATGTTCGTCTTCACCCCGCGAATGCGGAATTCACTCAGTGCACGGTGCATGCGATCCAGCGCCTGCTGGTACGTGCGGGCGAAGACGGTCACCTTCACCAGCATGGAGTCATAGTAGGGCGTGATGACCGCGCCATTCACGCCGAGCGCGCCGTCGAGACGCACCCCGAAGCCACCGGCACTGCGGTAGGTAAGGATCTTCCCAAAGTCCGGCGTGAACCCATTCTCCGGATCCTCCGTGGTGATGCGGCACTGGATGGCGTAGCCGGACTTCTCGATGTCCTGCTGCTCAGGAAGTGCAAGCGGCTGCTCATGCATCTGCGAGCCCTGTGCGATGAGAATCTGCGAACGCACGATATCGATGCCCGTGATCTCTTCCGTGACGGTGTGCTCCACCTGGATGCGCGGGTTCATCTCGATGAAGAACCACTCGCCCGTCTCCACGTCCACGAGGAACTCGACCGTACCGGCGTGCGTGTAGTTCACCGCCTTCGCGATCTGCACCGCGGCATCGCAGAGGCCATCGATGATCTTCTGGTCAATCTGGTAGCTCGGCGCCTGCTCGATGACTTTTTGGTGGCGACGCTGCACGGAGCAGTCGCGCTCATGCAAGTGGATCACGTTGCCGTGCTTGTCCCCGAGGATCTGCACCTCGATGTGTTTGGCGCGGCCCACGAACTTCTCCAGGAACACGGCACCATTGCCAAAGGCACGCTTCGCCTCGGTCTGGGCTTCATCGAGCAGCGGTTCGAGTTCCTTCGCCTCGCGCACCACACGCATGCCGCGGCCACCGCCGCCGAAGGCTGCCTTGATGATGAGGGGGAATCCAATCTTCCTTGCCGTGGTCAGCGCCTCCTTGCGGGACTCGATGGGGTCCTTGGTGCCCGGCAGGGTGGGGACGCCGAGTTCGTCCGCCACATTACGCGCGGCGGTCTTGTCCCCCATCATTTCCAGCACCTTGGGTTCTGGCCCAATGAAGATGATGCCCGCGTCCTTGCATGCCTGGGCGAAGAGGGGATTCTCCGAGAGGAAGCCGTAGCCGGGGTGGATGGCGTCCACGCCCTTTTCCTTGGCCAGCGCCACGATACCTTCGTAGTCGAGATACGCACCGAGCGGTCCCTTGTCCTTGTTCAGCTCATACGCCTCGTCCGCCTTGAAGCGGTGCGGGCAGAAGCGGTCTTCATTCGCATAGATGGCCACCGTGCGGATGCCCAGTTCCGTCGCGGCACGGAAAACTCGGATGGCGATCTCAGAACGATTCGCCACCATGAGCTTGCGAATCGGGCGGATTTCATTCGCGGCGGCGATGGCAGCGGCGGGCGCGGATTTGGGGGACTTCTTGCTGGGCATGGGAAGGAGCGAGGGTTGCGTGCTCCATCATCCCCAGCTTGACCCGGGTGGCAAGCATCTGAACTTGAATTTTGACAAGTCTGTCTACTAGTCGATAGACTCCTCGTTTCCCGTCATGGCCCGTCCCAGAGACATTACCAAGAGCGAAATCATCGACGCCGCCCGCCGTCTTCTCCAGACACGCGGATGCAATGGGTTCAGCGTGCGCGATGTCAGTGACGAGGTGGGCATCAGCACCGCGAGCCTGCACTACCATTTCCCAACGAAGGGAAACCTGATTGCCGAGGTGCTTGGCCAAGATCGCGCGAAAATGAATGAGCGCATGGCGGCCATCGAGAGCGAGGCGGAGACTTTTGCCTTCCGCACGCAGTTGATGAATCACTACTTTTCCACGTCTTCCAAGGAGCCCGGCGCCATTGGTCCGGCCGTGGTGGCGGTGGTGGATCTGTTCACACTGCCGCCAGAGTGCCAGACGGAGGTGCAGCAATGGTTCCTCAATATGGAGGGATGGCTTACAAGATTTGCCATGCAGGCGCGGACCACGGGGGAGCTCCCCACAGATCGTCCCGTGGACACCCAGGTTTCCGAGGCCTGTGCTTCCTTGCTTGGTGCGATGCTCCTGCCGCGCGCACGTGATCATCTTTCTCCTTTGCAAGCTTCCGGTCCGCGTCTAGCGAACAAGCCTCATGGACACACTCGCCCGCCTGGAACAGGTCTTCCATAACATCTTCGAGGACGACAGCATCGTGCTGACCCGTGAAACGACTGCGCAGGACATCGAGGCGTGGGACTCTGTGCAGCACGTGACCCTCATGCTGGAGGTCGAGGCCGAGTTCAAGGTACGATTCTCCACCTCTGAAATGGCCTACCTGAAGAACGTGGGTGAGTTGGTGGACCTCATTGATAAGAAGGTGAAGAAGTAGGGGGTGTTGCGGTTCCTAGTTCTTGGTTGGTTCAGGGGGGTGCCTCATTCGTCGACCCCGCACCCGTAGGTCCGGGCCATCCAAACCACGAACCAAGGACCAAGAACCGGCGTTTCCCGTCCTTCTCCTCCGTGGTATAAGAGTGCGGCGACAAGGTGAGTCGCTCACTTCTCATCTTGCCCTCGCGCAGACGCTCGCCAGCTTGTCCCTGCTTCCTCCCTTCACCCTTTTCACATGCCATCCATTCCGATTCTCATGCCCCAGCTCGGCGAAAGCATTGCCGAGGCTACCATCGTGCGCGTGCTCATTGAGCCGGGTGCCAAGGTGGAGGCCGGGGAGGACATCTTTGAAGTGGAGACCAGCAAGGCGGTGATGACCGTGACGGCCCCGTGCTCCGGTGCCGTGGGGGAGGTCACCGCCACACCGCAAACCAGCTACGCTGTGGGCGCGACCCTGGGTGCCCTGCTCGTGAGCGAGGAAGATGCAAAGGCCATGGGGTTTGCCGATCAGCGCTCCATCACCGGACCCGTGACGCAGTCCAAGTCCGAAGGCGCCAATGGCTCCGACACTGCGAACGTGCACTTCGCCGTGGATGACCACAGCACGATTCACGAGCGGCAGCCGACCGTGGAGCCGGTGGTGGGTGGCCTTCCCGTGCCTGCCGGTGCGGCGGGTGCCACGTACATTTCCGCGCGCATGCGTGCCCGCATGAATGAGATGGGCCTGAATGCCGCTGACCTCTCCGCCGTGGCAGGCAGTGGGGCAGGGGGGCGCGTGACGGTGGAAGACTTTGAGCAATTCCTGCGTTCACTTGAGGCGCATCGCATGACAAAGGCCTCGCCCATGCGTATCGCCGTGGCGGACTCCATGCGCCGCAGCTGGACCCGCCCGCTTGCCACCGTGGGCATTTCCGTGGTGCTGGATCCGCTGCTGGTGCATCGTAAGAAGGCCAATCCCAAACCCGGCCCGGCCCTGTATGCCGTCCGTGCGCTCGCCCTGGCTCTTGCGGAAAACACGGCGGTGGCTGGCCGCCTCGTGGGGAATCGCATCGTGCACCCCAGCGCCATCGACATCGGATTCGCCGTGGAAGTGGACGATGGTGTGATGGTTCCTGTGTTGCGTGAGGTGGAGCAGAAACCACTCTCCGCCCTCGTGGCTCCCTACAACGAACTCGTGGAAAAGGCCCGCGTGCGTCGTCTCCCTGTCGATAGCAAACGCCCTGGCATCGCCACAGTGACGAACTTCGGCACCTTCGGCATCACCTGGGCCACACCCATCCCGCTGCCCGAGCAGAACCTCGTGCTCGGCCTTGGTGCCGGTAGCAAGGTGCCGCGCTGGAGTGATGAAGTGGGCACCTTCATCCCCGTGACGGAAGCTGCGCTCACCTTGAGCTTCGACCACCGCATCCTGGATGGTGGTGGCGCTGGACGTCTGCTCAATCGCGTGGCGGCGCTGCTGCAGACGCCGGAGAAGCTGTAGGGAGTTGATGGTCTATGGTTGAAAGTTGATGGCTTGAGGAGAACTGGGGTTTCGACGTTTGTGTGTCGGATTCTATGAGCCCTTCTTCGTCCAGCACCTCTCAGGCTATCAACCATCAACTCTAGACTATCGACTACTTGCCCGCCAGTTGCGGCAGCAAGCCCGCCTTGATAGCCTTTTCCGCGGCCGCATCCGGAGCGGCTTCCCACTTCTTCAGCGCGGCTTCGTTGTAGAAGTAGACCTTCACACCCTTGTACTCCACGGAGGGACTGTCGGGAGTGACGATGTTCTTGTCATTGATGGGGCAGAAGCGCTGTGGGAGCAGTTCCACCTTGTCGAGGCCGAGTTCTGCTTCCTTGCCTTTGAACTGTGGCAGCAGGCCAAGCTCCAGGCCTGCCTTGATGTAGTACTTCTCGTTTTTCTTCCAGAGCTTGTCGCACTTGCCGCAGCACAGGCCCACGGGCACGCCGCCGGATTGCACAATGTATTCTGCATCCACCTCGTCATCCGTCATGATGGGGCAGAGCTTGTTGGCCGGGTCCGCGGAGAAGGCGGGAATGGCAAAGCCAGTGAGAGCGATCACGCAGGCAAGGCGTGCGATCCATGAAGATGAGGTGCGCAGAGCGATAGTTTTCATGGACCGCGATGCTAGACACCGTGGCCGTGCCCGCAACTTCACCACTGCATTTTGGCAAGGTGGGGCCAGCCGCGTGCAAACGCGAAACATCCCTGCGGGGAATATGCAGAATCACTTGCCCTCCATTGCCCTCCACGCTCCCTTCTGCGCATGCGCCTCACCATCCTCGATGCTTTCACCGCCAACCCCGGCGATCTCTCCTGGGCCGGACTGGAATCCCTGGCCGACTGCACCTTTCATGACCGCACCGCGCCTGCTGAGGTGCTCGTGCGCGCGCAGGATGCCGAGCTGGTGATTACCAACAAGACCGTGCTCAGCGGCGACACCATCCGCTCCCTGCCGAAGCTCAAGTACATTGGCGTGCTCGCCACCGGCTACAATGTGGTGGACGTCGCCGCTGCGAAGGAGTGCGGTATCACAGTGACGAATGTGCCGGGCTACAGCACGCCTTCCGTTGCGCAGACTGTGTTCGCGCTGCTGCTGGAGCTCACGCATCGCGTGGGACACCATGCGCAGACCGTGCGCGATGGACGCTGGAGCCAGTGCCCGGATTTCTGCTACTGGGACGGGACCCTGGTGGAGCTCAGTGGGCGCACCCTCGGTATCTTGGGTTACGGCACCATCGGCGAAGGCGTGGCCAAGATTGCGCTCGCTCTCGGCATGAAGGTCATCGCGAATCGCCGCACCTGGAAAGAAGCTCCGATTGAAGGCGTGACTCCCGCATCCCAGGAAGAAGTGTTCGCGCAGTCGGATGTCCTCTCCCTTCACTGCCCGCTGACGGAAGATACGAAGCACATCATCAATGCGCAGAACATCGCGAAGATGAAACCCAGTGCCTTGCTCATCAACACCGCTCGCGGTCCACTGGTGAATGAAGCTGAGCTGGCTGTTGCATTGAATGAGGGGCGTCTCGCAGGGGCTGGTCTCGATGTCCTCTCCGCCGAGCCTCCGCCTGCGGATGATCCATTGCTCACCGCGAAGAATTGCTACATCACCCCGCACATCGCCTGGGCGAGCAAGGAAGCGCGTCAGAGGCTCATCAGTGTGGCGACGCAGAATGTGAAGGCGTTTCTGGATGGAAAACCGCAGAATGTGGTGGGGTAGTCGAATGTAGCTCGCGAGTCCCTTCGCGAGGGTTTCCTCTTTAGAAATCGACCCGCGAAGGGACGCGTGAAGTACATTTCTGTTCATGAATTCCCCTGTCACAACGACCATCTTCATCCTGGTCGCCATTGCAGTCGTCTTCCTGATCATACGGAGGCAAGAGGCAAGCGGACGAAGCATGCTGGATGCGTGGGCAAAGGACGAGGGGATTCTTCTTGTTTCAGCAAAGCGTTGCGGATTTTGGAGAGGCCCCTTTTGGCTCGCGGACCAAGGCAAGGCGGTATTTCGCATCGCCGTGACGGACAAAGAAAGCGGTACTCTCCGGCAGGGCTGGGCGTGCTGTGGGACGTTTATCACGTCAGGTATGGAGGTGAAGGTCGTCGTGAAGTGGGATTCTTGAATTTGGACTATGTTTGAATCCGGGCACGCTCGTGAACTGCTGAATCGCTGGGCGCAATCTCAGGAGCTCACGATCGAATCAGCAGATCTGCGTGTCTTCCTGCGCGGGCCATTCTTCTGGGCCACCGCGCAGCGAAGGGTGTTTCGCATCTCTGTCAAGGACGCGCACGGCGTGGCGAGGAGAGGCTGGGCGTGCTGCGGGTGGACCTTCGCATCCTGGAAGACCGGCATGGAGGAGAAGGTGGTCGTGGAGTGGGACTTCTGAACAAGCGCTGACTGCTCGTAAGTCGTGAATACGATGGAGTAGCACATCGCAAAGTCTGCGAAAAATACGCCGGGGTGGAAACACCCATCCATGAAGGGCGTTCTCTTTTCACGCAATCGCCGTCCTCTATCTCTCGCATGAACCTCCGCACCTGCCTCCTCGCATTCCTCCTCTCGCCCGCAGCCATCCACGCCGCCGATTTCGTTCCCCTCTTCGACGGCAAGACCCTCAACGGATGGAAACAACTCGGTGGCACCGCGAAGTATGAAATCGTGGACGAGGCCATCGTGGGCACCAGTGTGCCAGACACGCCGAACTCCTTCCTCTGCACCGAGAAGGACTACGGGAACTTCATTCTTGAGCTGGAGGTCATGGTCGACTCGCGGCTGAACAGTGGCATCCAGTTCCGCTCTGAGTCGAAGGCGGACTACCAGAATGGCCGCGTGCATGGGTTGCAGTTTGAACTCGACCCGAGTGATCGCGCATGGACCGGCGGTATCTATGAAGAAGGGCGGCGCGGTTGGCTGAACAATCTCGAAGCGAATGACCCCGCGCGCTACGCTTTCAAGCGCGACGCCTGGAATCGCGTGCGCATCGAGGCGAATGGTGACCATCTGCGCACCTTCCTGAATGGTGTGCCTGCCGGTGACCTGAAGGACAGCATGACGCCGAAGGGCTTCATCGCCCTGCAAGTGCATGGGGTGGGGAAGGAGACCACGCCCATGTCCGTAAAGTGGCGCAACATCCGCATCCTGGAGAACCCCAAGGCGGAGGACCTCACACGTGCAACCAAGGCACAGGATTCTCAAGCGGCGCCCGTGCCAGCGGATGCCAAGGTGGAACTCGTGCAGGGTGGCTTCAAATTCACCGAAGGGCCTGCACTCGCGATCGATGGCCGCATCTTCTTCACGGACATCCCGAACAACCGCATCCACATCTACGATCCTGCCTCCGGTCAGATTTCGGTGCATCGTGAGAATACCGGGGGCGCGAATGGGTTGATGTTTACACCCACCGGTGCGCTTCTCGCCTGCGAAGGCACGAACCGTCTTGTCACCCGTCAGGTTGGTACTGGCGAAGCGGTGGCAATCGCGAAGGAACATAACGGCGCCACCTTCAATGCGCCCAATGACCTCGACCTCGACGGCAAAGGCGGCATCTACTTCACTGACCCCAACTACCGCAAGGAAGCGCCGACGCAGGACAAGGAAGCGGTGTACTACATCGCCACCGGCAAGGGCAATGCTCAGGGCGGCAAGATCACCCGCGTGGTGGACGATTGCGTGAAGCCCAACGGCGTTATCGTCTCGCTCGACAAGAAGACCCTCTATGTCTGCGACAACGGCGCGAACAAAGTGCGTGCCTATGACATCGATCCCAAGACAGCCGCCTGCACCAACGGCCGCGACTTCGCGAAGATGGAAGAAGGCCAGGCTCGCGGTGGTGATGGCATGACCATCGATGAGCGCGGCAACCTGTATGTCACCGCTCAGAAGTTCATCTGGGTCTTCTCACCGGAAGGCAAGACGCTCGCGAAGATTGAAGTGCCGGAAGGTCCCGCCAATTGCGTCTTTGGCGCGAAAGGCACCCAGACCCTCTACATCACCGCCCGCACGGGCTTCTACAAGGTGAAGCTCGCGGTGGATGGGCGTAGGTAATCGTCACCAAGTCTTCCCTTTACGTGCCAGCCATTTCCTGTCTTGGATCTGGCTGGCATGAACGCGCAGGCAACTGCCACACGTCTCGAAGGCTTCGACCTCGCTCGCGGGTTTGCCATCTTCGGCATGACCCTGGTGCACTTCATCCTCGTGATGACGCAGCACACACCACCTGCCGAGTGGAGCACGCATCTTCTGGCGGTGCTTGATGGGCGCCCGGCG
Organism: Roseimicrobium gellanilyticum; assembly: GCF_003315205.1. Taxonomy (NCBI): domain Bacteria; kingdom Pseudomonadati; phylum Verrucomicrobiota; class Verrucomicrobiia; order Verrucomicrobiales; family Verrucomicrobiaceae; genus Roseimicrobium; species Roseimicrobium gellanilyticum. The sequence continues at coordinate 17,471 of NZ_QNRR01000012.1, read as the reverse complement.
GCCATGTTCGTGATGCTCGCGGGCATGGGAGTCACGCTGATGGTGAGCAAAGCCGCCGCAGCCGGAGATGCCCCGGGCACTCTGGATCGCAGGCTGCGTCGGCGTGGCATCTTCCTGCTCCTCTGCGGTTTTCTGAATCTGGCCATTTGGCCCGGAGACATCCTGCGTGTCTACGGCGTGTCCCTTTTCCTTGCACCGTGGTTTGTCCGCCAGCGTTCGAGCCGTCTTCTGCTCTGTGTCGCAGGTTTCGTGATGGTGTTCATCGTGCTGCTGTGTACCATCGACTACGAGACCTACTGGGACTGGAGTACCATGACGTATCATCACCTGTGGACGGTGAAGGGACTTCTCCGCAGTCTGTTCTATGATGGCTTCCGGTCCGTGTTTCCGTGGACCGGATTACTGCTCCTCGGTGTGTGGCTGGGTCGGTGGGACTGGCGTGAGCGGTCGACCGCGTGGTGCGCCGTGAAGTGGGGACTCCTGGTGATGACTGGCTCATGGATCGTCTCCCATGTGATCCTCGATTGGTTCTCTGAGAATCCCCAGCCCGACCTCTCGCAAGAGGATGCGGTCGCTCTCTTCGGCCTCATCTCGATGCCCCCGCTGCCGCTGTTTCTTTTGAATGCGGGTGGGTTTGCGCTTCTTGCCATTGGGAGTTGTTGCCTTGCCGTGGCGCGCTGGCCAGGCAGCCGATTGCTGAAGGCGGTGTCGTCCGTGGGCCGCCTCGCTTTCACCTGGTATGTCGGGCATATCGTTCTCGGCTTGGGTGCGGTGGATGCGCTCGGTCTGACCAGCGTGTCACCCGTCTTGGCTCTCGCCACAGGGGTAGGCTTCCTGCTGCTGGCTTCGCTTAGCTCGGTCTGGCTCCTGCGTCGATTCCGCACGGGCCCGCTTGAGTGGATGCTCCGCCGTGTGGGTTAGAGGTTAGCCTGCATTTGCGGGTATATTTTGCCGAGGCGAAATAAATGGTGTGGTATCGCCCGTTGATTTCGGGAACCCTGCGCTCGTTCCTCTCCATGAAGCACTTTCTGTATCTTTTCCTCGGTTTTAGCGCTGTCTTCGCGCCCAGCCTGCACGCTGCGGACTGGCCCCAGTTCCGCGGACCTACCGGAAACGGCGTGGTGACAGACACGAATCTGCCCCTGAAGTGGAGCGAGAGCGACCTGCTCTGGAAGACCGAGCTGCCTGGTCCCGGCTCCTCCAGCCCCATCGTTGTCGGCGACCGAGTCTTCCTCACCAGCTACAGCGGCTACGGTACTGACGTGCGTGATCCAGGCGACCTCTCCAATCTCAAGCGCCACGCCATCTGCCTGAGCCGTCGCGACGGGAAAATCATGTGGCAGCACGAGGTGAAGTCACCGTACTCCGACAAGCCCTACCAGGGCCAGTACATCACCATGCACGGCTATGCCTCCAGCACGCCGGTGAGCGATGGCCAGGGCGTGTTCTTCTTCCTCGGCAATGCCGGTGTGCATGCTTTCACCGTGGACGGTCGCAAGGTGTGGGAAGTCAGTGTCGGAGAAAAGGCGCACGAGTGGGGGGTAGGTACCTCACCCATGCTGTACGGCGATCTCGTGATCGTGAATGCGGCTCATGAAAGCAATGCTCTCATTGCGCTCGACCGCCGCACCGGCAAAACCGTGTGGAGCGTGAGTGGCTTTCCTGCCTCATGGAACACGCCCACAATCATGAAGGTGGATGGGCATGATGAACTCGTGGTGAATGCCAGCGGCAAGCTGCGTGCTTTCAATCCCAAGACCGGCGAAGAACTGTGGTCCTGCCAGGCGATTCGCGCTGCGGAGTTGTGCCCCACGATCGTGGCGCATGATGGTGTGATCTACATCTCCGGTGGGCCGAACAGCCAGTCCATGGCCATTCGTGCTGGCGGGAAAGGGGATGTCACCGCCACGCACGTGCTGTGGAAACAGGCGAAGGGTTCCAACGTAGGCTCGCCGGTGTATCACAACGGCCACCTTTACATCGTGAATGACTCCCGCGGCATCGCCATCTGCATGGACGCGAAAACCGGCGACGTGGTCTACGAGCAACCCATGCCAACCAAGCGCGATCGCTGGTATGCCTCGCCGTTGCTGGTAGGAGATCGTCTCTACTATGTGGGACGTACTTCTGGTACCGTCGTGCTCGCTGCGAAGCCGCAGTTCGAAGTGCTGGCTACGAATGTGATTGCTGGAGACGACGCTGTTTCCAATGCGAGTCCTGCTGTAGCCGATGGCCAAGTCTTTCTGCGCTCGGATCGGTATGCGTACTGCATCGGGGCGAAGAAGTGATCGGTAAGGAGGTTAGGCGTCCCGCCTGACGGTGGATGTTAGACCTCTGGTCTGACTGTCATTCTGTATTCGAGTGAGATTGGTCAGGCCGGAGGCCCAACCACCGCTGTCAGGCGAGGACGCCTAACCTCCTGCCTGAGCAACAAAAAATCCCCGCAGCGCGTGGCACTGCAGGGATTTAAAAGGGATTGCGAGAAAGGGGAGCTGTTTAGGCTGCCGCTTCGATGGTCTCGACCTGGCGATCGCCGTAGTAGCCGCAGGACGGGCACACGATGTGGCCGGGCTTGGAGGTGCCGCAGGAGGAGCAGGACTGCAGTTTGGGAGCGCTCCAGCGCTTGGCGCCGCGGCGCATCTTCTGCTTGCTCTTGGATTTTCTGCGTTTCGGACAGGCCATGGTCTAGTTTTTCTTAAGGTTCGTAAGCTGGTCGAGGGCCTCCCACGTATTCTTGCCTGAGGCATCGGGAGCTTCGTCTCCGGAGGGTTCCGTGGGTGAGTCGAATCTGCCCTCTGCCGGACATTCGCGCGGTGTTACGTTGCCCGTCTCACAGCGCGGATAGGTCGGAAGGGCCAGCAGGATGTCCTCCCTTAGTAGGTTTGTCAAGTCTGGTGTACCATTTTCCATAGGAATCTGGTGGGCGAAATCGGTCTGCTCGATGCGGAGCTGGAAGGGCTCCAGGCACCGGCCGCAGTGCAGCTCAAAGGTGGCGCTGACCTCCCCGGTCACGAAGAGTTCGCCATCTTCGTCCTTGGACACGTGGAGATTGTACTCCAGCGGGGTCACCGGGCGTGCCTGGTCATTCTCCGCCAGGTCAAAGAAGCTGGGTGGCAGGCTGCCCTGGATGTCCAGGCCGTCGCCTGGCAGGGTATTCGGGTCAAATTGGAGGCTCATGGCAGGTAGGGTCGGGGATTCACAAGGGGCTCTGAGAGAGCGGGAAGGGGGCATTTCAGCCGAGCTTCTTGCGCAACGCCTTGGCCACACTTTCGGGCACAAAGGCGCTGATGTCTCCACCAAGTCTTGCTATTTCTTTTACGATCCGTGAGCTGATATAGGTCAATTCTTCACGGGGCGTGAGGAAAATCGTCTCCACCTGCGGGTCCAGCTTCCGGTTCATGAGCGCCATCTGGAACTCGAACTCGAAGTCGGAGATGGCCCGCAGACCGCGCACGACCGCGCAGGCCTGTTGTTCCTTGGCGAACTCTACAAGCAAACCCGAGAAAAGGGTCACGCGCACATTCTCCAGCCCCATCTCCTTCGCCGAGGCCTCAATCATGGCCACGCGTTCCTCCATGGTGAAGAGGCTGGCCTTCTGGTTGTCCCGCGCCACTGCGACCACAAGCTCGTCAAAAAGCCGTGCCGCCCGTGCCAGCACATCCAGATGACCATTGGTGATGGGATCAAAACTGCCGGGATAGATGCCTTTGCGCATGGGAACGGGTGATGGGCTGCTGGGGCCCCAGAGTAAAGAGCGCGGCAGGGGAGAGGAAAGGGAAATCTCAAGAAGGAGGTTGGGCCTTCCGGCCCGACAGTGGGCGTTAGGCCTTCTGGCCTGACAGCAACAGCTGTTCTGCGTCCTAACTCAATGCGCCGCACACCCGCAACCTAGTGAGGCCTTCATCTGTCGGGCCAGAAGGCCCAACGCCCACCGTCAGGGCAGAAGCCCTAACCTCCGAATCCCTTTGCGTTCTTTTGCGGCCATTCATGCAGTCCCCGCATCCCCCTGACTCCCATCTCATCACACATCCCCATCCAGAAAGTTGCGGGATCGACTCAACGCCACCATACTCCCAGACACCAAACACAGGTGTCCCTCTTCCCGTCCAATCCACACGTGTCCGCACTCGAACCCCGACTGCTGATCAGCGCCTACTGCAACGGCATTTTCCCCATGGGGATGGAAAATGGCCGGCTCTCGTGGTTCTCCCCAGATCCCCGGGGGGTGTTGCCCATCGATGAATTCCGGGTGCCGCGCAGTACGCGCACCGAGCTGGCCAAGCGGGAGCTTGAGGTCCGGGTGAATACCGCATTTTCCCTGGTCCTGCAGGGCTGTGCGCAGCGACGCGAGACCTGGATCACCCGTGAGATCATGCAGAGCTATGAGCTTCTGCACAAGCTGGGTTACGCCCACTCCGTGGAGACCTGGGAGGGGGATGAACTTATCGGCGGCCTGTACGGCGTGGCCATCGGCGGAGCGTACTTCGGCGAGTCCATGTTCAGCCGCCGCACCGGCGGGTCCAAGGCCTCCCTCATCTGGCTGATGGATCATCTCCAGCAGAAGGGCTTCATCCTTCACGACACCCAGTGGACTACGCCCCACCTCGCGATGTTTGGCGGACGGGAGATTCCGCGGGATGAATACCTCCGCCTGCTGGAGAAGGCTGTGGGGATGCAGGTGAGGTTTGTGGGGTAGTGGATTTGCGCATGGGTTTTGACGCTTTCTTCATCAGGCACGCGGAGAGCGCGGGGAATGCGGGTTTGGTTACACAGGATCCGGGGTCGATTCCGTTGACTGAACTGGGGCTGCAACAAGCGGAGGAATTCGGCAGGGCATTTCCTTTCAAGCCATCCGTGATCGCGGTGTCGCCGTTTCTCCGGGCACAGCAGACTGCGGCACCCTTGCTGCGTCGCTTTCCGCGGGTGGAGATAGTGACGCTGCCCATTCAGGAGTTCACGTATCTGGCGCCAGCGCAGTGGCGTGGCACCACGAACGAAGACCGGCGTCATGCGGTCGAGGCATTCTGGAGCCGTGGTCATTCCGACCATCGCGATGGAGAAGGGGCGGAGTCGTTCGCGGATTTCATGGAGCGCGTGGAGTTCACCTTGCGATGGCTTCAGAAGCGGCAGGCACAGCAGGCGGTGCTGGTATGCCATGAGTTTTTCATCCGCGCGGTGTTGTGGCGGTGCTTTTGCCCTTCACTGGAGCAGGCGATAGGCAGCATGCCGGCATTCCGGGCGTGGCAGCAATCGGCGAAGATTCCGAATGTGTCGACGACCCGGGTCACTCTGGGTTCTGATGGCCGGGTGGGGGTCACGTTGCCGTTTGGACTCACCTGACCCGCCGGAGCCCGGCGGACTACTTTCTGGGTTATGCAATTTCCCAAACCCCTCCTGACATAGGGCTGTCAGTGGGATGGGCGAGAATGCCTGCGAATCCACCTCGTGAGTCATGAAACCCAACCGGAATACCGCCATGATGCTCCTCTCTGCCCTCTCGCTCCTGCCGCTGCCCGCCGCCTATGTCCTGCACATGAACGCTCGGGAGTACGGGGCCTTCGCCGACCTCTTCGCTCCTGATGCTGTGGTGCACGACGAAGGTCATGAACACCACGGCCCTGCCGCCATCCGCGCATGGATCGAAGAAGCCCACCAAAAGTACCAGCCCATGTTCGAACCTAACAGCTACAAGGAAGAAGACAGCGGCTGCGTGTGCGTCATCACCGGCATGGTATCCGGGAACTTCGATGGCAGTCCCATCGAGCTGAAGCACCGGCTGACCATTCTAGATGGGAAGATAGTGGGGCTGAGGATTACGGTGTAGCGGAAGCTGAGTTGAAGATTCTGTGAGCGCGTGGCAAGCGCTTGCAGGATCCTGGTAGGGTGCTGCTGCGTCGGCACCCAAACTTCCGTGGGCGGAGGTGGTGTGGAACTGCGTGTTTTTACCTTGGGGGGCACGCAACACCATTCGCTCCGCACCTCCCCGAGCCCCACCTGATTAGGGTGCCGACGCAGCAGCACCCTACCGAAGGAGGCTGTCGCCTATTCTCCTTACCCAAGAGCTTTCTACTGGTGGATACGTTCGTTTGTTATTCTGAACCCTGCACCGGCTGCTGACTAGACCGGCACCGTATGCGCCGCCACCCGCTTCGCGGCAGTCAGCACGGCAGTCGCCAGTGCAGGCCTCTTCGCATCCTTCGCCACCGGCAGGCCCGCAGCCTGCGCCAGGCGCTTGAGATCTGCCTTGTCGCTGAAACGTTTTGCCAGCTCATACTCGCGCTGGTCATCATCCGCCAGCATGCCGAGGCGATGCAGTTCTAGCCGAAGCTTATCCGCCTCCTTGGAGGGCTTTTCCTTCGGGGCTTTCAGTTCGGAGATCACCTCCTGCGCCAGGTTCAGCGCTTTCTTCGCAGCGGTGCCTCCTTGCTTCTTCACTTCGGTGAGAAATGCGGCCCGCATCTTCGCGGCGGTCACGTCCTTGGGCGTTCTGGCGTCGAGGATCTCCTTGTAGAGCTTCTTCATCACCGACTCATCGAGCAATTTCTTGTCGGGTGATTCGAAGAGCTTGCCCAGATCCCGCAGCCCTGGAGCGAGTCCTTTTGCGGCATCTTCGGCAGAGCCCTCGAATTTCGCGAGCGCCTTGCCGAAGCCGGTCACAGCGGTGTTCCAGCTTTTGCCTTCCAACTCCGCGCCCTTTTCCTCCAGCAGCGCGGCAAGCTTGCGCAGTCGTGCAGTGAGATCGTTCATGGCAGGTTGGAGAAGTGGTCGTCGAAGGCCTTGGCGAGGTCGTGGTAGTCTGCCGCTCCGATGCTGTTGGGTGCAGTGAGGATGACCGGCTGATGCTGGTTCGTGGACTCCGCCACGTCCTTGCTCAGACGGATGGGGGGCTCCAGCAGGTCGGCCTTGGCATGTACGAGTCCCTGGGACTTCAGCAGGGAGAGCATGATGCGCAGGTCAGCGAGGCTCTTGTCGTGATCCTTCAATCCCGTGCGGTAGTGACTCACCAGCACCGCGGCGATGCTCGTCTTGTGACGGCTGGATTTCTGCCAGGAGTAAAGTTCGCTGATGTCATCCACCAGCTTCGCGAAAATCTGAAAACCGGAGAGCGAAAGGAAGTCCGGCAGGTAGGGGATGACGCAGTAGTCTGCCGCGTAGAGGGCATTCTTTGTCACCGAATAGGTGTTCGGCGGGCAGTCGAAGAGGATGTAATCATACCGCTCGTACTGTGGCTTCAGCGCCTTGGCCACGAATTCGTAGAACTTCGCGTGTTTGTTCTGCTGGAGCTGTTCTTCGACCTTGATGAGCTCCACTGCTGCTGGCAGCAGGTCCAGGTCTTTGATGAGCGGCACCGTAGCGCGCGGCATGCCCTTGAGCACCGCCTTCTCGAAGTCGAACTCCTTCGACTTCATGATGGCATCCCGGAAAAGCTGATAGGTCGAGTGCTCCCCATTTCCGATGTGCTCCTTCCACACGAGAGGCGGCATGAGCCAGAAGCTGGAGTTGCACTGGGCATCCAGATCCACAATAAGCACCCGCTTCCGCCGGTAGTAGGCGAGGCACGCGCCGATGTTCACGGTGGCCGCGGTCTTTCCCACGCCACCCTTGAAGTTGATGAAGGCAATCGCTTTCGCCGCCATGGTAGATTTGGCCCTTGGAACTCGGTGCGCCAAACCTGACGAAAAACCGGCACATTGGCAAGCACGGAAAAACTACGAGTCGCATCTGCGGCTAAGTCATCATTAAGTAGTTAAGGTGCCTTGGATTTTCGCGGGAGTCTTCTCCGGAGGGATGTCTCCAAGGACGCGCAGTCGCTCTTTTCCCGCAGTTGCCGCGCCCACCCCAGCCTACTCCCCCAAGATTCCGCTTTGACATGGCCCGAATCCGAACGAATGACTTTCGCCTTCCATCTATGACCACCGAAGGCGAAGTCGCAGTACTTGATTACGGCTCCCAGTACAGCCAGCTGATTGTGCGCCGTGTGCGCGAGCTGGGTTTTGTGTCCCACCTCTACGCTCCTGAGAAGCTCGGCGAGCTGAAGGGCCCGGGTGCCATCATCCTGAGCGGTGGCCCCCGCAGCACCTCGGAGAAGGATGCGCCTGACGTTGATTTTGAGAAGCTTAAGGCATTTGGAGTGCCGGTTCTGGGCGTGTGCTACGGCATGCAGCTCCTGAACATCAAGCATGGTGGCACCGTGAAGCCCGGTGTGACGCGTGAGTACGGCCCCGCCCGCCTCATCACCGGTGAGCCCTGCACCCTTTTCCAAGGGCTGTCCCATGACTCCCAAATCTGGATGAGCCACAGCGATACCGTGCAGCACCTCCCGGAGGGCACCAAGGTCGTGGCCACCAACCAGGACAGCGTGCCGGTGGCCCTGCAGTGGGGCGAGGCGTGCTACGGCATCCAGTTCCACCCGGAAGTGACCCACTCCCACGAGGGCACGAAGATTCTGGAGAACTTCCTCAGCCTGGCCAAGGGCAAGCTGGCGAAGTTCAGCATCACGGATTTCAAGAACCAGATGCTCGAGCAGATCCGCAAGGAAGTGGCAGGACGCGAAGTGCTCTGCGGTGTTTCCGGTGGGGTGGACTCCACCGTGCTCGCCGTGCTCCTGCACAAGGCGGGCATCAAGCAGCGCTGCATCTTTGTGGATCACGGCCTGCTGCGCAAACATGAGCGCGAGGACGTGGTGGCCCAGTTCGCTGAGGTGGGCGTGCCCATCGAGGTGGTGGACGCCAGCGCACAGTTCCTCGGCGCGCTGAAGGGCGTGACCGACCCCGAGCAAAAGCGCAAGATCATCGGGAATCTCTTCCTGGATGTCTTCTTCGGCGCGGCGGATCACGTGGAACTGCTCGCGCAGGGCACACTGTATCCGGACGTGATCGAGAGCGCCACGAGCGGCTCCATCGCCTCCAAGATCAAGACGCACCACAACCGTGTGGACCGCGTGATGGAACTCAAGGAAGCCGGTCGTGTGATCGAGCCTCTGGCAGAACTCTTCAAGGACGAAGTGCGTGCCCTCGGCGCTGAGCTGGGTATCCCGCACCGCGCCCTGTGGCGTCACCCGTTCCCCGGACCTGGCCTCGCTGTGCGCGTGCCGGGCGAGATCACGGAAGAGCGCCTCACCTCGACGCGCGAGGCCGATGCCATCTTCATGGAAGAGCTGCGCAAGTCCGGCTGGTATGAAAAGACCTGGCAGGCCTATGCCGCACTCCTCCCTGTGAAGACCGTGGGTGTGAAGGGTGACGAACGCAGCTACGAGCAGGCTATCTCCTTGCGCGCGGTCATCAGCGAAGATGCCATGACCGCCGACTGGGTGGAGCTTCCGTATCAGGTGCTGCGCAATACGAGCAATCGCATTCTCAACTCCGTGAAAGGTGTGAATCGCGTGCTGTATGATATCAGCACGAAGCCGCCGGCGAGCATTGAGTGGGAGTGAGTGAGAGTGGGCTATCTGGAGTGGCACATGCGCTTGAGGTAGTCCATGTGGAAGGACAATGCATAGGCTCAAGGAGTGGGAACGCCTCGTTCCCATTGGGCACTACTCCTTGTCGTGGTGCGTGCCGAGCATCCCATGTGTGTTGAACCTGGTGTCTCAGTGATTTCCGGTCATGGACCCTGTCGCCATGGGAACGAGGCGTTCCCACTCCTTGGGCCTATGCATTGTCCTGCTCGGCTCCAACACTGTAAGGCTCGCTTCACTGAAGAAGCCCGAGGTCGCGAAGAAAGCTATGGCGTGCCGCAGGAAAATCGTTTCTGATGCTCACCCCTATGGCGTGCAAAAATCTTTTTCCGGCCTTTTGCCTCACTCTCGCGTCTCTCGCAGTACCGCTCTCCGCTGAAATCACCCTCGCACCGCCCTTCCAAAATGGCGCCGTGATCCAACGCGACAAGCCCGCACCCGTGTGGGGTAGGGCGACTCCAGGCAAGGAAGTGACCATCGTCTTCGCTGGACAGACCAAGAAGACGACGGCCAAGTCCGATGGTCGCTGGCAGGTCACGCTGGATCCTCTTTCCGCCAGTGCTGAGGGCCGGGTCTTGAGCGCCACGGAAGAAGGCCTCCCGGCAAAGCAAATCTCTGACATCCTCGTGGGTGAAGTGTGGTTGTGCAGCGGTCAGTCCAACATGGAGTGGACTGTCGCCAACACGACGCCGGGAAACAAGGCCGAAGCCGCGAAGGGCCCGGTACCCCTGCTACGCCTCTTCCAGATTCCCAAAGGCACCAGCAACAAGCGGCAGGAGACGGTGAATGCCCAGTGGGTGCATGCCACACCTGAGACGGCACAGTACTTTTCCGCAGTCGGCTTCTTCTTTGGCAAGATGCTTACGGAAGAATTGAAGGTGCCGGTGGGCGTCATCAACAGCTCCTGGGGTGGCTCACGCATCGAGCCGTGGTGGGCGGATGAAGGCCTGAAGGAAGTCGCGGAAACGGCAGATCTCTACAAGCAGCGAGTTGGCAGGCAGCCCGGCTTCCCCGAATACGATGCCCAGATGCCCAAATACATCGCCAGCGTCCGCGCCTGGACTGAAGCTGCCGACAAGGCCGCGAGTGCCGGGGCGCCCATTCCGGACATTCCCGCTGCGCCCGCAGTCCTGACTTCCGGTTTCCAGGGGGAGACTGGTCTGTATCAGTCCATGATACACCCTATGGTTCCCTTTGCCCTGCGCGGCTTCCTCTGGTATCAGGGTGAGTCAAACTCCGCCGAGGGCATGGCCTACACGGCGAAGCAGAACGCGCTCATCGCGGGCTGGCGCAAGCAGTTCAATGCTCCCGAGGCGCCATTCCTCCATGTGCAGATTGCTCCTTACTTCTATCACGAAGGGGCGGTGCACACCATTCCGCAGTTCTGGTGGGCGCAGCAGCAGATTCTGAAGACACCGCACACCGGCATGGCCGTGACGAATGACATTGGCAATCCCAAGGACATCCACCCTCAGGAGAAGATGGAAGTGGCGCGACGCCTGCTGCTGTGGGCCATGGCGGATGCGTATGGAAAGAAGAACGTCGTCGTCTCCGGTCCGCTGTATTCTGGCTTCAAGGTCACGGATCAGGGCGTCGTGATTTCCTTCACGCACACCGGCAGTGGACTCACCACGCGCGATGGCAAGGCTCCCAACTGGTTTGAGATTGCTGGAACGGATGGTCAATTCCAGCAAGCAGACGTGAAGATTTCCGACGACGGCAAAACCGTGATCGTCAGCAGCCCGAAGGTGGCGAAGCCGGACCGCGTGCGCTTTGCGTGGTCGCAGGTTGCCGAGCCGAACCTACGGAACAAAGAAGGCCTGCCCGCTGCCGCGTTTCACACGCATTGGCCGGTGGATCCAACGTTGGGAGAGAATGTCCTGCGCGGCAAGCCCTATACCTCCAGCCACAAGAACAACTACGGCTGGGACCCGGGTCTGACCGATGGCGTGTGGGGAAACAATGCACCCAACTGCTACGCCACCGACGCAGAGCCCACCTTCCCCAAGACGGTGACTGCAGACCTTGGTGCGGTGAAGGAAATCCAGGCTGTGGTGTATGGCGCGCCGAATGTTGGTTCTACGAAGACAGTCGCAGTGTCCATCAGTGAAGACGGCAAGACCTTCACCGAAGTGGGGCGCAACGACTTTGCACCGAAGAAGGATGGCCGCGCGGAAGCGCGATTTGCGCCCAAGAAAGCGCGGTACATCCGTGTCACCTTCGTGGCCCAACATTCGCAGCAGGATCAGTTCCCGGCGGACTTTGCGTTCCTGTCCGAGTTGGAAGCGTACGCGCCGATGAAGTGAACGGGGCTCTCGCGTGAGCACCACGTAGCTCGCGAGTCCCTTCGCGAGTGTTTACGGTGTGCGAAGGGCACGCGTCTCGAAGTCGTTCTCGAGACGTGAGGGGCCGGAGATTTAAGCGTAGACAACGGAGTTCGGGGATAGATTCCACCTGCCTCGCGAGCTACGTTGCCGCTTCGCGCTTCAGCTCACCACACTAGCCCCAGCACTCGCTGCAGTCCGCCACCCATGAGCCACAAGGATTGCAGCGCTGCCAGTGCAATCACCAGAGCACGCACCCAGCGCACCTTCTTCATCGGACCGGCATCGTAGTTGACGGACACATGGGCCAGCAGTGCGATGGAAGGTGCGAGCCATGCGCTCATGCCAGCGTAGGGCCAGGGGAAGCTCATCCAGCACAGGACATCCAGCAGTACCAGTGGCCACGCATAGGCTTGTAAGACAGACACCGCATATGTCATGGGCCGGGGAACAGCGCTTTTCACGAGTGCCCATCCACAGGCGGCCAGTAGCAGGGGAGAGAAGGCGATCAGCACGACCAGCAGCTTCTGCCACCAGGAGTCTGGTGCGTTCACCGGCAACTCTTCAAAGGCGGTCCACTCGTGCTTTCCATTCCACCACAGGAACCATCCCAGCATCAAACCGAGCGCAAGTGCCAGCACCGGCAGGACGGGCCATTTCATCAAGGCACGACGTCCTCGCGAAGTGATGAGAATGCTGATGACAGCGGCCACGGAGATCAGGCTCATCCGCCAGTCTGCCAGAAATACCACGGCGAAGGCCGCTGCCAGCAGCCACCAGTGCAGATGAAACTGGTAGTCACGATGCAGCGCCACCCGCACCGCCGCCATGACTCCCACGGAGAGGGCGATGCCCAGCGAGGTGTGCGTCATGGTGACCGCGGCGAGATTCACCACAGGTGTGATCTGAAACACCAGCAGCGCCCACGAAGCGGTGGTTGCATCAAAGAGTCCCCGCACCAGCATCCACAGAAGCCAGCCCGCGCCGAGCATGAGCAACGGCGCAAAGAACCGCACGCCGAAGCCACCTTCACCAAAGACGAACGTGCTCACTTTCACCAACCACGGCAGCAGCGGGCCGAGGCCCTCATACCACAGGTGACCCTCCTGTGCGTGCTGGAGCACCCGCTGCTCCAGTTCAGAAAGCGCGGTCTGGGGCAGGAGAAGAAACCGCGCCACCGTCAGCACCACCAGGGCAGGCAGGAGGAAACGTTGGCGGTGCATGGGTTCCGGAACAGACTGAAGGTGGTACTGGTGGACGGCGGGTGCCTGTTTGAGTAGATGTTCGTGGCCCACTGTCAAAAGCCGCGTCCATGAACTTTCACTTGTCTGCAAGAATGATGACCCGCTCCGTTCGCGCCCTGGCCCTCAGTTTTGCCACGTTGAGCGCACCATTCTTGCCTTTTGCTTCTGCTTCGGCCCAGGGCAGTACTCCAAAACCCACGGGCGATGGCATTCTGGAAATGGTGCGGATGAGCCAGGCTACCCAGGACCTGGACCAGCTCAAAGGGCAGCTCCGTACGAAAGGCGGCCTGACGCATCCTTTCACGCTGACCATGGCAGACAAGGTCATCCGCTTTGTCTTTCCCAGTCCGCCCAAAGAAACCATCAGCCTGGATCTCAAGGAAACGTCCTCCACGCTCACTCGTGTGAATGCCTCCGGAAAAGTGGAGATGCCTGCCGCACTCTACGCGCAGCCGGTGCTGGGCACGGCCATCAACTATGAGGACCTCGCCATGCGCTTCCTGTACTGGCCGAATGCGAAAGTGATGGATGAGAATGCGCTCCTCGCGGGCTTCAAGTGTTGGGTGGTTCGTGTGCAGAATCCCGATGGACGGGGTCCGTATCAGTGGGTGGATCTCTGGGTTTCCAAGAGCAATGGCGCGATGCTGAAGATGGAGGCTTGGGACAAATCGCCGAGGAAAGTGAAGCAATTCCTGGTGCGTAGCGGGCAGAGGTATCAGGGGGCATTTATCCTCAAACAGATGCGCGTGTATGCCTATGATCCGGCCACAGGGAAAGCGGGCGATCCCACGTATCTGGAAATCGATGATCCGGATTGATGGGCCATTCTGCCCTGCGTGACACGCGAGCCAGGTGTGTTCTGCGTTTCTTCGGGAGTGCCGGGGACGCAGCGCGGTGCATCCCACCAGACCTGGCGGGAGAAAACGTTGGCGGTGCGTGAGTTCCGGGCCAGACTGGTGGACGGAGCCTGCCTGTTTGAGTAGATGTCCGCCGCCTACTGTCAAAAGCCGCGCCTCATGAACTTTCACTTGTCCGCCAGATCCATGACCTCCTTTGCACGCACCTTCACCTCCGGCCTTGCCATGCTGGGCGCTGCGCTTTTCTCCCTGAGCCCGGCCTCTGGCCAGGAGGGAGCTCCAAAACCCACGGGTGACGGCATTTTGAAACTGGTGCGACTGAGCCAGGCCATCCAGGATCTGAATCAGCTCAAGGGCCAGCTCCGCGACAATGAATCAGGCATCAAAAATCCCTTCACCCTCACGATGTCGGACAATGTCATCCGGTTCGTCTTCACCGCGCCGCCGAAGGAGTCGATCAATCTGGACTTGAAGGAAAACTCCACCACGCTCACCCGGGTGAATGCCAACGGAAAGGTGGAGATGCCCGCCTCGCTCTATGGCGAACGCGTGCGTGGCAGCGCCATCAACTACGAGGACCTCTCCATGCGCTTCCTCTACTGGCCGAATGCGAAGCTGATGGATGAGAGTGCCAAGGTCCTCATGCAGAAGTGCTGGCTGGTACGAGCTCAGAATCCGGACAATCGCGGTCCGTACGGATGGGTGGACCTGTGGATCGACCAGAAGAGCGGCGCCATGCTGAAGATGGAAGCCTGGGACCGCTCCGCGAAGAAGGTGAAGCAGTTCGTGGTACGCAAGGGGCAGAAGTACAAGGATGCCTACATTCTCAAGCAGATGCGCGTGCATTCTTTCGATCCCAGTACAGGAAAAGAGGTCGGTGTGACGTACATGGAAATAGATGACCCGAATTGAGCGTCCAACGCAGCCGGGTTAGTCTTGGGACGTTCCGCTCTTTCTCTACGTGAATCCACCCACCTCCAGCGACCGCACGCGGCCTCGCATCCATGACCATGAGACCCTTCGTCTCATTGGTCGCGGAGCCTATGGTGAGGTGTGGCTGGCTCGCAGTGTCACCGGAGCCCTGCGTGCGGTGAAGGTGGTGTGGCGTGCGGACTATGACTATCCTGAGGCCTTCGAGCGCGAGTTTGAGGCGCTGAAGCGTTATGAGCCTGTCTCCCGCCGCCATCCCGGTCTTGTGCCCGTGCTGCAGGTGGGCCGCAATGATGAGGAGGGTTTCTACTACTACATCATGGAGCTGGCGGATGATGTGGACACTGGTCGTGACATTGATGCGGAGAAGTACAAGCCGCTGACCCTCATGGGCCGCATGCGCAAGCAGGGTCGCCTGCGCGCAGAGGAGTGCATCCGCCATGGCATCAACGTGGCCGAGGCGCTGCATTTCATGCATGAGAACGGGCTCATCCACCGGGATGTGAAGCCCTCCAACTTGGTCTTTATTGACGGCACCTGCCGTCTCGCGGACATCGGCCTCGTGGCCCTGCTGGGGCAGCGCAGCTTTGTGGGTACGGAAGGTTTCGTGGCTCCTGAGGGGCCGGGCACTCCGCAGTCAGACATCTTTTCCCTGGGCATGGTGCTCTATGAGGCCAGCACCGGAAAGGACAGGCTCGACTTCCCTGACCTGCCCTCGGCGGCGGAGTCCGGCGAGGGCATCCAGCTTTGGCGCCGACTTCATAGTGCCATCTGCCGTGCCTGCGCCCCCAAAGCCCAGGAACGCTTCGAGAATGCGCAACAGATGGCGATGGCCCTGCGTGGGGATGCTCTTCCCATGCGCGCCAGCACCAGGCGAAAAGTCATGATGGCGCTGGTCATTGCCAGTGCGGCGGTGCTGGGGGCCATCTTCTGGAACAGCCAGAAGGAACAGGTGCAGGCCGCCCTTCACCGGACGGAGCCGACTCTGGTCATCCGCACCGAGCCACCGCATGCGGAAGTCTATTCAAATGGCCTGAAACTCGGTACCACGCCGCTCCCGCTGGATCCTGCCGAGGGAGTGCCGGCCATCTATCAGATCCGTCTGGCCGGATTCCGCATTCACGAGATCGAGCACATCGCCGACAAGAAGCGCCCGGCCACCTATGAAGTGAAGCTGGAACCTTCCAAGCTTCCGCAGCCCGGTGAGCGCTGGATAAACAGCCTGCAGATGACGTTCGTGCCGAAGCAAGGCGGCCACACGAGTGAACGGCCGGTGGAGATGAAGTACTTCGATGCCTTCCTGAAGGATACGGGACGTCCCTTTGAGGGGAGGGTGGTGCGCTACCAGATCCGGGGCACGAAGGATCCGGCCTACATCGTAGTGGTGCCATCGGGGGACGCGGAGGCGTTCCGCTACTGGCTCGCGGATCGTGATCGAGATGGTGGCTTCATGACGAACGAGCATCACTATGAACTCGAGACGTTGCCCTATATGGAAGCCGAGACGTCGGACGATACCGCGCTCGATGATCGTGCCGCAGATGAGCGGGCCGAGTCCGGCGACTGGCAGGCCTTTTTCCTGCGGGTGGCGCGCCAGGGATACGGCAGCGTGATTGTGCGCACCGACCCTGAGGGGGTGAAGGTCTTCCAGGGAGGTGAGCTGCTGGGCATCACACCGCTGGAGATTCCCCGTGCGAAGACGGGAGAGGTGGAGTTTGAGCTGCGTCAGGAAGGCTACACGGACCTCGTGTTGGACGGTGAGGTGACCGAGAATGAAATGCTCGAGCTGTATGCGGACATGGTGCAACGCCGCACGGTGGCATTTGGTAGAGAGTGGAGAAACTCCATGGGGGTGAAGTTCGTGCCGGTGGGGGAGGTGCTCATGGCCTCGACAGAAACCCGCCGTCGTGACTTTGCCGAGTATGCCAAGGCAACCAACGCCCGCCGTCCGCAGAATTATCCCGGCCAGATTCAGCAGAAGAGTGCGCAGTTTCCCGTGGTCGGTGTGGATCGTGATGAGGCACGCGCCTTTTGCGCATGGCTCACAAAGAAAGAGCGGGATATGAAGCTCATCCAGTCGACGGACACCTACCGTCTGCCCACGGACGAAGAATGGAGCCGCGCCGTGGGATTGCCACTGGAGCGAGGTAAGGACCCCGCCGAGCGCAACGGGCGCATCCGGGGCGTGTATCCGTGGGGCTACGAGTGGCCACCACCGCGTGGCACCGATAATTTCGCCGACAGCGCCGGCGCCCGCATGGGTGGACTCACCACCGTGATTCCTGGCTTCGATGATCGTTTCCCTGCGCTTGCCGCTGTGACCGCGCTTCCCGCCAGTAGCAAAGGTCTCATCGGTCTCGGTGGGAATGTGAGTGAATGGATCGATACCAATTTCGAATCCAACCCTGTGAACAAGGACATGCCTGCTGCCACGGTGCGCGGCGGAAGCTGGCGGAGTTCCAACCCTGATGAATTGCTCAGCTCGGCGCGGTTATCTCTGCCGCCGAATACTCGCAGGGATAACATTGGCTTCCGCATTGTGCTGTCGCGGAGTGAGGGAGGGAAGTAGTCAGTAGTCAGTAGTCAGTAGTCAGTAGTCAGTAGTCAGTAGTCAGTAGTCAGTAGTCAGTAGTCAGTAGTCAGTAGTCAGTAGTCAGTA
>NZ_QNRR01000011.1 GCF_003315205.1 Roseimicrobium gellanilyticum | reverse complement strand
ACCAGTCGCTTGCGCAGATCCAGACTGAAGCTCTTCATGAGCTACACTCTACCATCCTCCTCAATATGCGACAAATTAAATAGAAAATGCTCTAGAACGGCGGCGGTCCAAAGGGTGGGGGAGCTTCACCGTCACGGGAGGGTGGCGGAAAGGGAGGGGGGCCTTGGGGACGGTTTCGGCCACGCGGGCCTTGTCCCTGGCCTCCACCCTGGCCCTGCCCACCTCTGGGCATCTGGCCTTGACCTTGGCCACCAGGTCCGGCACCACCGCCTTGGCCGCCTCGGGGACCACGACCACCCTGCTTGTAGAAGCTGGGGTCGGGCGTGCCTTTCCAGTAACGGCTGATCCAGGGGAACTCGTCCGTGATGACGTAGTAGTAGGTGCCCTGCGGGTACTCAGGGGTCACGCCGTTGCGTCCGTTGGCTTCATCGAGGTCGCCAGACCCCTGCACATATTTGAAGTCGGAAGTGAAGCGGCCATCGGGCGTGCCCCCCGGACCGCCATCGCGGCTACCGTCCTTGAGCTGGTAGCTCGACTTCATCTTCTTCAGCGGTGAGCTGGCGTCATCGGCCTTCTCGTGGGCATAGGCGGAGTAGATGGGAAAACCATCCGCGGCCCAGCCGATGAGGCGCATGGCCTTGCCGTCACCACCGAGGTTTTTGATCAATCCGGTGGGGAGCGCGTGGTAGTGGTAGGCGCCGCTGGGTTGCACGTGGGCATTGTGCTGGTCGATTCCCAGATTGATGAAGCCGCCGAGGGCTTCGTAGGTCCACTGGGGATTGCCATTCCAGAACTCGGCTGTTCCGGGCTCAAAGGTGACGCCGTTGACCGCCACGCCAAACCATGCACCGCGAGCCGGGGTGAGCTGGCCGGAGTCCTGTGGCTTGGTCGTCATGCGGAACTCATTGGCCTGTGGTGAGAGGCTGTGCGGATTGCCGCGATTGGGAAATTGCCCCGGACGGTGATCCGGCATGCCATTGCTACGCACGATGCGGGTATCGCCCTCCACCGTGGTGGTCACCTGACTGGTGCTCACTGTCGCCGAGGATTTCGCCGCGACAGCGAATGAGGCAAAGACGAAGCTGCCCGTGTCATTTCCCTCCCCTTCATGGCCGGGGTGGGCATGGGTGATGCTGACAGGGATGACGGCGACGGCGCACGCCACTACGAGAAGAGATGAAGTTCTCATGGTGGGAGTGAACCATGGCCCCGTAAAGCGGCGATGAGTCGAGGACCGGAGTTTTGTAAAGATTGTGTTAAGGAAGGCTTGCAGGCCGGGGATTGGGGTGCAGTTAGTGCAACTGTGAGCCAGTCAGAAGTGCGCGAACCACGTCTCCTGCTCGTGGATGATGACCGCGAGCTGTGCGAGCTGCTGCGCGATTATCTTGAGCCGCTGGGCTATGATGTGCAGGCGGTACACACTGGACCAGACGGCGTGGCGCGTGCGACTTCCGAAGAGTGGCACGCGGTAATCCTCGATGTGATGCTGCCGGGGATGGACGGCTTTGAGGTGCTGAAAGGCATCCGCAAGGCAAGCATGGTCCCGGTGCTGATGCTGACCTCGCGAGGTGATGAGATGGACCGCATCGTAGGTCTCGAGGTCGGTGCGGACGACTATCTTCCGAAGACATTCTCCATGCGGGAGTTGCTGGCGAGATTGCGGGCCGTGACGCGCAGAGCCACGATGCACACCGCCCAACCGGGCGGGACTGCACAGGATGACGAAGTGCAGCCAGAGGTTGTGGTGGGCCCTTTGCGGGTGAATCCCAACAACCGCGTGGCGCTGCTGGCAGACAAGCCACTGTCGCTTACTCCGGTGGAGTTTGATATTCTGCACTCGCTGGCCCGCGCTCGCGGCAGGGTGAAGACGCGCGAGCAATTGCTGGACGAGATTCGCGATCGCGAGTGGGAGGTGTTCGACCGCAGTGTGGATGTACACATTGCCGCGCTCAGAAAAAAACTTGGGGATGACGCGCGACAGCCGCGGTTCATCCGCACCTTGCGTTCGGCGGGTTACATGCTGGTAGATCCGGAGTCGCCGTGAAGTATGGGCGATGCCGCCGCCGGATCAGCGCTCCGGGCCATCATGCGTGCCGCATGTTATGGTCCAGCCTCTTGATGTGGTATGATGGGAAATGATGGATCATCGTGGAAGGGGCGGACTCCAATGCGGTCAGGCCAGATCCGCAGGAGGGTGGAGCCGGTGGATTCCTGATTCAGAATGCGAATGCCATGTGAGGTGCAGTATTCCAGGGTCTGGAGCGGGAGTTTCGGTTCCGCGGGAAAGGTGTCGCTGGAGGTGATGATGAGCTGGGGGCGCACAGCATCGAGGAACTCCGGCAGGAGGGCGAAGTCAGAGGCGTGTTGGTTGCGGATGAGGATGGAGCACTGCAGGTCCTCAGGCTTGGTGGTTTCCAGGATCTTCTTTTCTGCGATGAAGCCAGCGTCATTGCACCACAGGATGCGATGCGGTCCCACCTCGATCCGAAGGACCAGGGTGCGATCATCCGCGCGGCGTGGCCAGACATCGTCGGTAGGGAAGAGCACCCGTGCCTTCACCGCAGAACCATCGCTGAAGCTTCCCAGAGCAATGGAATCTCCCCACTGAAGCGCCTGGCCCTGTAGCCCTGCCTTGTGCAGCTGGCGCATGGTGCCAAGGCCAGGGTCCCAGCGCCACGGTTCACGTGCAGAGAGAAATACAGCCGGGGAGCCGAAGTCGCGCTGCACCTTCAAGGCCGCGCCAATGTGGCCTACGTCGTTGTGGCTGAGCACGAGTCCGTGGAGACGGTTCAATCCGAGGTGCTGAAGACAAGGTCGAAGGATGAACGGGTAGTTGCCTTCCCTTCCGCAGTCGAAGAGCCAGTTATGATCTCCGATGCGTATGAGCTGGGCGGCTGCGCCATCAGGAAGACGGAGCACATGCATCTCTGCTGGAGGCTGAGGGCCGAGGGTGGCGTGCGGCACATAGAAATTCCCTCCAGGAACGTCTGCGAAGAACTGGGCTGAATGCAGCGTGCACCAGGCAAACGCAAGATTTGCATTACTCAACAAGACCTGGATCCAGGTGAGGTGCAGGGCACCGGTAATCAGAGTGAGGATGGCCGTGCCCAATACTGCAAACGAGAGCGGAACCAGCAGCATGTTTGCCGCAATCGAAACAGGCGTGACGAGATGGAAGTGATGAAAAATCAGAGGCAGGCTCCCGATCCATGCCGCTGCGGATACCGTGACCAGACCGATGGATTCCCGCCGCACCCGCCAGAGGAGCTTCTGTGTGCCGGTGAGCAGTGGTTTTGGAAGAAACGGATCCGGATCCACCCAGTGATGGAATGGCCTTGGGAACATGGCTGCGAAGATTCCAATGCTGGCAAGGACGCCGAAGGAAAGCTGGAATCCCGCGGCGAAGATCTGATTGGTGTCAAAGACGAGCAGCAACAAGGCAGCGCCTCCCAGAGTGTTGAGCAGGTCGCCGTGTCGATTCAACATCGTGCCCGCGAACACCACGGCCATCATCACCGTGGCACGCACGGCGGAAGGCTTCAGACCCGTCAGAAATGCGTAGCCGAACAGAGCACCGATCAAGAGAAGGCACAGAGCGGTGCGATTGCGCACAAAGGGGCGGAGCAGTGCCAGCAAGATCCCACCAACGATCACCACATGCAGTCCACTGACGGCAAAGACATGCAGGGTACCGCTTTCCCGGAATGGGATCTGCAGATCCCTGGCGTCTGATTGCATGGTGCCAAGGGCCATGGCCAGGATGATGGTCCGCTCGTCAGGGCGATCTTCCAGATCCACGGAGAGAATGTCCGTCACCCATGCGCGGCATCGCTCCGCCGCAGCTACCAATGTGGCGCTGACAGGAAAGCGGTCCTCCTGAAGCAAGGTGACCTCTGTCGCGCGCAGTTGTGCCGTCAATCCACGTCGCAAATCATAGGTGCGCCGGTCAAATTCCCCCGGGTTGTCCGGCCACGGCGGCAGCTGCATCCTGCCGACGATGCGATAGCGTCCTGGCTTGAGAGGGACACGACTTCCGGTGAGCAGGTGCAATCGCGTGGGGCCATCAAAGGATTTTCCAAGGGGCGAACACGTGATGTGATCGGCGATGAAAAGCGCCTCCCATGGCTGCGCTCCAGGAAGATCGCTGCGCAGCGCCCGCTGTACTTCTCCCTCCACCTGCACGTGCATGCTCGCGCCATGATGCGCGAGCATGCCGCGCACAGGATGATCCCGTGTCGACTGGAGGGTCGTGTGGTGCAGCGCAGCGAATGACAATGCCGCGAGCACCAGTGCCCAGCGCAAACGTGCGCTGCGGAGAAGCCACAACGCAAAGACTGCAGCCAGCGCCGGCAAGAACCAGTACTTTCCACCCAGAGGAGGCAGGGCATCCGTCAGACAAATCCCTGCCACTGCCGAAAGTGCGAGCAGCACCAACGGCCGTGCCCGAATCTTCTGAGACCAATCCACGCCGCCCAGCATGAATCAATCAGGCGTGCCCTTGGGAGCTTTGCTTGGCACGCTGGGCCTGGAGCTCTTTGAACTGGAGCTGCTCCACTTCGTTGATCTTATGCTTGGCATTCGCCGCATGACGTGTGCCGGGGAAATTTCCCACGACCTGCTCAAGGATGTCCTTTGCCTCTTCGAGACGGTGCTCGTGCATGTGAATATCCACGATGCGGAACATCAGGAACGCTGCATTGTCTTCCGCCCACTCATGCGACTCGAGGTGCGCCTGAAGATAGGTAAGAGCGCGCTCGGGATCCTTTTGTTTGTCTGAGTAAATCTTTGCGATTTCGGAGACGGGAAATGGGTCGCCGGGCTTTTCCGCAATCGCCTTCTTATACTCATCGATCGCGCCATCGTAGTCGCCGGCCGCCATGCAGGCAGCTGCCCGCATGCTGCTGTCGGCTTTAATCTCTTCACCGGAGGAATACATCATCGTGCCCACGGCATCCCCCAGCTTGGGTAAAATGACCATCACGAAAAAAATCCCGCCACAGATCGCGAGTACGAGCACGGAGACGAGGGGCATGATGGGATTTTTATTCCATTCTTCGCTGCCCCAGTTCCCTGCGACCCAGAGAACGGCGATGACGAACAATCCAACCAAACAAACTTGAGTGAGGAGTCGAGAGTTCATGGGAGAGGAGGCTGTGAGGTGAAGCTGTGCAAAAATTTTATCAAAATGCGACGCGCGATGAAAGTCATAATTGAGAAGAGGTGCGCAAAGGGACGAAGTGACATAAACTTTCATTCATGTGAACGGGTGCACCAAAAAAATACTTGCTTGCAAAGCCGTTCTGGAGTGATTGAATCGTAGCGCCGAGAAGGTTCGTTTTTCAAAAATTCTTGCTGGGATGGATCTTCAAGGTTTAGCGTTCTTTTATCAATATTCAGATAAATTCTAAAAATTATCTTGAACGCAATTGATTTAGGGCGCAGATTTAGGTGAATTGCGGGCATAGCATAGTGGTAATGCTCCAGCCTTCCAAGCTGGTCAGACGGGTTCGATTCCCGTTGCCCGCTCCACCCTCCGGGTAACCGGGGCCTCAATCCCAGCAAGATATGACCACACACCTGCGCTCATCCGTTCTCGCCGTATTGACGGCGGGCCTACTTGGTGGTGCCTCCGCAACAGCGGCACCCACCTGTGACAAAGCCGCTGCGGACGTGCGTGCCGCTGTGGAAGCCGCCCCAAGCCGCGTTCTTATCATTGTTGAGGATGCAATGATCGCAAATGAGGGGTGTGCTTGCGAAATTGTGAAGGCAGCGATTCTGGCATCCAATGCCAATCCTGAATTGTCCCGCCAAATCGCGCTGACGGCCTCCAATGTCGCGCCGAATCTCTCAAAAGTGATTTCCGAATGCGCCCGGAGCGTGGTGGCAGCCAACACCGGTGGTGGCAAGGAAGTGAAACAGGTCATCGCAGTACAGCCAGAGGCGCCGATGGCCACGGGCGGTTCCGATTATGTGCGGGCCCCGGCCGATATTCGCGGTGTCTACCTCATTTCCAACGGCGGCGGTGGCATCGTCATCCAGAAGGATGGCGAATGCGACAAGATCAAGCGGACTCCGCCCAAGGATGGCGAGCCGCAGTCCCCCTCCCAAGCGTGCCCCAAACCCTGATGGGGTGGCGCTTGCCAATTACCCTGGCTGCAAGGCCCTGAACCTTTGCAGCCCCGGGTGGCAGACAAGACAACGCATCGTGCAACAACAGCAGCCCAACCTGACAACACATGAAGCCGTATCTCTTTTTGCTCCTTGCCGGAGCGGCGCTCCTCGCGCGCCCCGCTCACGGTCAGGGGTTGATGGCCTTAGGCCAGCGCGCCGACTATGAGGATAGCGTCCCGCTGACCTTCATCGTGGGAGCGGGTGGTGGCTATGACCGTGTCGACTACAGCGGCACGGATCTTGGCGATTATGATTCATGGTTCGTCAACGGTGCAGTAGGACTTCTCTACGCCAAGAATGACCCGACCACTCCGTGGGATGTGGGTGCGGACTTCGGCGTGATCCAGTACCTGGACGACACCAACCGGGGCGAAGATCTGTACTACAGCGCGCGGGTCTCCTTCAACATCAAACACGAGTTGAGCCGCCGCCTCTGGGTCCAGGACAACGCATACTTCACCTATGACGCGGAACCCGACTTCGGTGTGGGCGCCTCCGCGGGACGCCGTTCCGGTCAGTATGTGTACGGGTACAATAAGCTTTCCGTGGGCTACGCCTGGAGCGAGCGCATCGCCACCACCACCTCGCACACGGTGGAAGGCATCAAGTACACGGATAATGACGAGCTCGGTGAATTCGAGGATCGTCTGACGAATATCTTCAGCCAGGACATCAGCTACGCACTGAGCCGCCGCACGAAGCTGGTGGGCGAGTACCGCTTCCGCATCACGCAGTACGCGAACTCCCCGGCCGGACTCCCCAGCCCAGACTACACCAGCCACTACATCCTCGCGGGTGTGGACAATGCCTGGAGCGAGCGTCTTTCCTCCAGCCTCCGTGTCGGTGCTGAGATTTACGAAAGTGACCGCACCAGCGAGACCGCTCCTTACGCGGAAGGCTCCCTCACTTACGCACTCAGCCGCCGTACCGTGGCCCGCTGGTATGCACAGGTGGGCTATGATGCCGCTGAGCTCGGCGACTACGACTCCCGCTACTCCTACCGCACCGGCGTGACGGCGACGCACCACTTCACTGAAAAGCTCAGCGGCACTGCAGGTCTGCACTATGTGCATAGCGAGTATGAAGGCGGCGCGACCGGCGGAGGGAGCGAGGACGAGATCGATGCCGCGCTCGGCTTGAGCTACAACTTCTGGAACAACCTGAGCCTCGACGCGGGCTACACCTTCACGACGATTTCGTCAGACACGGACTTTGGCGATTACGACCGCCATCGTGTGAATGTGGGGCTGAACGCCACCTTCTAGTTAGAGCTCCTCTCTGATGCCCCGCCCTATGGCGGGGTTTCTTTGGACTCGATTTTATAAAAGTCACGTTTTTCGAGACATTTGATAGTCACGCAACGGATTGCATCCCATGGCCACTCCGAACAACCTCGAGCTTCAGCGCCACGCCCTGGACTACTGGCAGATTATCCGGAATCGTCTGGGACTCATCCTAGCCTCCTTCATTTTCATCTTCGCGGTGGCGGCAGTGCTCACCTACATCATGCCGCGCAAGTTCCGCGGGCGGGTGGAAATGGTGATCGAGCGCAAGCTCGATGACGCGCGTGTGGTCGGGAATGCCAATCTGCAGGATGACAACCTGGCGAGCACCGACAGCTTCCTCAAAACCCAGTTCGAAATCATCACCAAGCGCCGCACCTTGGATCGGGTGGTGGACAAACTGGACTTGCTGGAAAAGTGGAATCTGAAGAGCAAGCAGGCGGCCGCCGGGAAACTCATCGGAAACCTGGACGCCCAGAGCAGCATCAAGAGCGATTTCATCACGCTGGACTACTATGATGAAGATCCTGATCTCGCCGCGCTCATCGCGAATACCATTGCAGACAGCTACAAGGAAACGCGTCTGGAAACGGACAACGCCCGCATCAACAAGGCCATTGAAGGATTGAACATCCAGATTGCTGCGAAGGAACTTCAGGCAAAGCAGTCGATGGAGAGGATGATCCAGCTCAAGAAGGATCTGGATCTCGTCACGCTGCCGACCTCCATGGATGCCAAGGGGGCGCAGGATGATGTGATGACACCGGAGAGCGCCATGCTGCTGGATACCCAGCGGGATGTGGCCACGCTGCAGAAGCAGGTGCGCGACTTGAAGGCGCAACATGACCAGATGATGACGCTTGAAGGCGATGAACTCATCCGGCTCGCTGGTGAGATGAAGGTGGAAAATGAAACCATCCGCCGCATGGGACCGACGTACCAGGAGCTTCTGCTCAAACAGCAGAGCCTGGCGACAGCCGGTCTTGGAAGGAAGCACCCCACGATGCGCGGCATAGCCGGATCACTGGAACAGACTCGCGCGCTTCTTCTGGAGGCCGCCCAGGACTACCGGAAGAATCTCGGCGTGCGCATCACCACCGTGGAGAGGCAGCTCGAAGAAGCGGAAAAGCACAACAAGGACACCCGTGCGAAGTCGCTCGACTCCCAGGCGGGCCATCATGAATACCTCGCCGCGAAACGTGAGTGGGAGACACTGCAGCAGGACACCGCAAAGCTGAAGGATACCAAGGCGCAGAAGGAAATTGAACGCGATGGTTCCAAGACGCCCATCACGGTGTATCAACCGGCGGAACCTGATACCACGCCATCCAAGCCGAACGTGAAGCTCAATCTCCTGCTGGGCGGCATCATCGGTCTGATGTTCGGCTTCGGCATGGCGTTCTTCCTTGAGTACCTGGACACCAGCGTGCGGACCATGGACGATCTGGAGCGGACCCTGAGTGTGCCCGTGCTCGCTGTGGTGCCCAAGGGCGTAGGCACGCTGATGCATGCCACGGGCATCACACCAGATGCCGAGGCGTATCGGATCCTCCGTACAAATCTTGAGTTCAACCGCCGTGATCCGAATGCGAACTGCATCAGCGTGGCGAGTGGCAGCCCTGGGGAAGGGAAGAGCACCACGATGGTGAACCTCGCCACCATCTGCGCGCAAGGCGGCTACAATACACTGATCATCGATGCGGACATGCGTCGTCCGCGCCAGCACACGTTTTTCAACGTGCCGCACACGTTTGGCCTGAGCAACTATCTCTCCAGCAATGTGCCCCTCGAGGAAGTCGTGGTGCAGACCCAGGTGGACCACTTGTATTTCATGCCCAGCGGGGTGATGCCTGCGGACAGCGCCGGCCTTCTGAACTCGCAGAAGTTTGTGGACCTGCTGACAGATGTGAAAAGCCGCTTTGATCTGGTGCTCATCGACTCGCCTCCCATCATTGGCGTGAGTGATGCCAGCGTGCTTGCTGCGGAGGCGGACATGACGATCATCGTCGTGCAGCATCGCAAGCTGCCGCGTCAGATGCTGCAGCGTGTGAAGCAGACCATCGAGCAAGTGGGCGGCAAAGTGGCTGGAGCGGTGCTCAACAATGTGAACATCAATAGCGACGCGACCTACGGCTACTACACCAGCTACTACGGTTACTACAGCGGCGACGGCAAGGGCGATGGCACAATGAAAGCGAAGCGCAAGACCAGGCAGAGCACCCCCGCGAAGGGTGCGAAGGTGAAGTCGCCTCGCGCCAAGGCAGATGAAGTCTTCTGATTCGAGAACGCTCTCCAAGGAACCCTGATGCTCCATTCATCCATGATCCTGAATCTGAAAAAAATCATCGCCTGCTCGACTTTCGTCGTGGTGGCCTGCTTTACCGGTTCCGCTGCTGCCCAGGGAAACGAGTCCGCCCTGCGTGCCGGCGACAGCGTGGTGATCAAAATCTCCGGCGTGCCCGCGGAAGAAATCGTGGTGGTGAACAACAGCTACGACATCTCTGACAATGGCACCATCAACCTGCCCTACATCGGCCAGGTGAAGGCCTCCGGCATGCGCCCTTCCACGTTGCAGCAGAACATCCAGTCCGCCTACAAATCCGCCGAGATCTACACCAATCCCACCATCCAGGTGACGCCGAACCGCGATGCGAATACCCAGGTGGTTTTCGTGAGCGGGGAGGTGAAAACCCCGGGCAAAATCCCCATGTCACCGGGTATGACGGTGCACGGCGCCATCGTGGCGGCGGGCGACCTGACGGAATTTGCCAAGGCCAAGGCCGTGCGCCTGTTGCGCAATGGCAAGGCCGTGGAAATCGACCTGCGACGGGTGGACAGCCCGGCCGCCCAGACGCCCGTGCAGCCGGGGGACACCATTCACGTGCCCCAATAGAGCATCCGCAGGCAAGGAATTGCATTGGCCGGGGAGTGGCCTACCTTCCGGCATGCCCGAAGGTCAGGAAAAGAAGCACACGAACGCGCTGGCGAAGGAGACATCGCCTTATCTGCTCCAGCATGCCCACAATCCGGTGGATTGGCTGCCGTGGGGCGAGGCGGCGTTTGAGCGTGCGCGGAAGGAAGAGAAGCCCATCTTTCTGAGCATCGGCTACTCCACCTGCCACTGGTGCCATGTGATGGAACGCGAGTCCTTCGAGAGCGAGGAGATCGCGGCCGTGCTCAATGAGCAGTTCATCTGTGTGAAGGTGGACCGTGAGGAGCGTCCGGACGTGGACCTCACCTACATGACCTATGCCCAGGCGGTGAATGGCGGGGGCGGCTGGCCTTTGAGTGTGTGGCTCACTCCTGAGCTGAAGCCCTTCTTCGCGGGCACCTATTTCCCGCCGGAGGATCGCGCCGGCCGCATGGGGTTCAAATCACTCTGCCTCAAGATTGCTGAGGTATGGAAAGATGAGCGTGAAGGCGTGCTGGAGCGCAGCGCTGTCTCCATGCAGAAGCTGCAGGAACATCTCGATGACGAGCAGCGTCATCATGAGGCCGCGTTTGATGAAGTGGCAAAGAAGCTCTATGACGACATCGCAGGCTCCTTTGACTATCACGAGGGCGGCTTCAGCGGCGCACCGAAGTTTCCGCGCCCTTCCACCTTGCTGGTGTTGTGGCGTCTGAAGGAGTATCTCGACTCCAAGAAGGAGGAGAGCGATGCAAGCTGGGCCGGGGCGATGGCAAAGACCACGCTGACCCACATGGCCAAGGGGGGCATGCATGACCAGCTTGGTGGTGGCTTCCACCGCTACAGCGTGGATGGCTACTGGCACATCCCGCACTATGAGAAGATGCTCTACGACCAGGGGCAGCTCCTCACCGCGTACCTTGAGGGGTATCAGCATCTTGGGATGGGCTACTTCGTGGAAGTGGCGAAGGGTATCATCACCTACTGCAATCGCGAACTGCGTCATCCCGAGGGTGGTTATTACTCCGCTGAAGATGCGGACAGCTACATCGACGACACGCGCACGGAGAAGCGCGAAGGTTTCTTCTATGTCTGGAAGGCCGCCGAGATCGACGAACGGCTGGGCAAGGAGGAAGGAAGCATCTTCCGCTATGCTTTCGGTGCTCGTCGCGATGGCAATGCGCGCCCGGAAAGCGATCCGCACGGTGAGCTCACGGGAACAAACACGCTCTTCCGAGCTTACACCGTGAAGAAGACGGCGGAATTCTTCAAGCTGGAGCCGGAGAAGGTGGAAGACATCATCACGCGTGGCATCAAGGTGCTGCTGGAATCACGCGGCAAACGCCAGCACCCCCATCTCGATGACAAGGTGCTCACCGCATGGAACGGCCTCATGATCTCCGGTCTCGCAAAGGCCTCGAACGTGCTCGGCGACAAGGCACACCTGGAGTCCGCGAAGAAGTGTGCGCAGTTCATCTACGACAAGCTCTCCAACAACGGTCGCGAACTGCGCCGGAGCTGGCGGGAAGGCAGCTCCACCGTCCCGGCATTCGCCCCAGACTACGCCATGCTCATCCAGGGCCTGCTGGACCTGTATGAGGCCAGCTTTGAAATCAAATGGCTGAAGTGGGCGACGACCTTGCAGGATGAGTTCGAGGCGAAATGCGGCGACCCCGAGAAGGGTGGTTATTTCAGCGTGAGCAAGACCATCCCGAACTCCGTGCTCCAGGTGAAGGAGGACTACGACAGCGCCGAGCCTTCACCCAACAGCGTGGCCGCGCTCAATCTCCTCCGCCTCGGCAAGATGCTGGCGGATGATACCTGCCGCACGTCGGCGGAGAAGATCCTGAAGCTCTTCGGCCACAGCCTTTCCAAGTCACCCTTCAGCGTGCCCGTCATGGTGTCCGCTCTGGATTTCATGCAGCACGGTGAAATGGAAATCGTGCTCGCCGGTACTCCCGGCGACGCAGGCTTTGATGCCCTCGCCGCCGAAGTGCGCAAACGCTACCTGCCCCACGCCGTCATCCTCCATGCCGATGGTGGCGAAGGTCAGCAGTTCCTCTCCATGAAGAACGAAGCTCTCGGCGCGATGAAGCCCGTGGGTGGCAAGGCCGCCGTCTACGTCTGCCGCAACCGCGCCTGCCAGGCACCGGTGACCACGGTGGAGGCGTTGATGAAGGTGCTGGAGCCGAAGGCGGAAGCGTAGTCGTGACCTGCGCGACAGATTTGATGTTGTGACGCGAAGCGTCCTTGGAGTGCGTGCAGCCCTGCTGCCGCTTTTCTAAAGTGCAGCCTGCTGCACGACCCACCGCGACGCAGTCGCCAACTTTTCCGGACGCGTAGCGCCACGAGCGAGTATCAGCATCGTCACAGCAGGCTGTGGACTCTGGAAAGCGGCAGCAGGGCTGCGCGCACTCCAAGGCCTTCGGCATCGCTTCTTTATCAATGCGCTTACGTTCTAGCGCGCTCAGCGCCGCCGCGACAACTTTGTGAACCTGGCAAGCAGGGGTGGAGCAGCAACATCCTCGCCTCATGATACCGTGAAAAAACCTCAAGGGGGGAAGCTTGACGGAGGCCGTTGATTCCGGTCAGACTGACCCATACATGAGCGAAGATTCCCATCCCGATTTTTCCCTTTTGCGGGAGGAAGTAAAGGCACTGCGGCTGATGACGATGCTGATCGTCATGTTTGTGCTGGTTGCACTGATGTTTGGGAACTTGCTGGCGGTGTTCCAAGTTCCCAAAATGGTGAAAGTCTTCGAGGAGATGCTCGGGGATCTGAGGAAGCTGCCCACGTTGACCCATTGGGTCATCTCTTACAGCAGGTTGGGCGGGTGGATGTTGCCTTATGCCCTGATGATTGTCGTGCCTGTTTCGACCTGCGTGACCTATGTGCTGTTTCGCAAGACGCTTTGGGCCCAGGTGTTCGCGGCCTTGGTCATTCTCTTTCTCATCTTCCACTGGGTCATCGTTGCATTAGCTATTCAGAGCCCCCTACTGCAAATCATGCAAGGAATCAATCAGAGGGGCTGAAAGGAGTTCGCCCCAACCGGACCATCCACCACTTGCAAATCGCTCCCACTGCCCCGACCTTGCCCGCCCCCATGGCACTACCGGCAGCGAAAGGCGGCGTGCGCGCCTTGATTTTTGATTTCGACGGGCTGATCCTCGATACCGAGGTGGCTATCTATGATGCGTGGCGGGAGATGTACGCGGCGCATGGATTTCCGCTGACCCTTGAGACTTGGGCGCAGTGCGTGGGCAGTGACTTCGG
Organism: Roseimicrobium gellanilyticum; assembly: GCF_003315205.1. Taxonomy (NCBI): domain Bacteria; kingdom Pseudomonadati; phylum Verrucomicrobiota; class Verrucomicrobiia; order Verrucomicrobiales; family Verrucomicrobiaceae; genus Roseimicrobium; species Roseimicrobium gellanilyticum. The sequence continues at coordinate 225,136 of NZ_QNRR01000011.1, read as the reverse complement.
CCACTATGATCCGCAGGTGGAGCTGGAGCAGTTCGTGGGGCGTACCCTCGATTGGCCGGCTCTGACGGATACCCGTCGCAAGCGGGTGAACGAGATCCTGGCGGACAAGCAGCCCATGCCCGGCGTGCGTGATCGCCTGCGCGAGGCTCAGGAGCACGGCCTCGTCTGTGCCGTGGCCAGTAGCTCCAGCCACCGCTGGGTGGATGGCTGGATTGACCGGCTGGATTTGCGGCCCTTCTTCAGCCACGTGAGTTGTCTGGAGGATACGGGCAAGGCCAAGCCCGACCCGAGCCTCTTTCTGCACGCGGCAGCGGCCCTCAACGTGGAGCCTGCGGAAGCGATTGTGCTGGAGGATTCGCTCAATGGCATGCGTGCCGCCCATGCCGCCGGCATGCGCTGCATCGTCGTGCCCTGTGAGGTGACGAAGCACCTCGCCTTTGACGGGGCGTGGAAGCATCATCGCTCGCTGGAGGAGTTCACGGTGCCGGACCTGTTTGTCTGAGGGGCGTGGAACGGCGGTTGCATTCGTCCGCCTCCCGTTCACACTGCGCCGCCCCCAAGGTGCCCTTTTCTGCGTGACGAAAAACTTCAGCCTCTACCTTGCGCTCCGCTACCTGCGGCCGAAGCGGACCTTTGTGTCCGTCATCACGGTGATTTCCATTCTGGGCGTGAGCCTCGGGGTGGCATTGCTCATTGTGGTGATTGCCGTCATGGCCGGGTTCCACGCGCAAATGAAGGAGCTGGCGGCGGGCTACGAGACGCACATCGAGGCTGCGGATCGGTACGGCACTTCGATGCTGGATTCCAAGCAGCGCCCGAAGGATGCGGAAGACAAGCCCTGGCGTGAGATTCTGGAACAGATCAAGAAGACCCCCGGTGTCGTCAGTGCCACGCCCATGGTGCGCGGCCTGCTGCTGGTGGAGTCCGAGTCCGGCACCTCCATCACCGCCATGTGGGGCCTGAGCAATGAGGACGGCAATCGTCTTGCCGAAAAGCATGCTCAGTTCATGCGAAAGAAGGAGGAAGGAGGTGGCTCCATGGATCTCTCGGGCAGCAGCATTGTGCTGGATCATAGGCTGGCCGATCCCTGGGGACTTAAAGTGGGTGACACCATCACGGCGTATGCGCCTTCCAATCTCAAGGAGGTGATGAATCTGAGCCGCCAGATCGATGACCTGCCCGAGGACCAGAAGAAGGCCGCGTACGAGAAACTGAAGGAACTGACCCTGCCCGAAGAGTTGACCATCACCGGCATCATCGAGCCGCCGCAGTTTCAAGATTCCAGCAAGGTACCGCTGGCCATTGTGTCCCTCGTAGTGGCACAGGAAGCTCGCGACCTCGGCGACGGCATTTCAAGCATCGGCATCGAGTTGAGCGATCCCTACCAGGCGGCGGTGATTCGAAACCAGTTGCTGGAGTCCAAAGTCATCCCTCCCAGTTGGGATGCCTACACCTGGACGGAGGCGCATCAGGCGCTCTTCAGCGCGGTGCAGACGGAACTCTTGATGATGTACGTGATTCTCTTCTTCATCATGATTGTGGCCGCGTTCTGCGTGATGAATACGATGATCACCGTGACCGTGCAGAAGCGCCGCGAGATCGGCATCGTGGCCGCACTGGGCTCGCGTGTGGGGCAGACCATGTCTGTCTTCATCATCCAGGGGATGATTGTAGGAGCCGCAGGCGCCGTGCTCGGCCTGGGGCTGGGCATCCTGATCGCCAGCAACATCAATACGATCAAGAACGGACTCGGGAAGATGCTGGGCATGGACATGTTCAATCCGGACATCTATGGCCTCATCGACCTGCCTGCCAAAGTCCTTCCGAATGATGTGGCTTTCATCTGTGGCAGCGCCTTCCTCCTCAGCTCCCTGGCCTCCGTCATTCCCGCTTGGCTCGCCGCCAAGGTCGAGCCTGCGCAGGCATTGCGGGATTGAGCTCTGTCGATACGCTTTCCAGTGGTCGATTCCCCTTGCACGCCGGGGCGAACCGGGTAATTTGGCCCTCCTTTTTCCCAATTGCCGCGTGGTGTAACGGTAGCACAAGAGATTTTGGTTCTCTTTGTTAAGGTTCGAATCCTTACGCGGTAGCCACTTTGAAGCCGAGAGAGGCATCGAGTGGCGGGGCGTCCTCGCAGCATGGGCGACGCGTGGCTTGGAGGCTCGTGACCGAGCCAGCGTCTTTGCGAGGAACAAAAAATGTCCACTAACGAGAATTTGTCTCATTAAGCCCATCTTTTGGGTTGCTGTTGAGATGTTGTCGCAATAAAGGTGGCTCTTCTCGGAACTCCGTGCTCAAGAGTTCTGCCCCTAAAAGACTCAACATCAATCCACGATGACGCGACTCGTTTGAGTCGCGCGCTGTATTCCTGACCCGGTGCGGAGGTGTTCGCTGTTTTCTTCAGAGAGACATTCCGACTTCATTTTCCTGGTGATTTCCTTCCTTCGTCAGCACTTCCTCGTCTTTTGCGGTTTCCTGTTGGGCTTGGAGTGCCTGCACGCGGAGACCCCGAGCGTCAGAACGCTTGAGTTGAAAGACGGGCTGACGCCACCAGAGCTTGATGGTGTATTGAGCGATCCTTGCTGGGAAAAGGCGGAGACCGTCAGCGCCTTCACCCAAGTCTTCCCCAAGGAAGGTGCGATACCCAGCGAGGGGACGGTAGTGAAATTTGCCCACGATGGACGCTATTTGTATGTGGCCATCCGCTGCCACGATAGGGAACCCGATCGCATCACCGCGCGGGACCTGCAGCGTGACTCCTTCGAGGAAGAGTCCTTCCCTGCGGACGACCATGTGCAGGTGGCTCTGGATCCGTTCGGTCGGGAGCGTGACGGATTTCTCTTCGCCGTCAATCCACTCGGGGCCATGACCGACGGCCGCATCGAGCACGGCGGTTCCACAGCGAAGGAGTGGGATGGCATTTGGGATGCACGCGCGCAGCGCGATGCGGAGGGATGGACCGCAGAGCTTCGCATCCCCTTCAGCACGCTCAGCTTTGATCCGGCAAAGGATTCGTGGGGCGTGAATGTGCAGCGTGTGATCCGCAGGAAAGAGGAGATGATCCGCTGGACCCAGCCTTCGCAGTCACGCGAAGGCGACTGGCTGGATGACATTGCACGGATCGAGGGCATGAGCGGGCTCAATCAGGGACTGGGTATTGAGCTGAAGCCGTATACCGTGTTCCGCCATCTCGATGAAGTAGATGGTGAGGGCTCCACGGAACTGCGCGCCGGCTTCGATGCGAACTGGCTCATCACACCCGCGCTCACCGCCACGCTCACCGTGAATACCGACTTCGCCGAGGCAGAGGTGGACGACCGGCAAATCAATCTCACACGCTTCCCGCTGTTCTTCCCTGAGAAGCGCGACTTCTTCCTGCGAGATGCGCCGTACTTTAGCTTCCCGTACGGCACCGCGCTGATGATGCCCTTCTTCTCGCGTACCATCGGGCGTAGTGCGGAGGGGGAACCGGTGGATATTCTCGTGGGTGCGAAGTTCACGGGACGCGCCGGGCCATACACCATCGGCATACTGGATGTGCAGCAGGACTCGCACGATGGCATCGACGAGAAGAATCTCCTCGTGGCGCGCGTGACACGCGAACTCGCTGCGGATCACACCTTGGGCGCCATCATCACGCATGGTGATCCGTACTCAAACGGCGACAACACAGTGCTGGGTCTCGACTACCAATGGCGTACGTCCACCTTCATGGGGGACAAGAACTTCGACCTGCAGGCGTGGCTCATTGGAAGCGACACCACGGACATGGGCACGGGTACCACCTTTGGCGGCACGTTTGGCTACACGAATCAGCCTTGGTATCTCTATGGCATCTTCGCGCAGATTGATGGGGGATTTTATCCTGCCATGGGCTACCTCGCGCGACAAGGTGTGCGGGAGTACTACTTCGTCGCCACCTACCAGTGGCAGATCAACAGAGGCGGTCTGCGCACCTTCGAGCTGGAGGTGCTGCCCATCATCATCACCCGTCTGGATGGGGAGATCGAGACAGCGGATATCTCATTGCCTGGCTTGGAATGGGGCTGGGACAGTGGCGCAGAATTGTCCGTCTGGCTTAGTTTGAAGGAGGAGCAATTTTTCGAGCCCTTCGAGATTCAACCCGGCGTGGTGGTGCCTGTGGGCGATTACAAGTTCCAAAGTGTGCAGATGGAATACGAAGGCGCTCCCTCACGCGTAATCGCGCCAAACATGGGCATGGAAATCGGCGAATTCTTGAATGGAGACATCATCGCATGGAACGTGGGCTTGGAGTATCGCCCCTCCCCGTATCTCCATCTTGGTCTCTCCTATGCCGAGCAGGCCGTCGATCTTCCGCAGGGAGAATTCACCACACGCCTCGCTTCCGTGAATCTCAATCTGGCCTTCTCTCCACGTCTTTCGTGGAACACCCTCGCCCAGTATGACAACGAATCGGACAGCTTCGGAGTCAACAGCCGCATCCGCTGGACCGTGCGCCCCGGCACGGACGTGTACCTCGTGCTGAACCAGGGCTATGTCGTGGAAGAGCGCAACCGCCTGCGCCGTGTGGGCTCGGAGGCCGCATTGAAGGCAGGCGTGACGTGGCGGTTCTGATCGAAAGGCGCGTGTCGCCTATTCTAGCAGGCCGAACATGATCTTTTCCTTCCGGTCCGTCGATGTCTCACCCTGGGTGACAGCCACGTAGAGCTTCCCACCGTATTCAGCAAAGACCGGATACTGAAAAGACTTCGTCGTTTCGAAGCGGTATTTCCTCGTCCACTGCTTTCCATCCTTGGAGACTTCCACATTGAAGACGGAACGGCTTACGTTATCGATGCGTGTGCCTTCCTGCCAGCCGAGGTAGTAGACATCGCCGAACTTATCCAGTGTGGGTTTTGAGCTGGCGCCATTGGTCACAAAGGGCCGCTCCTCATTCACGGTCCACTTCTTGCCATCCACACTGGTGGTGAAAGTATAGTTCCGATTGCCGCCCTCCTGTCGGCAGATCGCCAGCCACGTGCCATCAGGCAGCATATGAGCCGCAGACTCGGAGAGTTTCAGGTCCGTAGGCTCATGGAAGTGTCCCAACACCTCAAAGGTATCCAGCGAGGGATGCACCAGGGCCAGCGCATTCTGGCAGATGGGGTAGTTGTTCAGCGTGACATACGTCCTGCCCCCGACTGTCTTGAAGTTGTCGAAGATATAGAGGCCGAAGTCTTGGGCTGGATGTTTGAAGCCTGCCGCCACCGCGTCCTCATAGAAATGCTGTGGCTGCATGTCATGGGTGCCGCTGGCGGTCTTCAGTTTCACCTTGTCGATGCGATTGCTGAAGCTCATGCGCTCCATGTCGAAGTCCGTGTACCACATCTGGGACTGGCGCTCACCGGGCGACTCGCTGGCGAAGTAGCAGCGCAGCGTGTTCTCGTCCTTTTGAATGATGCGCGGTACAAAGCAGGCGCCAATGGGCAGCGTTTCGTTCTCATAGACCTGCTCCCCCCGGGCGAAGTCGATGATCTTCTCCACCTCCATCGTCTTCAGATTCACGATCGAGAGCGTCACGTACACATAGGGCCACTTGGCCGCCTCTCCGGAGCGCACATCATTGGCCTCGGCCACGATCCAGGCCCGGTCCCTCGCCAGCACCATGCCTGCGTCATGAGCACCCTTCACACGCGGCGCGGTGGTGTTGACCAGCCCCTTCATGACCCGGTCTCCCGCATCTTTGGGGTTCCAGCCGCGTGGCAGGAGGGGAGCTGGACCATCCTGGCCAGAGGCAGCCGGCAGGGTCAAAAGGCAGGCGAGGAGGGATAAGCCCGTGCGAAAGGAGAGGTTCAGCATGAGAGAAATGGGACAGGAAGGAGGTTGTCCGGGAAGGGTACACCGGAACAGCCACTGAAATTGCACGCCGCAGTTGCACACGGCGCGGGATTCGTTATGCTCACCGTCCAGCCGATTGCCGCGTAGTGTAACGGTAGCACGTGGGATTCTGACTCCCCCAGTTAAGGTTCGAATCCTTACGCGGTAGCCACTCTCTGAGAGACAGGGAGTTTTGGCAGCGGTCTGCCCGCTGCCACTTGGCGTAGCGCTTTGAGGCTTCGAGCCCTTCGACTACAGCTTCCACCCCGCCCGATACTCCCGCGTGAGTAGCTTGTTCGCGCCCTCGTCATCCGTTTTCCCGGCGACGTGATCCCACGTGATCTTCTTCCCGGCGCGATAGGCGACGCCTCCGAGGTGATTCGCCACGGTGAGCAGGCCGCTGTAGCTGAAATCACAGGAGGATTTCTTTCCGGCCATGGCGGCTTCGATCCACTCTTTCTGGTGTCCAGGGGAGTCGGGAATGAAGGGCTTGGGTGGGGTGAATCCCTTGAACTTCTCCTCGGGCATGAGGGTGTGCTTGCCGTAGTCGGCGAAGAGCATGCCTTTCTCGCCGATGAAGAGCACGCCGTTTTTCACGGAGTTGGGAAGGATGCCGTCCTTGATGGGCTTGGGCACGGCGGTGCCTTGGTACCAGTGCATGGTCACGGGGGCGAGGTCGCCTCGCTTTCCGTAGGTCCAGGTGGCGGTCATGTTCGCGGGAGCGATCTCCTTGTGCGGAGGCGGGCCGCTGGCCTCGATGATTTTCGGATGGTCGAGCTTCAGCGCCCAGAAGGGCAGATCATTCCAGTGGCTGCCCAGGTCACTCATGGTGCCATTGGCGAAGTCCCAATACCGGTACCAGCGCGGGCCGGGCAGGTAGATGTCATGATACTCACGCATTGGTGCCGGCCCGATCCAAAGGTCCCAGTCAATCTGCGGCGGTACCGCGAGGCCCTTCTCCGGCATCTTGTCGATGTAATCGAGAAGGCCGGCTTTCACGAAGAGGTCGTCATTCTTCTCCGCCTCGGCGCGCGTCTGCATGCCCCAGGAGCGGCCCACCCATACGTGGACTTCACCTACCTGGCCGATGGCGCCGCTTTGAATCAACTCCACCACGCGGTGGTAGTTCGCCGTGGCATGCATCTGGGTGCCCATCTGTGTGGTCACATCCGCCTTCTTTGCCTCTTCCATCACCACGCGGGCTTCATGCACATCGCGTGTGAGGGGTTTTTCGCAGTACACATGTTTCTTCGCCCGGAGTGCCGGCAGGATTGCGAAGGCATGCGTGTGCTCCGTGGTGCTCACCACCACAGCATCGAGATCCTCCATCTTCGTGTGCAGCTCACGATAGTCACGGTACTTGCGCGCCTGTGGATGTGCGGCTGACGCGTACTCGAGGTTCTTCTCGTTCACATCGCACAGAGCGACGATGTCGGAAACCTGCGCCACTTCCTTGAGGTTGCTCGCACCGCGACCACCGCTCCCAATGACACCGACCTGCAGCTTCCCATTGGGGGAGCGGCTGGAAACGATGGCCGGGAAACCCAAGACCGAAGCTCCAGTGGCAAGAATGGATTGCTGCAGAAAGCGACGGCGCGAGGAAATGGTGATGCGTGGATTCATGGCAAGGAGGCGTAGGTCGGAGGGAACGGTCCTGTCTCTGAGTTTTGGTCAGCGTTTTTGTGATGAACCTCACTCGATCCGTGCTGTCTGAAAAGACCCGTGACATCCGAGGAAAAACCAGGAAAGCTCACTGCAAGCGTACGATGAGAATCCTGAACATCATTTTTCCCGTCATCGTGTTGGGCTGCGCCCTGGCGCTCGGCGTGTTGGGCGTTCGTTCCTTTTTGAGCGTTGTGGCAGACGAGGGGCTTCATCTGGCGACCCCTGGCTTCACCAAGGTGCAGATCCTCAAGCCCGGTGATTACGTTTTATGGAATCAAGTCAAGACCGTGCAAAATGGCACCTTTCGTACGTTCCCCGACGAGGTGCCCGATGGGACGAAAGTCGAAATCATCCATGAAAAGGATGGGAGCACTGTGCCTTGGAAAGCACGTGTGGGTATGAGGCAGACATCGGGAGTAAGCCGCAAGGTTTCCCTTGGCACCGTGACCTTCACGGAGCCGGGTAACTATGGAATCGCGATTTCCATGCCGCCGGAAGAAGGAAGGTCCTTTTCCATCGAGCCGTCCAAGTTTCCCCAGCCTTTCCTCTCTGCGATCTTTGGTTTGCTGGCAGGGATTTTTCTTGGAATTGGAGCGGTCATTTGGCTCGGCGCGGCGATCATCCTTATGTTTGTGAGGAAAGCCACAGCCGGGCCAAAGGAATCAGTCGCGCCGCCTCAGGGGTGAGCAGCGCATGGGAACGCGTCAGCCAGCGTGCCTTGTGAACTGCCTTCAAGGAATGCGCCTTCCCTGCGCCGCCTCCCAAAGCGCATACCAGTCCTCACGCTCCAGCGTGATCCCCACCGAAGCCGCCGCACTCTGGATGCGCTCGACCTTGTTCGTCCCAAGGATCGGCATGGGCTTGCTGGGATGCGCGAGAATCCAGGCATACGCAAGCTGCTCGAGCGTCGCGCCATTGTAGCGCGGCGCCATCTTCTCTGCGGCGTCCTTGAGACGCACTGCAGCTTCGTTCTTCGGGTCGAAGATGCGACCCTGCGCCATGGGGCTCCAGGCCATGGGGACAATGCCGAGCTGCTCGCACTGGCTGAAGGTGCCATCATAAATCGGCTCCATGTGCAGGAAGTGGTACTCGAGCTGGTTCGTCACCAGCGGCTTCTCCATCTGCGAGTTCAGCAGGCTGAACTGGTGTACATTATAGTTGGATACACCCGTGCTGCGGACCTTGCCGGAGCGCACGAGATCGTTGAGTCCTTTCGCAGTGTCCTCCGCGCGGGTGAGCCAGTCGGGACGGTGCACCAGCAGCAGTTCCACATGATCCGTGCCGAGGAAGCGCAGTGACTTTTCCAAACTCTTCACCATGCGCGCGCCGGTGGCATTGTAGTGCGCGGTGCGGCGCTCGGGGTGGAATTTGTTCGGCACGTAGATGCCGGCCTTGGTCACGATTTCCAGCTTGTCGCGCAGCCCCGGGGTGAGAGCCAGAGCACGGCCAAGGGCTTCTTCCACTTCGTAGCCGCCGTAGATTTCCGCGGTGTCGAGTGTGGTCATGCCGAGCTCCAGGCAGGTCTGGATGCGGCGGTTGAGCTCCTGCGGCGTCGGTGCAGGTTCGTCGATGATGCGCCACGTGCCATACGCGATGCGGGAGAACTCGGGGCTGTGCGGAGCGAGGCGGAGGCGGGGAATCATGGGAGAAGTGTTGAAGGCGGAGTCCAGAGTGCGGAGAGGGAAGTTTCCGTTGAGGGGATTGAAGAGCAGGAGCGAGAGTGCGAGCAAGAGATTTTCAGCGGGCGAAGCCGAGTTCTGTGAAGACGCGCGCGGAAGTCCACCCTTGTTCGCGCAGCGTGCGCAGCGCCCGGGCATTGTCGCGCTTGGCGAGTCGCTTGCCTTCACTGTCCGTCACGAGCCTGTGATGTTTCCATTGCGGCACCGGCAAACCAAGCAGCGCTTGCAGCAGACGGTGCAGATGGGTGGCGGTGAGGAGGTCTTCCCCACGTGTCACCAGCGTGATGTCCTGGGCAGCATCATCCACCACGACAGCGAGGTGATAACTGGTGGGCGTCTCTTTCCGCGCCAGCACCACGTCACCCAGCACCTCGGGTGTCGCTACGAAGGTGCCGTAGGCGAGATCCTCCCACACCAGCTCACGCCCCCCGAGCGCCATCGCTTTCTCAATATCAAGCCGGAGCGCATAGTCCCGCCCGGCGGTTTTGCGCTGCTGCGCCTCCTCCTGGGAAAGACTTCGGCACGTGCCGGGATACAGCGGCCCCTCCGGTCCGTGCGGCGCGGCTCCCGCTCGGGCGATTTCCTCCTGGATTTCCTTCCGCGTGCAGAAACACGGATACAGCAGCCCCATCGCATCGAGCTTGGCCAGCGCATTCCTGTAGTCCTGGAAATGTTCACTTTGCCGGCGCACCGGCTCCTCCCAGGTGAGGCCCAGCCAGCGCAGATCCTCGTAGATGGCCGCTTCGTACTCAGACCGTGAGCGCGTGGTGTCGATATCCTCCAGACGCAGAAGAAATCTTCCCGCTGCGCCAGCCCGGCACGCCTCCGCTGCAGCGAAGAGCGCCGCATACGCATGACCAAGATGTAGCCATCCAGTGGGGGAGGGGGCAAAGCGGGTGGTCACGTCTCGAGGCGGGGTGGTGCGAATCAGTTCTGCGGTTGAAGGTTGAGCGAACGCCCAATCTCGCGCAAAATTCTCGCACTCATACAGTCCCGCCGACCCCACTTTTCAACCCGCAACTTTCCGCCATGCCCATCTACGAGTTCTTCTGCCCGGACAACAACCGCATCTACCAGTTCCTGGCACGCAACAGCGCAGAGGGCGTCCGCACCCCCCGCTGCCCTGACGATCCCAAGTTCCGCATGGAGAAGCGTGTGTCCCGTTTCGCGATGTTGAAAGGGCTGCAGGAAGAGGGCGGGGATGATCCCTTTGCCGGCATGGATGAAACTAAAATGGAGGCCATCATGGCGGAGATGGAACGGGACATGGCGGGCATGGATGAAAACAATCCCGATCCGCGTCAGCTCGGCCACGTGATGAAGAAGATGACCGACCTCATGGGTGACAAGGTGCCGCCGGAGATGCGTGAGCTGGTACGCCGCCTCGAAGCAGGAGAAGATCCCGAGAAGCTGGAGAATGAATTCGGCGATCTCGATGGGGGAACCGGAGAGGGCGGTGAGGGCACCGACCTCTTTGCGCAGACCGTAAAAAAATTCAAAGCCAGCTTCGCCGCTCCCGTGCGCGACCCAAAGCTCTATGAAATGAGCCAGTGGTCGTAGCTGCGTCCCAAAGTATCTTCGGCTTCAGCCGAAATGAAGTCGCTCCAGACGTACCTTCCCCCCTCGGATCCCGACTCGGCCGAAGCCAAAGCTTCGCATTCTCCACCCTACCCGCCCATCCCTTTGCCTTTTGCGTCTCTTTGCGGCTAAAAAAAGAAGCCACGATCTGCATCGTGGCTTCCGTGTCTCGATGAATGTACGAAAGACTCACCACGCCCACGTCGCGCCCAGCCCCCAGCGCTCGGCGACGCGGAGCTGGCCTTCCTGAATGGGCCACTCGTCGGCGCGAGGATCCTGGCCGGCGTGACGTTCGCTGGCGCCCTTCAGCTTCATGCAGCCGGTGTTGTCGCCGATGGCGGCGATCTCCGCCACCTCTGCCGGGGTAAAGGTGACGTCCGGCAGGGCGGCGAGCTCATCCACTTTGCTCTCAATGCTCTTGGCACCTTCGTAAGCTTCCTGAATCAGCGTGGGTACCACGCTCTTCACGGGCTCCTGGGAGAGATCCCAGATGGCGGAGAACTGCAGCATGGTCAGGCCATACTTCTCTGCAATGGGGCGCACCTTTTCCAGCTTCTCGCAGCCGTGTTCCACCCAGCCTTGTGGGCGGAAGGTGCGGTGATCGCCGTCGCGGAACTTGTGTCCAGGCTTCACGTCGTCATGGAAGATGCCGCCGAAGTCCACCACACGGGCGAGCAGGTCGATGTTGTGCTTTTTCGCCGCCGCGAGCACATGCTGGCCTGGCCAGGGCTCGAAGGGGTTCAGAATGATCATGGCCCAGTCGAGATCGGCGGCGAACTTTTCAAAGCAGCCGATGATGTCGAGGGTGAACCCGTTGGCCGGTCCGGGGGCGATGCCGAGGCGCTCCACCAGGCCGCGCTGCTTCAGGGCACGCATGCCATCCCACACCGCTTCACTACTGTAGCCGACGGAGTCCGGGTTGTGCAGCATGAGCAGGTCGAACTTCTCTGCACCACAGCGCTCCAGCGACTTCTCCGTCGCCATGACGAGGTAGCTTGCATACTCCTCGGGGCTGCGCAATCCGGGTTCGGTGAAGCGGGGGTAGCCCTTCGCACCGGCGCGGAGGCCACCGTAGAAGTCGTGGCCCACGATGCCGGTGAGGTTGTAGGTGCTGCGGTCGATGCCTTTGAGCGCCTCACCCAGAAGGGTATCTGCACGACCGCCGCCGTACACATCCGCCGTGATGAAGCTGCGGGTGCCCTTTTCGTACGAGCGGTGGACCAGATTGATGTAGCGCGCGTCATCCAGCGCTTCGCCAAAGTGCATGAAGCGACCGCCGCTCCAGCTTCCAAATGCAGTACGAGTAAGGTTCATGGGGTGGGGAACGTGAGAAATTGAGTCAAGGGTAGGCCGGAATGCTGCCGGGTCAAAGTGCAGGATTGCGCAAGCAGAGGCATTTCCTGTTGTCCCCGAACAGCTCAGGACGCTTTACCAAATACGGTGGGGCAGGGGCGTTCTGCTCTGTGTCTTACAGGTAACCACGTGCTCTGCTACTGTGCTGACGAACATCGCAGGAAGACACCTTCCGAAGCTCGCAGATTACGCCGGCACTTCCTCCTCTTCATTGGAAACGCTGCGCTCACTGGGTGTTTCTTGCGGAACGACAGGCGGTTTGCCGAAGCCATCCACCTCCTCGCGGGTGGGGATGGCGTCCTGCGCTCCCAGCCGGGTGGTGGTGATGGCACCGGCGATGTTCGCCTTGCGCACGCTGGAAAGCAGGTTTTGCGTCTGGGCCCAGTGGACGGCGAAGGCCCCGGCGAAGGCGTCTCCTGCCCCGGTGGTGTCCGCGACGTCCACTTGAGGCGGTGGCACCTTGAGGGCCTGGTTCTGGCTGAAGGCAAAGGTGTGCTCCTTCCCCCGGGTGATGATGAGGGTGCTCACGCCGAGGTCGGCCATCTGGGCGCGGACGGTGGATGCTTCATTCGTGCTCTCGACGAAGTAGCCCAGCAGTGCGGCGGCCTCACGCTCATTCACGATGAGGAAATCAATCGGCACCTGACCCCAGGGGAATTCGGGATTGATGGGGGAGGCATTCAGGATGGTGGTTTTCCCCAGCTCAGACGCTCTCTGGAGTGCCACGACCACGGCCTCGATGGGCACTTCACACTGGGCCAGCACCACATCGGATGCCTCCAGCAGCGGCTCCTGCGTGAGCACCAGATCGGCGGAAAGGTACATGTTGGCGCCTTGGTTCACCACAATGGTGTTTTGCCCCGCAGCATCGATGCTGATGTAGGCGCGGCCGGTTTGGGTTTCCTGCAGGGGCTGGATGCCGCTCACACCCACCTGCTGCTCGATGAGGCTGTTCACATACGCCGCGCCCACGGGGTCATCACCCACGCAGCCGATGATGTTGACGAATCCACCCTGTCTGCATGCCGCAATCGCCTGGTTCGCCCCCTTGCCGCCGTAGCGCGCATCCCAACCAGAGCAGATGACCGTGGCCCCAGGTTCGGGCAAATGGGGCACGGTGAGCAGGGTGTCGAGGTTCAGGGATCCGACGACGGTGACGGTGGGCGTGGCAACAGGCTCAGGCATGGTGGGAGGCAAGATCTCAATAATATAGGCGCAGATGGTCGGCCCGCTGCGCCATACATGCGATCAACGCACCAAAAAACGCGAACTTGAAAACTTGCGCGTAAAATCCGTGCCAGCGGGTGGATTAGCCCTCGGCTTCGGCAGTGATCTCGGGAGAGCGCCCCTGCATGCCCAGTTGCTCCGAGAGCATTTCACGGATGCGCAGGGCAGGCAGCGAATAGTGCCCCTCACCCTCCATGATGACCAGCTTGGCATTCGGAATGCGACTCGTGAATTTCTGCACGAGTGACGCGGGGATATTCAAGTCCAGCGAGCCATGCCAGTAGCGGATGGGGTAGGTGACTTTCTCCAGCTCGATGCCCCAGTCGGAGTTGTAGATGTTGCCATCCAGCGTCATGGCACGATGTCCGGACTCGAGGCCCGTTTTGCCGCTGCTCATGATGATGCGGGCATTGTGCACATCGTGGAGTGCTTCCTGATCCCGCGGGCCCAGGGTCGAGACGAAGGCGCGCATCGGCAGGGAGTTCATGGGCAGACCGAGCACTTTGGCTGAGAGCGCCAGGCCGGGAGCCAGGAGGATGGGCGTGCGACGCTGGGTCCACAGGGCCAGCTTGTAGGTCCACATCAGCTCGCTGGTGCCCACTTCGCGCAGAGGCGGTGCGCCGCAGACCACCGTGGCACTCAGCACGCGCTCGGGCATGGAGTGTGCCGTGGCCAGCACATAGGGGCCTCCGCCGGAGATGCCCAGCACATGAAACTTCTCCACCCCCAGATGCCTGGCCAGCTCATCCAGCACGGGCGGCCAGTCCAGCAGCTTGCGGTCCGGCTGGAAATCGGAAAGACCAAGACCCGGGCGGTCCGGAGAGATGATGCGCAAGTTGAAGTCCCGGCCAATGTCATGGAGCAGCTCACCCTGGGTCCGGGAGCTGGGCCAGCCGTGATAGAAGAACAGTGGCACGCCCTTGGGGTCTCCATACTCCGCGAATCCAAGCTTCAATCCAGAGGAGAGGGTGATGGTCTGATCAGTCATCTTGGGTGAATCGGATGGAGCTGTCACGGAAGCCTGCGGGGAGGGAGCGCCGGAATGAGGTCCTGGCAAAGAAGTGCAGCTCACCGCCGTCGTGCAAATGGCGAAACTGATACCTACATGGACCGGCTTGGGCATGGCAGTGTTGGATGAAAGGGATGACGGGCGACCCACGGGAGCCGTGTCATTTTGCGGAAATGCTCGCTGGGCGCGAATTGATAATCTGTTGGGGCCCATTGATGAAAGCGATGACGCAATTGGGCTTCTTGCAAAAGCGGGCTAATCCGGACATCCGCAAGATCGGAGGGCCGCGAATTTTAGCTAAGCGTACATGGCTGTCTGCGAGACAGAAGGTGCGCGCAAACCACCCGATTCAACAACATGAAAACCCTGATCTGTACCCTTGCTGCTGCTTTTGCCGCATGCTGCCTGACATCCTGCGATGCTGATGTGAACGTGCCGCCCAGTGAGTCGAAGACCACCATTGTGACTCCAGGTGAGAAAAAGGAGGAGCACAACACGACCGTGGTGAACCCACCCGCCGAAAAGAAGACGGAGTCCAGCTCCTCCACCACGACCACGAATAGTGGCGGCGGCTCTACTACGCAGAGCACGCAAACGGAAACGAAGTCGAACTAAGACCGAGGCTGAAGATTTACGCCCCCAAACTCCCGTCCCTCTCGTATGCCGTGGTGACGGGAGCGGGGGCGTGTTTCTTCTATCCCGTTGAGATTGCAGCGGCGTCGGCTATAGCGCCGCATGCAGCCGGGGCACGCGGCCACCCATTTCCTCGATTCACGCATGCCGCGTGGGCCGGGATTGTGGCGACTTCTTGTTTTAGGCAGCCTGTTGATATCAAGCTGCCGAGCTATTCCCCAAAACGGAAGGGAGACGCCCGTTACCTCCCAGGCTGTGAAGCCGGAGAGGAATGCGGCATTCACGCGGGCGGAGGTGGCTCCTTCCGCGTTGCGTGCAGGCGAGGGACCCCGCCGTATCTCGGAGGTCGCGCAAATGCATGAGGGCATGGAGGCCTTCACTGCGCGTGTGGCGTTGGCACGCTTTGCCCGCCAGTCGCTGGACATGCAGTACTACATCTGGGACGGCGACCAGACGGGCACTTATCTCCTTTCAGAGCTGATCGAGGCTGCGGATCGTGGCGTGCGGGTACGCCTGCTGCTGGATGACATCACGTCACGCGGCATTGTAGATGGGATGCTGCAGCAACTCGCCTCTGCAGCTCGGGCGGCCACCGCGGACTTGGAGGACACATTGGCGGAGATCACGCCGGATGACTTGGAGCGCAAGGACCGCATCCGCGATCTCATGGATGAAATCCACACCGGAGGACGTGACCTCATTGCGGCAGCCTTGGACACACACCCGAATATCGAGGTGCGGATGTTCAATGCGTTCAACTCGCGCCGGCGCAGCGGCGTGGGGCGTGCCTTCCAGTTCCTCGCGGACTTCTCCCGTCTGAACCGCCGCATGCACAACAAGGTCTTCGCCGCAGACAACCAGATCGCCATCGTGGGCGGCAGGAACATTGCGGACAACTACTTCGGCCTGCATGAGAAGTATGACTTCCGCGATCTGGACCTCATGGTGAGCGGACCGGTCGTGAACGATGTTTCTGAAAGCTTCGACCTCTATTGGAACAGTGAGTGGGCCGTGCCTGTGCATGCCTTCGCCATGAAGCGTCGCTCCGAGCAGCGCCTTGCCGGATTGCGCAAGGAACTGACTGATGCCTTCCAGTGGGAGAAACATGAACGCCTGAAGGAATTGGAAAGCGATGTGGAGACCACGAAGGCACTCCATCGCATCACCGCCCGCATGGTGAAGGCTCCGGTGCGCGTGGTGGCGGATCTTCCAGGCAAGGTGCATAAACCCACCGGCGAGCCACTCGTAGCAGAGGCACTGGCGGCTCAGGCTCGTGGATCCAAGAAGGAGATTCTCGTGGAGTCCGCCTATTTCGTGCCAGTGAATGTGACCTTTGAGAACATGCACGAGCGCATCGATCATGGCGTGCACGTGTGCGTTCTCACGAACTCGATGGCCTCCACCAACCAGATGCCTGCCCATGCCGGCTACGCGAAGCATCGCAAGCGGCTGCTCGAAACAGGCGTGGCATTGTATGAGCTGCGCCCCTATCCCCTGGGCGACACGACTGAGGACTGGAAGCATCGCGGTCCCCGCACCGTGTTGCATACCAAGGCAGTGGTGTTTGATCGCGAACAAGTCTTTGTGGGAACCTTCAACCTCGATCCCAGGTCGGCAGACTTGAATACCGAAATCGGATTGATGGTGGAGAACAAGAAGCTGGCGGGCGAAGTTGCCGCCTTCATGGAAGGTGGGATGCAGCCCGAGCGGAGCTGGCGGCTGTCCCTGGGGAATCCCACCAAGGTGAAGCAGAATGGTGGGCATGTGCATGGCTCCGGCCCGGTGTGCTGGTGCGGTGACGAGACGGAGAAACGAAGCGTGCTGCGACGCGAGCCGGAAACCCGCTGGGGCTCACGCCTTCTCATGCGCCTGGTCTCGTGGCTGCCCATCGATGAGATGCTTTGAGCGTTCCGTTACATTTTTGCAGGGAATGGTGATTGCTGAAATCTGCGACCGTTCCTTTCGTTAGGCGGGGATGCGCTTCCGGAAGCTCTTCTCTCTGCTTGCTATCGCCATCACTTTCACTGTCGGTGAAGCGGCGCGCGCGGCTTCTTCTTTGCCAAACATCGTCGTCATTCTCTCGGATGACTTCGGCTATGGCAGCACGAACGCGTACGGGGCGGATCCCAAGCTGGTGCAGACACCGAACATGGATCGACTGGCGAAGGAAGGTCGCCGCTTCACCGATGCGAACACCACGTCCTCCGTGTGCTCGCCCACACGCTACTCCCTGCTAACGGGGCGTTACTGCTGGCGCACCACGGAGAAGCACGGCGTGCTCAGCACCTTCTCACCCCTGCACATTGAGAGCTCCCGCTTGAACATGGCTTCGCTCCTGAAGAAACATGGCTACACCACGGCAGCAGTAGGTAAGTGGCATCTTGGCTACGGCAAGGCGACGGAGAATCCGAATTGGCGCACGGACTACACCGCAGAGCTTTCACCAGGGCCACTGGACATCGGTTTCGACTACCACTTCGGCGTGCCCGCCAATCATGGAGATCTCACCGGCGTCTTCGTCGAGAACCGCTTCGTATATGGATTGCGCAGCGGGAACTTTCCAAAGGGCATCAAGATTCCCGGACCGGGCGCGGATGAGGAGCAGAACTTCCAGTCCACGTATGGTCCGGAAGATACCGAAGTTGGGCGTGGTAACATCCTTCCTCTCGATGCGCCACGCCGGAAGAATGAGCGCGTGATGGCGCAGCTCACGCTCAAAGCCACACGATGGATTGAGCAACAGCCCAAGGACAAGCCCTTCTTCCTCTACTTCACTCCGGTGGCCGCGCATAATCCCATCACACCCGACAAGGACCTTGCCGGCAAAAGTCCCGCCGGTTCCTACGGAGACTGGATCCACGAACTGGATCGCAGTGTGGGTGGCATACTCGAAGCGCTGGAGAAGAAGGGCGTCGCGCAGAATACGCTGGTGCTCTTCACGAGCGACAACGGCGGTGTTGTCAAAACGGACGATGACACTCCGCAGTCGCAGGCTTACAAGGCCGGTCTCAAGGTGAACGGTGCGCTCCGTGGTCGGAAACACGACGTGTGGGAAGGCGGTTTCAAGGTGCCCTTCATGGTGCGCTGGCCCGGGCAGGTGCAGGCAGGGTCCGTTTCCCACGATATGATCAGTGTTGCCGATATCCTCGCCACCACGGCTGAGATCATCGGTGAGCCATTGCCGTCGGCGGACAAGGCTGCGGAAGACAGTCGCAGCTTCCTCGCAGCATTGAAGGGGCATGCGAAATCACCCGTGCGTGATGACATGATCGTGCACAGTTCGGACGGAGTGTATGCCATCCGCAAAGGACCGTGGAAGTGGGTGGAGGGCGTGCCCGCAGAAGGCATCAAGCTTGCTGCGAGGAAGAAGAACGGATCGCAGTTTCGTCCGCAGCTTTTCAATACGAAGGACGACCCAGCTGAAGAGAAGGACGTGAGTGCGGCTCATCCCGAAGTGGTGGAGGAACTGCGTGTCCTGTTGGTACGCTATCGTGACGGTGGCTACAGCCGCGAGCTGCCACCCGTCGTAACGAAGCAGACAGAGAAGATTGCGACGATGGATAAAGCAGCGGGTGGCGTGGTGCTGGAAGCGACCTTGCAGGAAGTCCCGGGCGCACCGTGGGTGGCGCGAAAGGACAACTGGACTGCACGAGATGGCGGGCTCTGGGGCTCGCAACTCGCAAAGGACAAGAACGGCGCCGTGATGCGCGTGCCAGCGTCTCTCACGGATGGTGTGATCGACTACGAGATTTCCTTTGATGGTGCGGATCGGCATTCATTGCGCATCGAATGGGGCGACAAGAAAGGAAGCTTCCGCGTGGAAGTCTCGCCGGAAATGGTGGGGCTGACCAAGAACCCTTCCGCCGGCGAAGCCAAGGATGCCATCGAGCGCATCGCAAGAAAGCCGGTGAAGCTCGCGCAAAAGACCTGGTACCCCGTGCGCATCACCTTCAAAGGAGACAAGGCCACGGTGCAGGTGAATGATGTCACCATCGAAGGCACGCATGCGGTGCTCGGCGAATCCAAAAATGCGCTGAACTTCCTCGTGTTCGAATCGAGCGCTGGATTTCGCAACGTGCGTGTGACCCGCTAGCAATACTCACGACTACTCCTGCAAGCCCATGAAGAAGCTGTTCCTGCTGACCTCGGCGTTGTGTTCGTTTGCCTTGACTGTGTCGGCGCAGAAGCCGGATGTGGTGGTGATTCTCACGGACCAATGGAGCCCGAGGTACACAAGCTGGGACAATCCCCAGGTAAAGACGCCGCATCTCGATCAGATTGCGAAGGAGGGCATGATTTTTGACGCCTGCTACACGACCTCGCCGGTTTGCATGCCGGCACGTGTCTCGCTCATCACCGGGTTGTATCCGCACAATCATGGTCATGCGTTGTGGGGAAATGCCTCCGGCTACTACGTGAGAGCGGAGACCGCTCCGATGTTTCGCGATATGCAGCAGGCCGGCTATACCACGGCGCAGATCGGCAAGCTGCACTGGAACTCGGGACCGGAGTGGAAACGTGAATACCCGACTCCCGCTGAGTACCACAAGGCACTCGGCCTGGATGTGGTGAAGGACATCGCCGGTCCGCCGGACAACATCACGGACCGCGGCCTGTACGGCAAGTACTTGAGTGGACTCGGCTTGCTAGACGGAGTGGCCAAAGACATTCGCCGCCGGTATGTGCTGTGGGAATTTGAGCCGCGTGCCAGTCTGGCATCCGTGGAGCAGTACCACGACAGCTTCACCACCGGTCAGGCCGTCGACTTCATCAAAGCACAACCGAAGGACAAGCCGCTCTGTCTTGTGGTGAGCCTGCACTCGCCCCATCCTCCGCTCGATGCGCCGGGAGAATACGCCACCATGTACGATCCCGAAAAGCTCACCCTGCCCGCGAATGTGCCGGAGTCTTTCAAGCGGGAGAGCTTCAATGTGGATCATGCCACGATGAAGAAGCTGCTGGCGAATTATCTGGGAAAGATCTCCCTCGTGGACCACTGCACTGGAAGGCTCGTGACCGCACTGAAGGAACGTGGCACCTGGGACAACACATTGGTGGCCTTCACCGCCGACCACGGTGAAATGATGGGCGCTCATGGGATGCTGACCAAAGGGCGCTTCTATGAAGAGTCCGCACGTGTGCCTCTCGTGGTGCGGTGGCCAGCGCAGGTGAAGCCCGGCAGGAGCAAAGCCCCGGTGCAGATGATGGATGTGTATCCCACCCTCGTGGAAGCTGCGGGGGGCAAGACGACACCGGGCCGCTTTGCCCGCTCTCTCATGCCTATCGCAACCGGCAAGAGGGAAAGAATCCGTCCAGTGGCCATCAGCGAGATTGGGGATACTCCGCCCCTGCGCATCATGGTGCGTGATGTGCGCTACAAGTACTGGGCGGATGAGTCGCGGGAGTACCTGTATGATCTCGATGCAGATCCCCTGGAGATGACCGACCTCTCAGCGGACCCCGCGCATCAGGGCACGATGAACCGCATGCGTGAACAGCTCCTGCTGCAACTGCGCTCCTCACAGGTAAATTTCGCTGAGGGCTATAAAAGCAAGGTGAAGCGCGTACGTGAAGAGGAAGCCTCCCGCCAATCACCCAAGTGACCTCTATTCTTATGATGCGAATCTCCCGCTCCCGTTTCCTCTCCTCCCTTCTGTCCTGCAGCCTTCTCACATGCCTCACGTCGTTTGCGGCGGACCCCGCGCCACCTGCGAGCATCACCCTGCCGAAGAAGGAATCGCTCCATCTCTACCTGCTCATTGGCCAATCAAACATGGCAGGCCGTGGCGTGGTGGAGGCTGTGGACAAGAAGCCGCATGAGCGTGTGGTGATGTTCACCAAGGAACAGAAGTGGGCGCCGGCGCTCGACCCGCTGCACTTTGACAAGCCCATCGCTGGCGTGGGTCTCGGCTCCACCTTTGGCCGCGTGATGGCGGATGCGAATCCCGGAGTGACCATCGGCCTCGTGCCGTGCGCCGTGGGCGGCACACCGCTGGAACGCTGGCAGCAGGACAAGGATCTGTACAAAGCGGCGCTGGTGCGCATCAAGGCTGCGATGAAGGATGGCACGCTCAAAGGCATCCTCTGGCACCAAGGCGAGAGTGACTCCGGGGATCTGGAGAAATCAAAGACCTACGCCACTCGACTGGCTGCCATGGTGGAAGCATGGCGCAAGGATTTGGACGCTCCGAATGTCCCCTTCGTGGCAGGCGAGTTGGGTGATTTCCTTGCGGAAACCTCGAAGGACGGGAAGCCGGTGCACTGGAAACTGGTGAATGAACAAATCGCCCAGATTCCCACCCTGGTGAAAAACGCAGCGGTAGTCGACTCATCCGGGTTGAAGCACAAAGGAGATGTAGTGCACTTCGATTCCGCCTCGCTGCGTGAACTGGGCAAGCGCTACGCGAAGGCCATGCAGGAGCTGCAGGCTGGCAGAAGCAAATAACTGCACGACATCCGCCGCACACCTGGAGGTGGGTGTGCGGAGTTTAGTTTGGCGAGTATCGGCTGGCTCCGGAAGAAAACGCCGGAAATCTACAGCGGCTGTCGATTTCCGGCGCTCCCAATCGACCAGATGGTGAACTCAGAAGAAATAACACCATGCGATACTTGATGCTCATCAACATTCACACCGCCCGCTGGGCGCAGCTTTCCAGCGAGGAAAAGAATCAGATCCACGCCGACTGCGGGGTCTGGCATGAGGAACTCGTCCGTGCTGGGAAGTCCGTCGACGGTGTGGCACTCCAGCCACCTTCCACCGCCACGACATTGCGGGAGGTGAATGGAAAAGTGTCCATCACTGATGGACCCTTTGCCGAGACCAAGGAGGTGCTCGGTGGATTCGCGACCCTGGAGTGCGTGGACCTCGATGAAGCCCTGGCCATTGCGAAGCGCTTTCCCGGGTTGCGAGTCGGCACAGCCCTGGAGGTGCGGCCACTCATGACCGGTCCTTGTGTGGACTGATCAGGGCATGTGTCAGCGCGCTCGCGCGGGGAAGCGCTGCGAGCGTGTTATGACCGGGGTGAATATGCAGACAAAAATCGCGACTCCTTTGCACGAATCAAACGCGACTAAAGACAACTCTTAGATCTTCCGCAACCAGGGACATGAGACGGGGTTTTAAGGGTGCATATGAAAACCAACTGCTTCTTCACTATCGCGACAGCATTGGGACTGTCGTTGTCATTGCAGGCTCAGCAGCCTGGGCCAGATCAAGACCGCCCCAAGGATCCACTTCCACCTGTTTCGCGACCGGATGCCAAGCCTGATATGCAGCGTCGTGATTCCGACCGCTCCCCAGATCGTGGCCCTGGCTCGCAGGTGAGACCCGACATGCACAGGCCCCACCAGCATGCCGCATCCACCCCGGATCGCGACGCGCACATCCGCGAGGCTCTGAAACACCTTCGTGAGGCCGGGCTTGGAGACATGGCGCAACGGATTGAGCAGGCCATTGGGCAGCGTCGCGACGTTCATGACCGTCGTGGGCATCATCGACCAAATGTTGCGGAGGGACGCCGCATGACTCCCCAAGGCGGCAGCGATGCCCGTCGTCCCGAGGAGCGCCGCCACCATCGTCATCCGCAATGGGCGGAGCAGGGAAGACGCGATGGCGGCAATACCTTCGCCGCTCCCCAGCGTATCCCGAATCCGCGTCCTGACTCCACGCGCGCCAGTAGCCCCGAACCGAAGCGCGAGCAGAACTCCGGCGTGGAAGAGCTCCGCGGCCAGGTGCAGCGCCTCGCCCGGGAAGTGGAAGCACTCAAGAACACTCTGAAACAGCGCACCCCCGAGCCTCCGCGCGAACAAATCCGCCGCCCCGACGAACCCCGTCGTGAAGAGCGCCGCGACGTTCCCCCCAGCGCCCCTCCGCGCGAGGAACGCAGAGACAGCTAGATCTTTGCGTCAGTATCGACTGCAACGGCCTCGCCCTCTGGGGGAGGCCGTTTTCTTTTTTTGCTTCTGCAAGCTCAAAGCTTCGCCGCAATTCCCCGCTGCCCCACGCGCTAATTGGGAAAGTGCAGCAGCGGATCTTTATCCATTCGGCAGATTTTACAGTCCCTGTCGAAAGCATGTCACACATCGTCGTATATCCGGATGATGAGTGTTATTCCCCCAGATCCATTTCAGCCTCTTGTCTCGAGGCTCCTTGCGGGTGATCCCGAGGCGGAGGCCGTTTTTTTTCCGTTGGTGCATCGGTATATGATGGGCGTATCGCGCAAGTTCATCCACATCACGGACGCGGATCGAGAAGATTTTGTGCTTGAGGTAATTGAGCGGGCGTTTTCGAAACTGGATCGCTACTCCCCGCGTAAGGGCAGTTTCAAGACTTGGCTCTACATCATGGCCAGGAATCTCGCTTATGACAAAGGTCGCCATTTGAGGGATGGCCATGATGTGTTGCATGAAGCGATGACTGAGGAAGTACTGGAGCGGGTCGCAGAAAGTGCCCACCCACCCGAGTCTGATGAGCCTCAGGTTCAACGTCCCCAGCTTGCTGCCTTGTCACAAATGCTCGAGCAAATGGAGCCCGTGCACCGTCGGATTTTGCTGGGCATCAGCCAAGGGCGATCCGCGAAGGTGGTGGCTGAGGAGGTGGGGCTGTCACATGCCAACGTAAGAAAGATCTATCAGCGGCTCAGAGAGCGGCTGCGCATTGACTTGGGCTCATCCTCTGAACCGTCGCCCCAATAGAAACACATTCATAGAAATGGACACGAACAATAACTTGAAAATGCCGTCTGACATTCTCGACCTGGTCTTGGCCGAATGGTCAGCTAATCACATCGAATGGGAGACCGCACCGCCTTCGCAGGCGTTCCTGGTACGTGCTGGTGAGGCCGCCCGAAATGGCAATGCCATTCGCCTGATGCGGAATGCCGTGTCGGAATTGGGATTTAGTCCTGTGCCGCTTCCGGACTATGTAGCCACTGTGGCTAACAAGGCGCGAGTCAATCTGGGGAAGATTATGCCAATCGCCGAAGCCGGTGCTTCTTCTGCGACGCCGTGGGTGCAGGTGGCTGCGAAACTGGGAATGGCCGCGGATCGCATCGCGCTTCATTTGCGACTCTGGGTGGCGGATCGCTTTGCGGTCCTGGAACCTGCTCCTGCCTTGGTGGCGCACCGTGGAAAGGCATCCAAAGAAGCAAGTGTGTCGCTTGTGTTTCATGGGATGGATGAGCAGGCGGCATCGGAGGCGTTGAACCGTCTCGAGTCCCAGTATCCGCCCCATGCCAGAGAACTGTTGACCTCCTGTCTCGCAGCTTTGGAAGACGCTCCCCGATGAATGGCAGTCCTCTTTCATCTCTCCAGTCGCCAGCCCCTGAAGCTTTGCTCGACTTGCTGCGGACCGGGAGAGAGGGGGCATTCTTGCAGCAGGCCCAGTCCCTCGCATCTCTCATCGGGCGTGCCTTGAATGTGAAGGTGCTTTCCAGCACACCTCTAGGGCGCTCGCTCCGGTTTACCCTCGAGCGATTGGACATTGCCCTCCGGGGCTTTAGCGGCGAGTGTGTTCACGCACTCATCCTGGCTGGTTCGGAGGAGATATGGAGTTGCGCGGATGCATCCTTCCGTGCGCGCATTGAAAGTCCGGTGGACATGCCTCTGGTGTTTGCATGTGGGCCCGAGGAATATGCGGATGCCAGTCGCAAGGTGGGGGGGAACCATGTGCTTGTTATTTCTCCTGCAGAAATCATCCGCATGCTTGCTTCGTCGGTGCCGCTGGAGTGTCTCAAGTCCTTGATCCGTTCGCGGTTTACGCCAGGTATGCTTCATCCTTTTGAGCACCAGAAGCCCGTGGAAGATGCTTTGTTCAAGGGCAGGCATGATTTCCTGCAGCGTCTCCGGGATAATCCATCTACCAATTTTGCCCTCGTGGGTCCTTCTAAAATGGGGAAGACGTCTCTCGTGAAGCGCTATCTCAGTCCTTTGTCTGGGATGCGTTCTTCACGTTCCACGCAGGTGTATGTGGACCTCTTCGACAGGGCAGTCACTGAGCTTTCACTTGCCAGAGCAATTCGCATGGCACTTGATCCCGGATCCCCGGCATACAATGAGCCCGCGGAGACGTTGTCGGATTTTCTCGGCAAAGTTCGCTCGCGAATAGGACCGCTTGAGATTGTCCTTGATGAAACAGATCGTCATTTGGACCTGGAGTCCATGCGTGTGCTGATTCATCTCGCGGTGCGAGGCTTGTGCCGTCTCATTCTTGTCGGACGCTGGCGCCTCATGAAGATGGCGATGCATACCCAGGATGACAATTTTAACCGCCTCGAGCCAGCCGTGCTCACGCCCCTGAGCGTGGATGAAGCGATGGAGATTGTGGAACGTCCGCTGGCCGATTTAGGATTCGAAAGGTCTTTCACACGGCACGAACTTAGATCTGCGATCAACAGGCTGGGCCGTGTGCCTGGCTTGGTTCAGGAACTGGGTGCATTCCTTGTGGAAGAGTCTCGGGGCACGCTTGAACCAGAATCCCTGAAACGGGCTTTGAATCGTGTGATTACCTCCTCCCGTCTGCTGGGATTGTTGAAGGATTTGTCGTCACCGGTAGCGCAATCTGCAGCTCTCCTGCTGGCTCTTGAAGGCAAACAGCAGGGTGGCGCGCAAGTCGATCCACTCTCGATTCAGGGCCAGTTCTTGCAGCGGGACATTGTAGTGCCTGTAGAGGATTGCATGGAGATTTGTGATGAGCTGGTCATTCATCACCTTCTGGGTTATTCCGAGGGAGACTACCGGATGGCCCGCTGGGATATTGTTGCCGAGGGACAGGGGCAACGGCGCCTGTTCAT
The DNA here is from genome assembly GCF_003315205.1 of Roseimicrobium gellanilyticum. Lineage (NCBI taxonomy): Bacteria > Pseudomonadati > Verrucomicrobiota > Verrucomicrobiia > Verrucomicrobiales > Verrucomicrobiaceae > Roseimicrobium > Roseimicrobium gellanilyticum. The sequence continues at coordinate 199,364 of NZ_QNRR01000011.1, read as the reverse complement.
GGCCATGCTGGAGGAAAAACTTGCGGTTGTTCGCCGAACGCACAGGGCGGGATGAATTCTACCTTTTACTACTCTGAGATCAGCAGTGCCACCGCCCGGCGCATTTCGGAATTGATGCAACGGGGAGAGAGTGTGATGATTCTGGGCCCTCGCGGCGTAGGGAAGAGGTACCTGCTGGACCTGGTTGATGAAATCTTTGCGGAAAAGGGAATGGACTTGCCGACCCACGCCAAGTTCAGTTCGTCCGAGGTCAGTTTTCTGGAGAGTGACGTTGCCCGCAGTCTGGCCAACGCATCTGAGGTGGACCTGGAGGGGGAGCCTTCGATAGAGCATTGGGCCGAGAAAGTGCAGACACGTTACACAGCACAATCTCCACTAAGGATTTACATCTCCAATCTTGATGGCTTGTCCAAACGACTTGCGCACCATCTATTGTCATCCATCCAGAAGCTGGTGAAGGCACATGTGCTTGTCACCGTAGTGACAGGAGAGGGTAATGTGATAGATCTGGTAGATGGCAGCCCTACGTCTGCCTGGAGTTGCACGCACCAGTTTGTGGTCCACGCGCACGACCGGTATCATTTTGGGAAATTTCTCTTCAAGCGCATGAGGCAGATGGGTCTTCGCTTCCCGCACGGCATCGCTGGCGCAAAAAGGGTGTTTGAAAAGATCTACGATTGCACTGGCGGTAATGTGACCCTTGCACGTGCTGTACTGTGGAGTGTAGCTGATACCCTTACATTCCACTTGGAGCGCCCTGGCAGGCGTCCCATGGGGATTGAGGAGAAATTCATTCCCGAAGATCTGACGAGGACGCATGTGGTCCCCACGGCAGGGCTTGTCCCATTTCGCTACGCGGCGCATGCGGTGCATTCGGCCATCAGGGAGCCACATCCATCAAGCAGGAAGCTCGATGGCCTTGATTCCACCAACAAAGTGCTTGAAGATCTTGAGAGGATGCTTCTGCGATCGGAATGCATCTATGTGGGCGATCAGCCCCACCTCCTTGAACTGGCGGGCCTGGCTAGGCGAAACGAAGATGTGCTGGAATGGTTCTGCCCGTACGCCGAAAAATTTGCCCTATCATGGTTCAACCACCGCAGGCTGGGAGATTACTATGCATTTGCTCATGATTGGCCGAATGCGCACCGCTTGTACGAAAAGCTCAGCCCGGAAGAGCGCTGCCGTCCTCTCTCTGATGATGACAACGCTGTCCTTCTGAGGTTGATGGATGGGCTGTCTGTCTACTTTCACCGGGCCGTAAGCAAAGCGGCTGCTTCGCGGCATGAAGACGAGACGGACGAATCTCTCGTGACCTTGTTGCGCAAGGAAGTGCGCCTGGCATTGAAGAATCTTCTTGGCTTCACAGACGAAAAGATCACGTGCTGGGAAAGAGACTATCGTGGCCAGTGGGTGCGTGTCAGTGGATATGGCGAATTCACGGTGCTACCCTCGGAGATTCGTTATGACTGGGAAGCATTGGTCATGCGGAAGTCCGTGGATGAAAACGAGTATTTCGGTCATAAGCATGGCTGGCATTGGGTGGTGTGCAGAAACGCTGAAAGGCGGCCCGTGTCAGCTATTCTGGTGGATGGGAGATCCGATCCGCTCATGGAGCATGAAATGCGCAAAGACGCGATCTTCAGGGTCTTCCGGGCTTTTGTAAGGGCGCGTGAACGTCAGTGGTTGATTCAAGGGCTGGAAGAGAAGAGCATTCGCAGCCAGCTGGAAACGGAGATTTTCGAGACATTTTGGAAGCTGACACATTCAGGAAGCTGGGATGCGCATCGGGCGCTGCCCGCAATTGCCCACCCACTGCTCAGGGCGCTCCCATCCGTATCGAGGCTCGTTTTCTGCGAATTCGAGCACGAGGCATCTTCGGGGGAGCGTCGATTGAAACCTATCTATGATTCTGGATTTCCGCACACGACACCGGAGAGATTCCATGCAGTCGTTGCCAAAGGGAGACTCGCAGATTGGAATGAAATGCAACCTCCGACAGAGGTCGACGAGCACGAGGCCAACGAATTGTTTGGTGCTGGAGGGCTGGCTCCATTCTCAAATGGAACTCTCATTATTGGCAGTCCAGGCATCAAGGGCGTAGTGCTTTTAGAGCAGGCGAGGGGCATTTCGATCACCGAATCCGACATGGTGTTCCTCTTCACCCTGGCCAAGCGTTTTGAGTCAGTCTGGGCGCAAGCCATGCGTATGAAAGTGCTGCATCAGAGCATGGATGTCGATCATACACCCAAATTGTTGCTGGACCGGAAAAGTCGCATCATTTACGCGAATCAACCAGCCATTGACAGGCTTGTACTGGGCATCAATTCAGGATGGCAGGCACCCCCCGTTTCGATTTCCAGCATCAAGGACATGACTCCTGCACAGCGGAAAGCCATCGCGCCACATACGGAACGGCGGCATGAAAAGTTTGAAGATCTCACTGGTGAGATGTTCGGGTGGTGGATTCGTGAGTGTCTTCCTTTGGAAGACGAGCGCCGTTCGCCGCGAGGCTGGGTTGTCACTTTCAGAAATCGCTCCTTCCTTTTCAAGTCTTTTGAACTGCTTCGGGATCTGGAGAAATCGACTGACATCAGCCAGGCGTTGCGCATTCTGACAAACAGTCTCTGGAAGCTTCTGGACCACAGGGCGAAACCGAAGATACGCATCTATCTTATAGATAAGCAGGACCGGACGAAGCTTGTCAGTTCGTATGCGACTGGTCTGACGCCATCGAACACGAAGCATTTTGAAAGTGGGGGCGTGGTATTTGTCAACAAACTCGAGGAGACTGCCTGGAGGTGTCTCGCTTCACAACATCCTCAGGCCTTTCGCACGAGAACCAATCCTCTGGACTTGGCCACCACGGGGCGCACTAACAACGGCTTGGAGTTCGAGTGGATAGATATACTGCCGAAACATGAGATATTGGAGAAGAAGCCCGGCGACGTCGCTATTGATTTTCCGCTCTTGTCCATCCCTGAGTCACTGGGGAAGTTGACCATCAACTTGACGGGAGAAGATGCGGAAAAGTTGTCCGCAGAGTTTCCCGGGCAACTAGCGGCTTTGTCTCTCGTGTTTAGTGACCTGTTGATGCGGCGGGAGAAAGAAATGGAAGAGCGTGAGCTCCAGTATCAGAAAGATGCGCAGCGAGCGATGTCAGAAACGGCACACAATCTTGTGAGTCGGTTCGCGGCCCTCAGTGTGTTTGTGCTCCATTATCGTGGCCAGGAACATCACTGTCCGCAGTTGAAGTCCGTGACAGACCGTCTGGAGGCATTCTACAAGGGGGCAGTTCTTTCGATCAGACGCATAAAGGATCGGGTGGGACCGGTAACCCTCAAGCCGGTGCCCTGTGATCTCGTTGAGGTTATCTCCAACGCCATGCAGATTGGTTTGGGGAAGATGGGCGCTTGGTCATGGTCCCCGGAGTCGATGTCTAACTGTTTGGGGTGCTGGGATGCAACGCATTGGGAGAACACATTGCAGGAAATGATCCACAACTCCATTGATTTTGCCAAGCCCGAGCTTGCCTTGAAGGTTACAGTCGCCATGCGTGAACAATATAGCGGTGCCATGAGGTGGATGGTCTTGACCTATGAAGACAACGGCAGAGGCGTACGGGAGGAATTCAAGAAGGTAATTTTTCGGAAGCAGTCACATCGCGAGGAGATCGGGAACAAAAAGGGTGGCGGTATTGGGCTGAGTTATGTGGGGAGGGTGATGGAAGCTCACGGAGGTACGATCGAGGAGACTGGCGAGCACGGCGTGGGCGCAAGATTTATTCTTTCTGTTCCATGGAACGATTTGAAACAACGTAGAGAATACCAGATATGACCCTTGATACCCTCCTCCCAGTCACTGCGAAAGCGAGTGAAGTTTTGCAAGAATATGACGACCGACCGATCAAAGTATTGCTCGTGGAAGATGTGGCTGCGTATGCCGATGAAGTGAAAATCTTTTTCGAAACCGAGGCCGAGATTGCAAAGGCGAAGATCGATGTCCGGATAGAACATTCCGCGGAAAAGGCCTATGCCAACCTTAAAGAGGCTGAGAGAAACAAGGAGCCTTTTGATGCGGTGGTGCTGGATTACTGTCTGCCACAAACGGAAGGCACCTCAGAGAAACCGGATTTGGCACTCGCCAACTTTTGCCGGACGACTCCCGATGCGTGCAGGCAAGCTTACCAACTCACCAGCTACACGGATAGTGAAGACCTGAAGAGTTTCTGGGAATCAGATCCTCTCGACATCGAAGACGTGTTGCTTTCCAAAGAAGAGCCATGGTCTCTCAAGAAGTTATCATCAATGATTCTTGGACAAGCGAAGGCCTCTGTCCCAGGAAATCCGCCCGATGCTGTAGTGCTGGCGCATTTTCGGATACTGGTGGTTTCCTGTGATGATGAACTTCATGCCCAAACAGAAAATACCCTGTCCTCGTTTGAGGACCACTACAAGGTAGAAAGGGGCGTGGCACGTTCGCTCACGGAATGCATTGCTGTGGTGAATCGGCGGGCGGCGGTGGGGGCAGCATTCGATGCAATTTTTATCGATGCGGACGTGTCGGACATTACCGAGTCGCGGGAACTGGCGCGATTCTGTGCAGAGCAGGAGTCCAAGTCCGGCAGGGTATATCTCCTTGTGCGGCCAGGAGTTAAGGAATCCCTGCCTCACGCGAGTGATTATTCGATACTCCAAAAGTCTGAGACCATCGTTGCGGAGGTTCTTTCTGGCCTGAGGTTCCAGGAGATCAAGGGGCCGCTGCAAAGTGTGTGGCTGGCGGAATATCTGGGGAAGATTCCGACGGGAACCTGGAAGCCGAGGATGCCCAAGGGCTTTTCATTGGGACTGTTTGCGAGGCGTCTGCAGAAGGTCTGGCCGGACCTGGATGAGCAAACGAAGAACAAGGCGCGGAACTTGTTCCATATTTCAGAACATGGGCCTGATTCGGATTTGCCTGAGATTGGGCTGCGGCAGTTTGAACGAAAGTTAACCTAAATGTAGTAAAAAAAATGCTTTTCCCGATTATTTACTCTTGGGGACCGCCTAATTATCCCGCAAGATGTCCATGAAATGACCGATCCATGGACAGAAGCGCGTGCGGCTCGTCTGCGAGAAATTGCCCTTACAGTTCTCGAACGGACACAGGAATTGCCCTGGGAGGTGGGCCATCCGGCAGGCAAGGTCACAGTACGGCACGTGAACCAAGTCAATGGGGGCATTTTTTTGCAGCCCAAGACTCCCCGGCAAGTATGGATGGGCATCGAAAGGGATGATTTGCTCCGGATCGAAGAATTACTGTCGGCATGGGAGCAAGAGATGAGCGATGCCTATGCCTGGCAATTTGAACGACTCGCTCATGTCTATGTCATCATCTGCACAGACCTCCAGGAACTGACTGAGTTGAACGACGAGGGCGACGAGCTGGGTGAAAGCGAAGCGTTCGTGCTCCCTTATCTTGACTCAGACGACTGCAGGCAACTCAGTTTCCTCCTAATGATTCCGTACCCGCAGCCTTTTCGGAGTCGTGAAGCCGAAGTTGACTGGTTGCTGGATGTGACTGTCCACGAACTGGAGCACATCTGGCAGTTCCTGACGATTGGCACGGACAATGTAGGAGCAGCGTGGAGGGATTTTTCGGAAATGTGCGCCATGAAGGCGGAGCAGAGCAGACACCCGGGTTCCCGGTCTTTCCTCGACTATGGGCTGGCCTTTCAGACACGTTTTCCCCAAGGTGTGCTTTCACGCCAGACCGTTGATGGAATGATCCGTGTCCTGGATAAGGTGGAAAATGCTCGCAAGACCCATCCTATTTACTGGTATTTTCCATTTCTCATTCAGATCGATGAGAAACTCAAGTCGGCCTGTGGACTCAAGGATGGTTGCCGGGCTATCTGGAGGCAATGGAGAGGCACAGATGGCAAGGTCAATTCGCCATGGCTGCTCATTGATGAATCGCTGCAAAAGCAAGGGTACTCGCTTTCTCGCGAATGGGTATCGTTTTGCCAGGCGGCCCTGCGGCCCAATTCCGCTGGTTGCGAGGTGGTTGGCGCCATGAACGGACGATTCACGACACGGGCGCCGAGCTGGAGGGTCGATATGCAAAGCACCCCGCCGATGACGACACTGGCCTTCCAATCCTGGCCTTTGGGAGCCCATTGGGTTCAATTTGCTGGGCAAGGCAAGGGTCGCCGTCTGAACTGGGGTCCGCCTTCTAGCAATGGTTTTGTCGAAATCCACATGCATGATGGAAACGGAGGTTGGAGCCATCTGGAGGTTCCTGGTTGGGAAATACCAGACAACGAGCCATATGACTTTCTGGTGATTCACACGCATCTTCCTTCCCCCACGCGCGTGCCGGATTTCTATGGCACAAATATCTCCATCGCGTTTGAGGAGCCGCCCATAAGGCGCTGATGTCACACCCTGTCGTAGGAAGAATGGACGCACGTATACACACTCCATCTTCACGCATCTATGACACTCGACAGCGCACGAGAGCTGCAGCAGAAGTTTCTGAATTTTGCCGTCCCTTCCATTGAGACAATGGCGAACGGGGTCCCACAAAGTTTTGTGCTGAGCCGAGCACTGCGGAAGGGAGTGGGCGAGTCAGCGGCCGGTGATCAGGTGTCTGGTCCCATTGTTGGAGTTGGCATCTCGTTGGGGTTCCAGGGCAAGGGATATGCGGTGGCCCTTCGATTGGGGGATGCGGCCTTGGAGCATAGCAAGCCGGTGCGGGACTTCATCGAGGAAGCCAGGGGCGAGGTGGATATCAGGGTCGTTGGAAGAGTGTACGCTCTCAAAGTGCCCTGGAATCGCGAGCATGTCCGGCCGCTGGAGCCTGGCATTTCGATTGGGCACTTCAACATTACTGCCGGCACTCTCGGTTGCTTTGTCCGGATGAAGTCCGGTGGGGACGAGCGTCTTCGCATCCTCAGCAACAATCATGTCCTGGCGAATGTAAACCGTGCGCGCCGTGGGGATCCTATTCTGCAACGAGGACCAGCGGATGGGGGCATGAGGTCGCAGGACACAGTGGCAGTACTGGAAACCTACAAGCGTATTCTTTTCACGGGCTCCAATGAAGTGGATGCGGCGCTCGCGACACTCGTTGAGGAGATCGATATTGTACCCGGACAACTTCGGGGCATTGGGGGCATTGCGGGGGTGGCCGCCGCAGGGCAGCTTTATGAGGAAAAGCTCAAGGTAAAGAAGCTCGGACGTACTACGGGGATCACTGAGGGTGAGATTACCGCAGTGGAAGTTGTAGTGCCAAACGGAGTCGCTTTTGGTGAGGGCAAGGTTGCACCGTATCATCATCAAATCGAAATCCAGTCGACAAACAATCTGCCTTTCAGCCGGGGCGGCGACAGTGGCTCGCTTGTGGTGACCTCAGACGGCACCGAAGCAGTCGGCCTGCTTTTCGCGGGCACAGACTTCGGTGGCCATGGAGGACTCGGTTTGACTTATGCCAATCCCATCCAAACTGTTCTTGACGGTCTCCGCATTGACCTTGTCACACGCTAGAATCTGCGGTAAGGTCGGAGTCATGGAGGACCTGAAGTTGCAGAAGGCTCGTGCTGCACAGGCTGAATTGATCCGTACGGTCAAAGTTCGGCTCACAGGCGTGGGCATTGCCAAGAGGGCGGGGGTGCTTGGCCTCAAGGTCAACATCGTTAGAGGCGAGGATCGGGCCGCGATACCCGACCAAGTGGCAGGGGTTCCTGTTCTGGATGTGGAAGTTGTCGGTGAGGTGAGGGCCCAAACCGGAGAGAGGACCGGATCTGGTTTGAATTCTTGATGTTGCCTTGATGAGCACCAGGTGGCGTGCAAGACAGCTAGGGCGGAACGATGGTCAGAGAGCAAGCCCACCGAGGAATGAGCAAGAGAGCGAGGCCTTCCTCTGCGAGACTTGCGAAGGGGATGAGCCCACTGGCGCTTCCACCGAGCATACCAGCTGCACATTAAGTTTGCAGAGAATCTCTATAGCACGCCAGCAGCCTTGAGGCCTGCAACAACGCGCGAAATTCGGATGCCCTCATTTTTCCGCAGAGGCGCCCGGCCTACAACCTCCTGTGGACGACCGCCAGCGTGGTGCAGGGCGAAAAGTCTTCCTTCGCGGTCCAACACAGGCGATCCTGACGATCCCTCTTGGGTGTCTGTTAGGTAGTGTGTCACGCGGTCGTCAATGAAGGAGACCTGGTTTCGCACAAATCCCAACCGTTTACGCTGACCTGCCGGATGTTGAATGATGTAAGCAGGGTCTCCCTCCTTGAAGGTTACGGCTGCATCCATCGGGATCACCGGCCATGAGTCCTCCATGAGGTCTGTTGTCCGTATCACGGCCCAATCGTCGTCTTTGTCTGTGTGGATCGTGCTGACGTCACAGCGGATGATTTTGGCCGCAGTGGGGACCCCATCTCTGTCATCTTCGTAGAGAAACTCCGCCGCCACGCCGGTGGCTCGCGCACCAGTGCCAATATGGTGCAGCACGTGCCAGTTGGTGAGCAGTAGATCAGCGCCGACCCGGAAGCCAGTGCCTGTTTTCGTAGTGCCAGCAAGATTGACATTGAGCTTGCAGACCGCTGGGGACAGGGTGAGCAGCGTTTTCAAGGTGTCGATGAGTCCTGGTACCTTTCCGATTTGGAGCGTCAAGTCATCGCGATACAGTAGCGCTTCTGGCTCGAAGACATCGTCGGTTCCGCTGATGAATTTGGGAGCTCCATCAGCCTGGCGGGGTTCGTCGGCCACGGGCGGCGGGCGATCCTGCAAAAGCTCAGCAAGATACCCCTTGAACGGACTCGTGGCGGCGAGTCGATCGGACACCTCCTGGATGAGCGAGCGAAGCGCGCCATGCCTGCAAGCCTCATCAAGGATATCCCTCCAAAGGTAAAAGACCGGCTGTTCAGCGAAAATCATTGTCGTATCGAGTCCTACCTTCCGCGCTACAAAAAGGGCCGCCTGCCCGGTTGGATGAATCTGGCAGAGAACACGATGGAGCTCCTGGGCCACCGGATTGACCCAGGGATAGGGAAGGGAATCGAGAAATTCGGGCATGGTGAGGTGGGTTATCAGGAGTTGGGATTCAAGCCACCGACCCGTTCGCACAAGGCCTGCAGGGGATCAGGCGCGAGAAGCAGAACCAACCAAGAGAGGAAGGGGGATGCTTTCACCTTGGTTCCTATGAGGAGATCTGAGAGCGTCCAGTCGTTCCTGTCACTGGTCAATATCGCTTCAATCCTCCTCTTGAGCCACTGCTCACTGGCTGGCAATAGTGCGGATGCTCTTTTGATTAGCTCGAGAGTCTTGTCACTGGGCCGGGCGGGGTTGCGGGCAAGAGCATAGCTGTTCTTCATGACAGCCTCATCGATGTTATTGGAGTTCCTGAAACCAATGTCGATGCCGCGGAAAGCCACAAGGGTAGTGAAGATGGAGGCTTCTATATTCCTCCACATCATCGTTTGTGTTGCGGAGGATGTTGCTCCGAGTTCCGAGGCATCACGCAAGAACATGGAATTCGCGCTGAGCATCCAGCGCTTCCATGCCTTGTTGAACAAATCCTTGGAGGGAGTGATTCCCGTTCCACCAGGAAAGGGCTGTGCTAGAGACCTCAGATTGGCGTTTCTTACGACCGGATATTTCTTTGCGATCGAGAGGCCGAGGCCGGAAGCGGCCATGCGGCGCTTTTGCAGTTGCATGGCGAACTCGGGAAGTTCATCCACGGTCTCTGGTGGCCAAAGGAAGTGGGTTGTTTCGGCACGACTCTTTCTGCCCAACAGTTTGGATAGCTCCGAGAATATGACATCGCAGGGAGGAAGATGACGGGTCACTGCCTTGTCCATGGGTACCTGTCCCAATTGCTCCGCCACATCCAGTTCCTTCTCGAGGTCGACCGTCAGCCGGATACGAGCGGCCATCACAGCCAGCGCCTCGATAGGGTCCCTCCACTTTTTCTCTCCTTGAATTTGCAACAAGAGTTTGTCGGCTGCTTGGGGTTTTCCCTCCCCGACGGCGACTAGCGCCGCGAGCAGCGTTCGATTCCGCTGAATCTCTCCATCGGCCGATCCAGCGGAATCCAAGATGCGGCGGGCTTCGGGCAGTCGGCCATTTTGCCACTCCTGCCACACGTCGTAGAACACAAGTGGACTTCCGGTGCTGCGGTCGGTGCGCTCAGAAAGGATCTGCCCCAGGCTGCGCACCAGACCCCGCCGCTGGTGGCCGCGGATGCGCTTGACGGCCTCTTCTTCCCAGGACTCGAGGCTGTTTTCAGATTCCGTCACCTTGAATCGCAGCCATTCGCGCTCGACGGTGGCGTCTTCCTGCAGGTCTTCTTCCGCATATTTCAGCAATCGACCGCAATCAGGCCGCCACAGACGTTCTGCATCGGCGATTCTTCCGAGCCGCAGATAATGATAGATAACGTCCGCGCGATAGGAGGTTTCGGAGAGGTCTTGTTGCTCATACCATGCGACCGCCCGCTGATCGATCTCGCGCACGCGTGGTGCGTCGTCCATCTCAAGCAGGCGCAGAGAAGCAGTGCGTACCTCTGGACGGACTTGCAATGCTCCGGTGTCGGAGTCTTGCGTCAGTTGTATTGCACTGCCGCCCATTCCAGGGCTGATCAGGGCCATCTCCCGGGCCAATTCGGCAAAGGCCGTCTGGGTCGTGAGCTCCTGTGGCAACCGGTCATAGAGAATCTCTGCAACCATGTTTTCCGTCACGTTGCGCAGCACCAGGGCGTCTTTGGCCAGGGGCTTGAGCCGGTCGTCGACCACGCGGTTGAGGATACGACGATAGAGAAAACCCTCGACAAGCTTTTGCGGCAGCGTATTCGCCAGATCTTCCGTGCCACCCTCACGGATGAGTCGTAGCGCCAGCTTCAGTACGAGAGGCACGCCATTCTTGGAGTTTTTCCATACTTGGTCATGGACTTTCTCATCCTCGACTCCACTCTGCTTCAACCAGAGTTTGGCGTCTTTCTCGGTCATGCCCTTGAGTGCCAGGGGCACCGCAGCCTTGTTCTTCAGCTTCAATCCGTGCACTGGCGCACGGCCGCTCACGATCACGCGAACCCGCGGGGCGGCGGCCATGATGACATTGAGCACATCCCAGATTTCATCGTGCCGCTTCTCGTGTTGTGCGATCTCAAACCCGTCCAACACCATCAATGCAAGCTCTTCCCGCGTCTCTGCTTTTAGCTGTTTGCCGATGGCTGCCGCTGCCTGCTTCCATTCGTTTTCGTTGAGGGTTGGCGCGACAAAGTTGGCCAGTTGGACCTTCATTTGCTCCACGATGACTTTGAGGATGGATACCGCGTCATCCGGCGAGAGGTCAGACCGGTCGAAATCCAGCCAGAGCAGGAGCATCTTCTCCGGCTGGTCGAGCACGAATTGAGCGATCAAAGTGGACTTGCCGATCCCTCCCAAGCCCGAAATGACCAGTGGCCCCTTCCTCGTGTTCTCGAACCAGGCCTGCACGTGTTCCAGTTCCGTTTTGCGACCCCGCACTTTGTCCTTGGTCAGGACTCTCAGATCACCACGCACCCGACGCCGGCCCAACTCGCGGTTGATCGTGGCTACAGTTGGAAGTCCTGGCGCAATCCCTTTGAACCAGCGGACGGCTTGGAGCCAGTAGGGCAGTGCAGCATCAGCGATCTTCGACATTGGATAGGGCGGCCCCTGTAGAATCTTGTCGATCACCTCCTGGCCTGGATTCTCGCTCTTCTCTTTCCCGCGCACGCGTCGCAGTTCCGTGAGCGTGCGGCCTTGCAGAAGCTCGCGGCGAGTATCGTCTTCCAGTACCCACTGCCTTGAAGATTCGTCAGCATCTATCACAAAAGGCGCGTATTGCTCCCGGCGGCCCAAAACGTCGGGATCGAAGGTCCAGCGCAGCGCTGCGGCGAGTAGTTCGGGCTTGGAAGCTCCTGTGCTTGAGGTTTCAACCATCATCGCGTATGAAGGCTGAACGATGGTGGATTCGAGCGCTCTCGACATGGCAGGACCGGCTTCTGTGCCTTGGCCTGTCGCAGAGACATTGGCCAAGCGATGGTGTGCTGCGATTTCCGGCCAGGCGGAGGATTGTCGCAAGTCCTCCAGCACCAGTGCCAAGGGTCTCCCGTAGTTCGAACTTCGGGATTCTCCCGAGCCAGTGTGCATTCCCAACACCGTCCAACCCGACTCCGAGAATATCGGTGCCCCACTCGATCCGGCCATCGAATCGGCATCGTATTCCAACGTATCAGAAGAGACGCCCACGAATCGCCCCACACTGATCTTCATGGAGTCCATCCCGCCTGAGAAGTGCAGCAGGAACAGTGTGTGATCGGACAGGGCGCTGGCCGTCTCAAGAGGTAGCGCGCAGCCAGGCATCGGCTGCGCGAGGCGCAGGAGTACCGCCGACTTGTGAAAGGAATCGGTGTTTGCATCTACTGCATAAGATGGTGGGGATGGATCCACCGGTGTTGCTATGGTTTCAGTGGTGTCGCCGGAGCGGCGTACAGAGAAGACAACCTTCTCATGGGGCAGAAGCACGTACCTTGGCACGACCACTAATGTGTCGGTGATTAGCCAAGTCGTGGCATAAGTTGGCCCCCTGGATGAGCTTTCCGCATCCCGGCTGAGAAAAAGCAGCACCCCTTGCGCGGCCTTCTGCAAGCCCGCCTGGAATACATCCATCGACACGATTCGACTTTGCTGTCCTAGAATCATGGTTAGGGCGTGGTCAGGTTTGTCAGCCGGTTTTTGACATCGGTGTTGATACCTTTGAGCCGGGCTGACGGAGCAAGCGTATCGGCAGTGCGGATCACTTGCTCGGCATCCGCCTTGATCTGGTCTTCCAAACCGACGAGGCCCTGGCGTTTTATCCCTTCGCGCAAGGCTTCCGCCACATCATCAAGGGTCAGGTCACCTGTACTGGTGCGATCCTCAAGCCAAAACCCTTCCTCCCAATGTGTGGGCACCTCCCCGTCTGGGTAGTGAATCAGGAGCAGCCAGAATCGACTCTGGAACTGGGGCGTGTTCATGAATGCGGCAAACTCGTCGAAGAAAAGTTTGATGTCTGGGTCCAGCAAAGGTTGGCCATTCGCATCGAGCCCCAGATCGTCTACGGCAATCCACGCCCTGATACCGGAATGTGCAGTCTGCCGCAGGATCTCGCGGCAAATGGCCTGATACCACGCTACCTTTGTGGAATCACCTTGGGGAGGGGCGGTGTTTGGCAGTCCGAGTGCAGCAAAGATCGTATCGACCGCTACCGGCACCGTACTCACCCGGGCTCGATGGAGATAAATTGGCTGTGCTCCAAGGCTCGTCGCGATACGGAAAAATAGATATCGACCGTGGCTCTTGCCACTTTTGGCCTCTCCCCGGACCAGCAACACCCGGATCGGACTATCACTTACTTCGAACTCGCTGAGCTTTTCCCGAAGGCTCTTGCGATTGAGCACCAGCATGCGGTCCGCAGCGTATACCTGCTTTCTTGGATCTTCAGCATCGAAAACGGCCTGAATTGCTTTGACCACTCTGGGAGTTCCTTGAAAACTTCTGCCAACTCGTTCGCACAAGCTTTTTACGCGTGCCTGTCTGGCGAAGAGCTTGAGAGCCTCTCTCCATAGTGGCGCTGGCGCTTGCTCGATGTTCAGTTCGGAACGATTGAGCCCACACATGTCACAGAGGTGCGTGATCGCGTCCCTGTTGTCGTAGACCAGGATAAGTACCGCTTCCAACTCCTGTGCTTCCCGCAGATGAAAGGGGAAAGTGATCTCATCGAAAAACGGGTGAGCCATCGCAATTTAAAAAAATACGCGCGTGGACTGGGGAATTCTTTCCTCCATCCCTCTGTCTGCGGTGTCATTCATCATACCATGCCTGCCAGGGAATGCGTAGTTTCCCCAGAGGAGTCGGACCGTCTCCGGCAAGCTCAGGCACGATCTCTTCTGAGCCTGTGGCGGGTTTGGAGAGGTTGTCCCAGTCAAAGAGGAAGACCTCAGTATAATATTTGGTGATTTCCCGGGAATGAAATACCAGGCTGGTATCGCGGTTGAACTGCGTTCCGTCGCTGGACCAGTTGTTGCTTCCCACCACGGCAATCTTGCCGTCTATGAGGACGCCCTTGTTGTGCATCTTGCTGGTTTGCCGGCGGAACATGCGCCGCTTCCAGCGTCGGGGTCCTACGAGCAGATCGGAGTGCTCGGACTTTTGATTTTGACTGACCAGTACGCGCACATCGATCTCGGGGTCAGCCATCTTTTCGGCAATGGCGGAAATGATATCATCGAAGATTTCGAGTGAAGGTTGTCGGATATATGAAAATTGGAGATACAAGCTCTTCTTCGCCTTCTGGATCAATTTCAGAATTTCGGCCGCGTAGTTGTCCGGGCTCATCAACGGCTGGACCTTAACCGGGGTGCCGCTCGTCGCGAAAGTCCTGGCCACGAACTGGTGATCCTGCAACACAGCAGCCTCTGCAGCGAAGGCCTCCATGGGAATCAGGAGATCCGGCATGGCTTCGGGCATGGCCTCCGGAGCTGGCATGGCGGCGGCCTCCTGTGCCTGCTTGATATCGTGTTCGATGAACTTCTCGTATATTTTGGCCAGTTCCTCGTCTTCGATAATCACGTGCCACTCACGGTTGCCCAGCCGGTAGAAATTCGGTGCGTCACTGTCAGTGACCTTTGGCTGGCTGTTGGGGCTGAAGTTTCCGCTGGAGGCCCACATGGCACGTGAATCCCGCACCACCACTTTGGTGTGATAGGAATTCTTGAATACTTTGTTGGGGCCGGACACTGAGGCTTTGGTGAACTCCAGCCGGTCACCCCAGCTGTCACGCAGCAGTTCCTCGGTATCCTTGTCGTTCTCGCCTGGGCCTGTCTGCAAGATGATGTTCAGCCTTGCGTCGCTTTCCTCGCCCAAATCACAGACGGCTGTCAGGATGTGTTTGGCGTAAAACTCATACATCGCCACCGTGAGATGACTGGTGGTTCCTTCGAGAAATCCCTTCAAAATCGGCCAACCGGAATCGGGCCCTACATGGCAGGTGATGTTGTGAACGCGCGCCTCTTTCAAGGATACCACATCAGGATCCGGTGGCGTGTAGTGAATGCCTGAACCCGCTTCGGCGGCTTCAGGCACAAGGCCCGTCCAGGCCTCAAGTGGAGCGGTGCCCTCAATCATCTCCAGAGCAGAAGCAGTGCGGACTTCCACGGGCACGCCTCTCAGGCTGGCAGGAGGCCAATCCTGCGTGGCGCCAGGACGGGTCAGGATCACCATGCAAGGTTCTTCCCCGGCCTCGTTCTCCAGAAGGCGGAATCCTGGTCGTATGCCAACAACTCCCTCATGGGCCGCGATTGCTTCCCCCTCCTCTCGAATGGCTGAAACAACTGGGGAGAATGCATCAATGCTGATTGCTTTCGCCGACTCCAGTTGGGGAGCCACGCGGGCGTGCTCAATCACATCTCCCATTTGCACCCCCGTCACCGCAGTGACGAGCCCTTCCCGCGGTGAGAACTCTGCACGGTCGCCTTGGAGCTTCACTTCAACTCCACCCGCGTCCAGGATCACCTCGTTGGGGAGTACATGTATGATACCTCGATATGTTTTCATGTTGGCAATGCGTTCTCAGAGGATGGCGGCACCGCAGCAAACCATGTCGACATGTGACAATCCAGGGATCTGCGTCTCGTCGTTAGTCCCGCTTCCAACTTTCAAGATTAGCGAACACTTGTGAGGAGATGCGGGTGCCCGAGTTTGACGTCTGGCCACCATAGGCATGGATGCCCACCGCCACCCTTTCACCATTGCGAACGATGTAGGCCGCAGTCCCGCTCTGTCCTCCCGCCGTATCGGCGGCATAAAAGACCTTGTCCGGTTTCACGCTTCCTATCTCCCGCTTGTCGTACCAAAGTGTGCCCTTTGGCTTGTCACCAGGATAGCCACCGACATTGGCGACGGAAGCGAGCAAGTCCTCGTCCGTAAACACGCCGTAACCGAAGAATCCCAGCTCTTGCGGGAAGGCGGCCGGTAAGACGATGGCTCCGTAATCATAGTTTTCGGAGCCATCCTCCCCCCAGCCTTTTACTGACCAGAACTCGGTTGCCGTGATGCCGCCGAATGGGAGGATATCTGCATTGCGGCCGGGCATGACCTGAATCTTCTTGACCCAGCCGTCGCGTCCCACAACGCCACTGTGCTTGATAAATACGCAATGGCCTGCTGTCACGAGGGTGCGTGGACTGATGAACCAGGCTGTGCCTATCCATTGTGAATTGTCTGCGGCGGTAATCAGCAGTGACGCAATTGTCCGCCACGGATATACTGTGGTGTCCGCAATGCGTACTCGCTCATCGGTGCCCAGTACGGCCTCAAAAGCGGGCGGTGTGCCAAAGGAAGCAACACCGATGTCGGAAAGGTTTTCAAGGCTGGGTGCCGTCCATTGAACTACCTCCGACGACTCAAACGCAACCTCCGGTGTGGGGAGGACTTCAGAAGCCGTACCATCGACAAGCTCAAGCACTTCTCCCGTCCCGACAGACCCATGGGAAATCTGTTGTTTTTCGATAACCGATTCACTCGCCACAATATTTGTGATTGGAGTGTGTGCCCCCGTTGGAATGGTAATAGTAGGCATGGATATGGAGAAATTGTACCATATGATGTCGAATGAGAATGTTCGTGTCAATTTCAAAACAATGACACCGGCTGAAATGGGGAGGGGAGATGAGAGCCGATGTCACATTGAGTTTTGCGATGTGACAACTGAAGGAAAGCCCAGTCTCTGAGACAGGTCGAACTCCGTTTCCATCGGCTTGAAAATTGCGCCCAGAGCCTTTTGTTGATCTGTGAGGACGTATTGCGCGCTTTTGCAGTCTCCTCGTGCAGCGTATTCCGGAGATGGCAGCAAACAGGAGGTTGGGTCACTGTTGCGCCGCTTCGTCACTGAGAACGCGGTCGCCTTGAGCGACTCGTAAGACAACTTGCGGCTTTCTCCGGCACGGACAGTGAACGCCCGACGGAATGTACCAAATCAGGGCTGGCACGGAAGCTTTCTTCTGGACGGACGTTTGCTCATTTGCAATTGACCGAGTATAGAAACCAAGTATAGGAAGGTAAACCGGGTCGAATTTTTTACAGATGTGACCCGTTGAAAATAAGAGTCTTGCCAGTTTAGCTCAGTTGGTAGAGCAGCTGATTTGTAATCAGCAGGTCGTCGGTTCGAGTCCGACAACTGGCTCCATTCAGAATGAGCACGTTATGGCGTCCATGAGGGGAATATGGATCGCATGTGTTGGACACAATTTGGACACTTTTGACGTGCGATTAGTAGTCAATGGCGTTGTGCGAGGTGGCACAGCGTGGTCAACCGACCAGCGTTGACTGTCGCCTCAATTGTCCTTCAGACAGTCACCGGCACCACCGACTTCGAGTGCTACCTGCAGCCACAAATAGACTCGACCATTGGACCCATATTGCAAGGGTACAGGAACGGCTAGGGGACTTCTCGATTGCGGCTATGCGGCTTTATGATCGTCGCGGCAGCAAGGTCGTAGCTTCGCCAGGCTTCAACGTTACATACCAAAGGTGGCAGTCCGCATGCGTTCACTGGCGAACCGGGGAAACGAGTAGAAGCCCCCCGATACCTGCAAACAGAACGATGACTACGGTGCCCAAGACAACTTCGGTTTTGCCTGAATGCGTCCAGATACCTGCAAGCAGAACCG
Source organism: Roseimicrobium gellanilyticum (assembly GCF_003315205.1). Lineage (NCBI taxonomy): Bacteria > Pseudomonadati > Verrucomicrobiota > Verrucomicrobiia > Verrucomicrobiales > Verrucomicrobiaceae > Roseimicrobium > Roseimicrobium gellanilyticum. Next base: position 181,652 of record NZ_QNRR01000011.1, on the reverse strand, counting down.
GCGCGGCCGCCTTCGAGAGAACGGCGGGAGCCGACAGCAGTCCATTCAGTTCGGCGTAGCGCGCCCGGCCGAAATATTCCGCGACCGCGGTCCCCTTCAGTATCGTCATCACGCCATTGCCGGCACCGTATAGGATGGCGTAGGTGGCTAGGGTCCAGCGGGAGTGTGGGAATGCAGCCAGGAGCAAGATTGCGGCAACGATCGCACCCATCGCCCAGAATCCTATGGTGCGCGAAGGTGAGTGACTTCCGAATCTTACCAGAAGTAATCTCCCGGTCACCTGCATGGGCCCGATGAGTGCGATGGCAAAAAGTAGTGCTCCCATGTCGACAGCTTCATGCTGGAACATCGGGATCAACAGGAAGGTCATTCCTGAGAATGCGGCCGTGTGAGCCGCAACCCAGATCGCAAGTCCGGCGAATGTTCTGTTGCCGGCTTCACTGTAGAGACTTCTTCCCCAACTCATGATTCGATGGTGAATGGAAGTTTTGAGAGATGGGGAGTTCTCGTGCCGAGAGGCAGGAAGTCCGAGTGCATGCAGCGGCACACCGAGAAGGATCTGTACGGAACCAAGCGCGAGCAGAGCCTTTTCCCACGTAAAGTTTGCGACTAGCCAAGCCCCGAGAGGGATGAAGACCGTGCTGGCAAGACCGGCAACAAGCGTGATGAGCGTAATGCCATTACGGTAGTGCGGTCCGAACTCTGTCGTGACGACCGCGAAGGCCGGTTCGTAAAGAAGGGCTGCCATTGACATACCAAGGGCGATCCAACTGAGCAAGTAGGCTGCCGGATGGATGCACGTTCCCATCAGCATGAGCGCAAGCCCTCCCACAAGTGAGCCGACGGACATAAGAAGGCGTCCACCATGGCGCTGTAGCCATGCGCCTGCCGGGATGGCACAGATCCCCCAGGTGAGGAGCCCCAGCGAAAGACCACCATTGATGAACTCGCGGGTCCAGCTGGTGGCAGCTTGCATCGGTCCAGCAACTACCGAGAAGAAGTAATAGAGAATGCCCCAGGAAAGGATCTGCCCGGCAGCAATTCGCCAAGCGAGTGCCCAAGGAGGACGGGCAGAAGCTGTGGCGTCTTGAAGCGTATCAGAATTCATCCAGTGGGTTGCTACTAACTACGCTTTAGCGTCTTGTTCGCGCCCGCATTTCTACAGAGCTTCCTGAAAATGAGTCAGCCTTGCCCACCCGGGCAAGGCTGCTCATAACACTCTTGCATGTACTTCACTGACTTCTTACGATTGCTGAGAGGCCCGACTAAAGTCCGCCCAGCAAAGATTACCGAACTTCCGCCACGAGCGCTTCAGGCTCTTTGAAAATGAAACCTATCCCTCGGACCGTTTGAACCCAGGCCGAATGTTCGCCAAGTTTTCCACGAGCGCGTCTTGCGTGCGTGTCGATGGTGCGGGTCACCGTTCTTGGGTCCAGACCCCACACCTCTTGCAAAATGATTCCGCGTTCTACCACTCTTCCACTTCTTGCTGCGAGTAAGTGAAGGAGTTTGAACTCGAGCAGCGGCAGATCTGTCACCTGGCCATCCAGGGTCAGCTTGGTTCCTATCACGTCAAATTGAAACGGTCCGATCTTGAGTTCCGGTACACGTCCAGTCGCTGAACTTCTCCGAAGCATGACCTGCACGCGGAGGATAAGCTCTTTGAGTATGAAAGGCTTACTGAGGTAATCGTCCGCTCCTGCTTCCAGGCCGATGATACGGTCCTCCACCTCCCCCTTGGCGGTGAGCATCATAATCGGAATCTGCTTTGTGTCTTCATCGCTGCGGAGCTCTTCGCAGACCTGCAAGCCATCCCTCCCCGGCATCATGATATCGAGCAGAACTGCATCTGGTCGGTGATAGCGAACCATGTGCAGGGTTTCGAGCCCGTTACGAGCTTCAACAGTCTCGAACCCGGATCTGCGAAGATTTGAGGCTACCAGTTGCCGGAGATCGTCGTTGTCATCCGCTACGAGGATTAGGTATGTACCGTCCATAACTTACGCAGTTCCAGGCCAGCAGCTTGAGATGCCCTGCCGACAATCAGTCCTGCTCCAAAAGACCCTGATGCATATCGTCTCTCACTTTGTCAGGGCGTTGAGACCAAGCTCGACGCCGGCTTTCCCTAAAGGGAAGAAGCCAGTCTCCGACACAATGTCCTGGCCGTCTTTGGAAAGTGCAAACTTGAGAAACTCAAAGGTAGCCGCATCCACCTGCTGACCCGGCTTCTTGTTCACGTAGATGAATAGATGGCGCGTGAGGGGGTAGTTGCCCAACATACAATTTTGCTGGGTGGGCTTCCATAGGTGGCCTTCCTTTTCTCCGAGAGGCAGGGCTTTGACTCCTGATGTCGTGTAGCCGATGCCGGAGTAGCCGATTCCGAAGAGGTCGCCAGCAACATGAGAGACCACTTCTTGCGAACCCGATTGCTGTTTAACGGTGCCTTTGAGCGTGCCCCTTAAGAGCGCGTGCTCGCTGAAGAAACCATGGGTACCTGAAATCGTGTTTCTTCCATAGACCACAATCTTCCTGCCTTGCCATTGGTGGGCTACACCCAGTTGGTCCCAGTTGGTGATGTTGGCGCCTCCCCGTTTGCGTTCGGTGGAAAAGATGCCATCGAGTTGCTTCAGGGTCAGCCCCTTGATGGGATTGTCCTTGTGGACGAACACAGCGAGCGCGTCAATTGCCACGGGAATGGCGACGGGCTTATAGCCGTGCTTTTTTTCGAAGGCTTCTGCCTCGCTCTTCCACATTTCGCGGCTCATCGGAGCGAATTGAGCATCGCCTTCGGTGAGAGCTGGAGGCGCTGTGGCGGAACCTTTGCCTTCCAAGTTAAACCGAATTCCAGGATGGAATTCGGTGAACTTCGCAGACCAAGCATGCATCAGCTTGTCCAGAGTGTCTGACCCAATGGATCTGAGGCTACCGGAGAGACTGACCGCTGGTTTGTAAGTAGGAAGTGAAGTGTCGACAACTGCAGGCGCAGCGGAAGCGCATTGAAATGCCGCAACCGCGAACAAAGCTGAAAAAGAGGAGGTGCTTTTCATGACCGTGCTGAGGGAATTCACCACACTAGAGAAGCTTCTGCATACGGATACCCGTATAGTGTGACAACTGCGTCACTTTGGATTTAGGCGTCTCCGCTGGTCTTTAGAGCAGCATCCGGATGCATGGCAAAGTGAGTGTCCAGGCCAATTCCCCGCCCGATGCTTGCAAGCTGTTCGAGATGCTTTGCGATGTGAATGAGATCAATGCACGACGACACTCCCTGGTCCAGTTCGTACGAGATCCTGTTGGTTACGAACTCGGAATAGGTGTGCGTCCGGGTGATTAGCGCTGTGTACGCTGACTCCATCCAGTTGAGTGACGGTGGATTCCGGTTAAGAAATGCGCACACGACATGCTCAAGAAATGTTCGTGTTTCAACGAGGATGATTTTGAGTGGCTCCATCTCAGGAATGCTCCGTGTGGCAAGCAGCTTTTTTGCCCGTCTTGCGATGCCAACGAGATTGTCGCCGACTCGCTCTAGATTACCACTGACCTTAATGGTCGCGATCACAATGCGGAGGTCAACGGCCACCGGTTGGAAGCGCATGATGAGACCGGTCGCCTCAACACTGATGCAGCGCTCAAAACCATCAACTTCTTCATCATCTGCGATGGTCATGTTGCACCTCTCTACATCCTTATCGAGAAGGCATGACTCAACATTGGTAAGTCCCTTGAGGACCAGTGAGAACATTTCGTCGATCTTCCTCCTCAAGGATTCAAGATCGTGATCGAAGCGGCTCAGGATGTGCGGCCCCGTATGCTCAGGCATCACGTGTCAGTAAGTTGGTTGAATTGCCTTCAGCTGAATCTTCCCATGATGTAGTCCCGGGTAAGTTTCTGCGCCGGGTTCTGGAATAGAGTCATGGTGTCGTCGAACTCAACGAGCTTGCCGACGTAAAAGAATGCGGTCCTGTCCGCACATCGTCTCGCCTGTTCCATATTGTGCGTGACCATCACGATAGTGAATTCCTCCTTCAGTTTTGTGATGAGATCCTCGACTTTGCTCGTCGCAATCGGATCAAGTGCACTGCATGGTTCGTCCATCAGGATGATCTCGGGACGGACAGCGATGGCCCTGGCAATGCAGAGCCTTTGCTGCTGACCTCCCGAAAGCCCGAAGGCGCTCGTCTGGAGACGGTCTTTTACCTCATCCCAGAGGGCAGCTCCGCGGAGGCTCGCTTCCACTGCCTCGTCCAGAATCTTTCGGTCCTTCACGCCCGCGATGCGGAGGCCGTAACTGACATTGCCGTAAATTGAGTCTGGGAAAGGGTTGGATTTTTGAAATACCATTCCGACGCGCTTCCTGAGATCGGTAACATCCTGGGTAGCCAGGTTAATATCTTCACCATCGATCTCTATTTTGCCGCTGGTAACCCTTGCTCCGGGCACCATGTCATTCATGCGGTTCAGGCACCTGAGGACTGTGGATTTGCCGCAGCCAGAGGGACCGATGAAGGCAGTCACCTGCTGGGGAGGGATGTCCAGATGGATATCCCAAAGCGCCTGCTTTGAGCCGTAGCAGAAATCCACATGCTCAAATCGGATCTTCGCCTCGGAAACCGCCTCAGGAGGTTGGGTTCCAGGCTGCAGGATTGGTTCAGGGAGCACCGGAATTGTGGATGGCAGTTGGGTTTCCATGTGGTTCAGCTGAAGCGTCCGGAAATGTAGGACTCAGTCTGTTGTTCCTTCGGTTCCGTGAAAATCTGTTTTGTCTCCCCGTGTTCTATGAGTCTTCCCATGAACATGAAGGCCGTGCGGTCCGAACACCGGCTGGCTTGCTGCATGTTGTGGGTGACGATGGCGATGGTGAATTCCTTTTTGAGGTCCAGCATCAGTTCTTCGATTTTGAGCGTCGCGATGGGGTCAAGTGCGGCGCAAGGTTCATCCATGAGAAGAATCTGCGGCCGGTTGGCGATGGCACGTGCGATGCAAAGGCGTTGCTGCTGTCCGCCTGAGAGGCCGTATGCACTGTCGTGTAGCCTGTCCTTCACTTCATCCCAGAGGGCAGCGGACCGGAGGCTTCGTTCCACGACCTCATCAAGTTCGGATTTCTTGTTCCTGCCGGCTACTCGGAGACTGAACACAACATTCTCGTAGATTGTCTTGGGGAACGGATTGTATTTCTGGAAGACCATGCCGACGCGCTTTCGCAGGCTGATCACTTCCACGGTGGGATCGTAGAGACTAGTCCCGTCGATGCGAATGTCTCCTTCATGGCGAACCCCATCGATGAGGTCGTTGAGGCGGTTCAGATTACGAAGTAGCGTGGACTTCCCGCAACCACTGGGGCCAATGAATGCCGTAATCTGCCGCTCGGGGATGTCCAGGCAAACGTCAAAGATTGCCTGTTTTGCTCCATAGTAGAAATTGAAATGATCGACTTCGACCATTTTGGGATTGCTAAAGTCATCGACTAATGACGTCGCCGTAGGAGGCTCCGAATTTTGCACGACGCTTGTGTTGGAATTAGGGGAAGCCATGTTGTTTAGGATCCCTGCGTTTCTTCAGCCCGGCCGGGCCCCCCAGTGAAATGGGAAATCAGGATTGCTACCGAATCGATCACAATCATGGTCAGCAGGGCTACCCACTCAACCCATGCTTCGCCAAATCGCGAAGAAGCGTGTAGATCGTCTCCATTTTGGCCAACAGGCGACATGGCAGCGTTCAAGTTCAATTGTTCAGAAGGTGCTGGCTGCATACTTTTTGCGCAGTTTGGTGCGGATACGGATGGCCGCGACATTCATGACAACGACGAGCGTGATGAGCAAAAGCGTGGTGGCAAAAACCATGGGTTTGGCTGCTTCGGAATCCGGAGACTGGAATCCCAAGTCGTAGATGTGAAAGCCCAGATGCATGAACTTCCGCTCCGCATGAATGAATGGCGCGGTCAGATCAAGCGGTAGCGACGGCGCGAGTTTTACCACTCCGACCAGCATGAGGGGCGCTACCTCGCCTGCTCCTCTTGCCATGGAGAGGATGACGCCGGTTAGGATCCCAGGAAGCGCACTTGGAAGCACGACTCGCTGAATCATCTGCCACTTCGATGCACCACACGCGAGGCCGGCTTCGCGAACGCCCCGAGGCACGGCGACAAGCGCCTCTTCGGTTGCCACGATCACAACGGGAAGCGTAAGCAGCGCCAGAGTGAAAGATGCCCAAAGGATACCTCCAGTCCCGAATGTAGGGGTTGGCAGTGAACTGCTGAAGAAAAGCTGGTCAATTGATGCGCCGAGGAAGTAGACGAAGAAGCCGAGACCGAAGACACCGAAGACGATAGAAGGTACTCCGGCCAGATTGTTTACCGAGATGCGGACGCACTGCACGAGCATCCCTTGCTTGGCATATTCGCGCAGGTAGATCGCAGCGACAACACCAAGCGGGGTGACCAGGGCGCTCATTAGAATTGTCATCACGAAGGTTCCGAAGATCGCGGGAAAGATGCCGCCTTCCGTGTTTGCTTCGCGGGGCTCGCTCCAGATGAAGTCCCAGATTCCGTGAATGAACCAGCCGATTTTTCCGCCGAATCCCAATGCATTTGGACGGTAGTAACTGACGATATCACCTACATTCTGATTCTTCTCAGTTCCCTCTGGAGTCCTGTAGGTCAGAACATTCTCCTGCTGCTGTTTCCGGAGTGCTTGCGCCTCGGCGGCGAGCTTCTGATATTCGGATTGAAGTGCGGTTCGCTTCTGGGCGATGTGCCCAAGGCGTTCCTCTGTCCGGCTTGATTCCGCCTTTAGTTCCTTTTCCTCGAGATCAAGCTTGGCAAGCTGGGTGTTGATTTTACCGATCTTCCCCTTCTCAATCTTGGTGATTTCTTTTCTTCGCTTGTTCGCTTCCCCAACGAGGCGGTCAAGTTCTGCTAGGAGCCGAGCATCGTCATTTGGAACAACCGTTCCGTCGCTGAGTTTGAGCGATACGGCTCGGAAGATCGCGTCGCCATATTCCATTCGCTCAGCGATGATGAGGTCCGCAGGCTTGGTCTGTTCGCTGATGTTCTGGACATCGAGGTAGCGGAAGCCATTACCGGTAACATCTTTGTTTCCGGTGAAAAGGAGCCATTCTTCTACCTCCTTTCCGCCTTTGCCGACATCTTTGCGGTGCTGCACTTTCCGGATCTCACCGGCAGTGGTTTCCGTCTTTCCCTCTGAGGTACGGAGGGTGACCTGCACAACTTCGCGTGGCCAGAATACGACAAGTCCTTGTATCAAGATGAGCAGAAGCAGTCCTGTCACCATCAGGATGCCGAGGGCCAGGCCCAAAGCTGAGAGCCAGACCTTCGATTCGCCAAGCTGGGAGTTGGAGATTCTCGCTCCGGGAACGCCGTAGCGTGATTTTGCGATATCGTGCATTTGCAGGGAGATTTGGAGTAAGTAGCGCCTCAAACTATCTTGAACCTCTCGCGAAGGCGGAAGCGCATCACTTCGGCCACGGTATTAAGGGCGAAGGTCATTATGAAGAGCGCCATGGCGCCAAGGAACAGCGTGCGGTAGTGAGTGGAATGGACAGGCGCTTCGGGGAGCTCAACGGCAATATTTGCCGAAAGCGTGCGCATGCCGGAGAAGATGTTGAGGTCCATGATGGGAGTGTTCCCTGTTGCCATCACGACGATCATGGTTTCACCAACAGCGCGTCCGAAGCCGATCATTAGCGCAGAGAATATCCCGGCGGAAGCAACTGGGATGACGATGGAGCGCACCATCTGCCAGCGGGTTGCCCCAAGCGCGAGCGATGCCGCTTTAAGCTGGGGAGGGACATTGCTGAGAGCATCTTCAGTGATGGTGAAGATGATGGGGATCACTGCAAATCCCATCATGAATCCGACCACGAGCGAATTGCGTTGGTCAAACGGCGTTCCGGTAACCTGTGGCCACCACAGGCGGAAGTCGGCAACGCTTCCGCCTCCAGGTTGATGCACCACAAAGGCCCAGCTTTCCACCCAGGGACCGAGAGTCCATGCTGCAGCAATGATGAGGAGGATGGGAAGCACCAGAAGCCAGTATTCACTCCCTGCTGGAACTCTAGAGCGGAGGGTGACCGGCAATTTTGTAAATGCCCATCCAAGCGCCATTACGCCGAGGGGAAGAGCAATAAAGGTGAGGAGGAGCGACGGAACCTTGTCCTCGATGATTGGCGCAAGCCAAAGTCCTGCGAGAAAGCCGAGCACTACGGAAGGAAGTGAAGCCATGATTTCCATGGCGGGCTTCACTACCGATTTCACCTCCTGGGGAAGAAAGTTGGCGCTGTAAACTGCGGCAAGCAGTGCGATGGGAACAGCGAAGAGCAGCGCGTAAAGAGTTCCCTTCAATGAGCCAACAATTAGAGGAACCAATGACAGCTTCGGTTCGAAGTCATCAGTTCCGCTGGTGGATTGCCATGTGTATTCGGGCTTGTCTGCGCCTTCATACCAGATCTTCCCGAAAAACGCTCTCCAGCCTGATTCGGGATGGGGGTCGTGGTAGCCATAGCGGTGGAGGTTTCCTGAGGTATCGAGAAAGAGGAGATGCTCTCCTTTGCCGTCGATCACTGCGCGGGCGAGTGTGAAAGGGAGCTCCTTCTCCCAGCGAACCGTGCCCGACGTGCTGTGTCGCACGGAAACATTCTTCCCCTGCGCCACCATGAAGGTTTTGTTGCGCTGGCTGCTGGCAAATAGTTCGGCAGCGCCGTTCAGCTCTGGCATTTCTTTGATCTTGCCATAGAGCCTGACATGGAGTGACTGGCCGTCCTTTTCCGTGATCTGATTGTAGAGACTCCAGACCTGCTGGTGCCCATCCATGCTTGTGGCTACAATAGAAACGTCACCGAAGACGTAGCCCATGCTGCTGATGCGCGTGTCTTTAAGGTCGGAGAACGGCTGAAACTCCTGCCTCAGTTCCATCTTTGTCCCGTTCGTGAAGAAGAAATAGTAGAGTCGGCCCTGATCGTCACTCACGAGGAGGTTATCACCCACAGCGGACGCCAGAATCAGCGTTGGTTTCGATTTGAGGTGTGGAGTGAGGTCAAACCTGCCCACCACTGTAGGCTTGCCTGCGCCCATCAAGCCGCGCTTTTCTGCAATGCATTGGGCATGTACTTGCGGTGTGCCGTCGACATTCTGTATTGCCGCCATAATTTTTGCAGCGCCGCCATCTCCGAATGACACCGCGCTGAGGGGCTTGCCTGCAATGCCTATTGGATGGAATTCGTCCATTTTGAGGTTTGCGCTGACACTGGACTTTTCCCCGGCAACTGATGCTAGTTTACTGGCGTACTGAACTTTGAATGAGCCAATGCGGCCATCCTTGGTCCCAACAGTTACGCGGTTTGATTTGTTGTCGAGGGTCCAACAGATTGGTTTCGCACCCTCGGGAAAAACTGGAAGCTGTTCCTCTACTTTGCTGTCTTCTGTGGAGAGGTCGGCAAAGCGCACAGCATTGCCGTCGTAGAAGAATGGCTTCTGCGCCCACTCATCCACGCCAAGCACACCCTGCCCTACGATCCCAAGGGAAAATGACTTGTCCTCATGTGCCTTGGCCCCACCGAAGAGGGGAAGAATCTCCATCAGAATGAATACGAAGATCCCAAACACGGCAACGATGATGCCGAGTCCACCAAACTGGATGGCACGCGTCATCAGGCGGTCCAATAGGATGGTGCCTTTCGACGCAAGGAACCGCGCTGGCACGGGGCGCGGTTGGGTGGGTTGGCGGTCTGGCATGTTCGAAGCCTGAGGCTGGAAGGGCGAGCCCGTTATCGCGGGCTCACCCCATCTTAGGGTTTGGCGCTTTGGAAGTGGTTACTTGACCTGTTCCAAGACTTCCTTCGAGACTTCCGGAGGGATTGGGAAGTAGCCATCCTTCACGACCACTTCCTGTCCGGCCTTCGACACAATGAATTTGATGAATTCGCTGGTCAGCTTGTCAGGGGAAGTGCCGGGCTTCACGTTGATATAGATATAGAGGAAGCGGGCAAGCGGGAAGCTGCCATCGAGGCAGTTCTCGTAGGTGGCTTCAGCATATTGTCCCTCTTCTTTGCCAAGCGGCACAGCACGGACCCCGGAAGTGATGTAGCCAATGCCGGAATAGCCAATGCCGAACTGGTCACCAGAAATTCCTTGGACCACCGCGGATGAACCAGGCTGTTCTTTCACTGTGCTCTTGAAGTCGCCTTTGGCGAGGGCATGCTCCTTGAAGAAGCCATAGGTGCCCGATGCGCTGTTGCGGCCATAGAGGCTAAGTGCCCGGCCCGACCAGTCCTTGAGGCCAACCTTGTCCCAGGTCGTGATGTCTTGGCCGCCAGCCTTCCGGGTGGAGGAAAAGATGCTGTCGACCTGCTGCATGGTGAGGCCCTTGATAGGGTTGTCCTTGTGAACGAACACAGCCAAGGCGTCGACCGCGACCTTGATTTCGACTGGCTTGTAACCGTACTTCTTCTCGAAGGCATCCAGTTCTTCGCTTTTCATGGGGCGGCTCATGGGGCCGATCTGGGCCGTACCTTCGATGAGCGCGGGAGGAGCGGTTGCAGAACCTTTACCCTCAATCTGGATGTTCACATTCGGATAGAGGGCCTTGAAGCCTTCTGCCCACAATGTCATCAGGTTGTTGAGTGTATCGGATCCAATGGAGTTGAGGTTGCCGGTAACGCCGGAGACCTGCTTGTACTCGCCGATCGCCGGGTCGACTTTTGGCTTCTCAGCGCTGGCCACACCGCAAAGAGCGGCAAGGGCTAGGGTGACAGGAAGGATCTTCATGTTTGTGTGGATTGTTGGCTTTGTGTTTGTTCGGCCCACCAGAACGTCGTCAGCAGGCTTCAGATCCACCATGCGAGAAGCCGTATATACGGCTACCCATATAATGTCACAAATCTGTCACTAAACACGCTTAGACGTATACATGCATGTTGCTAGCCTCGGCACACCCTATGGAGCCGGAGAAGATTCTACCGGGAAAACTCGATGGGCGCTTCAAACACATCAACCGCCTAAAATATGAAACATGCACTCCCGCTGATTTTGCTGGTGGGTGGGCTTTCATCCAGCCTCGTCGCAGGTGAAACCCCGTCAGTATCAGGCAAATCCATCACAACAACGGCCACTCCAGAGAAAGAAAAGAGCATCTTCGACAAGATCTGGGGACTCGCCGTCATCTACAAGGACAAGGAGAACCCGGTCCTTCAGGAATTGGCCATCGTGGGTCGTCAGCAGAATGACTACTACTATTTCGATGCCGACCAGGGAAACGACGACGACTGGATCAACCGCCGCTCACGTATTGGCCTCAAAGCCAAAATGTTTGAGACGCTCACCATTCACGGTGAAGTGGACCTCGACCTGCAGGATCATGACCCGGTCTACAACAAGCTGACCGATGCCTATATCAAGTGGTCACCCTCCAAGGAGTTCAATCTTACGGTTGGCAAGCACGGAGCAAAATTCACGCTCGACGGCTCGACCTCCTCGACGCAGCTCATCACGATTGACCGCAGCAACATCGCCAACAACTTCTGGTTCCCGGAGGAATATATGCCGGGTGTCAGTATCAGCGGTGAAGTCGGCAAGTGGATTTACAACATCGGCTACTTCAGCTCAGGCCAAGCCAGCCCGGAATTTGGTGAGTTCAATGCCGGCAGCTTCGGCCTCGTCAGCATCGGTTACAATCTTGCTGAGACACTCGGGGTCGACAAGGCGGTGGTGCGTGCTGATTTCATCTATCAGGACGAAGATCCGGGGAACGCGAGGGGAACACCCTCGGCTTTCACCCGCAATCACGAAATGGTTGGCTCCCTCAATTTCCAGATGGAAGAAGGCCGTTTTGGCTTCGCCTCTGACCTTGTGGCTTCCAAAGGCTACCTCGGTCAGCCCGATCTCTTCGGTCTCCAAGTGATGCCGAGTGTCTATCTCAACGAATCGAAGACATTCCAGGGCGTGCTTCGCTACACCTACATCAACAGCGATGGCGACAACGGCATCCGTCTTGCCCGTTATGAAAATACGATCGTCTCGGGCCGTGGTGATGAGTACAACGAGATCTACGCGGGTCTGAACTACTACATCTACGGCCACAAGCTGAAGCTGCAGGGCGGCGTCCAGTACACTACCCTGGACGACTCGGCAGGTGACGGCGGCGAGTATGATGGCTGGGGTGTCACTGCCGGCCTGCGTATCAGCTGGTAATCAGCAGAAAGGTTTCCCGGCCGATATGGGGTATTGACTGGGAGGTATAAGCCAAAATGCGAGCGGCGCAGGGAGTACCTGCGCCGTTAGCATTTCTCGACTCAGGAGCACCCGCCTTTTGCGGGGACCTTGAACGGTTTGCCGTCCACGAATTTGGCAATCCATCCGACATCTGCCTTCATTCCCTTGAGTAGGGCGAGATCAGACTTGAAGACTTTCAGTTCATTTGTGCAATCCTGAAGGCACTTCAATTGCATCTGCATCAGGTCAGAGTGTCTGGCTTCAATCCGGTAGATACTCCAGTTCTGGTACCGCTGTGTCGTGACCATCCTGTGGCTCTTGAGGTAGGCCAGATGCCGTGAGATCTTGGCTTGTGGGGGCCCGATGATCTGCTCCAAATGGCAGACGCAAAGCGGGGAGGCCATCAGTAGGTTGAGGATCCTCAGACGACTCAAGTCGCAAAAGCACTCGTATACGTGGACCAGGTCCTGTTCAGTCAGGTTCTCGGAAGATTCAGCGCGCCTCATTTCTCGGGGTATCGGTAAGAATACCCTTCATGCGGGATCGGGCAGGCAAAAACTGGCGTTTTCGTCACATTTGCGTAAACGACTCAACTTCGGCACTTTAAGCTGGCGCGGCTAAACGTGAAGTGCAGATTCATCTCGTCTTCCGGCAGCATAGGCGCCAAAGACCTCAGTGATCTCATCTCGCACTTTCCTGAACACTTCCAGCTGTTGTTCCTCAGTGCCGGTGGCGTCGGCTGGATCGTCAAAAGGGAAATGATGGCGGTTGCACTGTCCGGGGAACATCGGACAGACTTGGTCGGCCTTGCCGCAGACCGTAATCACGGTCTCCACCGGCGAACCTAGGAATTCATCAAGATGCTTTGAATGCTGCTTCGAGATGTCGACGCCGGCTTCGGCCATCACGCGAATTGCCAGTGGATGCACATGGCCCGCGGGCTTTGAGCCAGCACTCGCCACGCGGAATTCTGAACCGAGCGCGGCTCGAAGGATGGCCTCTGCTATCTGCGACCTGCAGCTGTTTCCGGTACAGAGAATTAGAATGAGGGGTTTTGTCATGACACTACCTTTGAAATTGTTGGACGAAAGAACCTGGAGCGAAGCCAGAAAGCAACATGCACAAGGCCGATGAGCGCGGGAACCTCAATGAGCGGCCCGACGACAGCTGCAAAGGCTACACTTGATTCAAGACCGAACACGGCGATCGCAACTGCGATGGCCAGTTCAAAATTGTTACCGGCTGAGGTAAATGCGACGCTGGCCGTACGTGGATAGTCTGCGCCAAGCCTTGCGGACATTACAAAACTTACAATGAACATCACCACAAAATAGATGACGAGCGGGATGGCGATCCTGAGGACATCCATTGGCAGCCGAAGGATCGCATCGCCTTTGAAGGTGAACATCACGACAATGGTAAAGAGAAGGGCTACCAACGTCATCGGCGAAATACGGGGGATGAAGGTCTTCTCGTACCAATCCTCCCCCTTCCATCTCACGAGGAAAATTCTGCTTAGGGCACCAGCAGCGAACGGAATGCCAAGATAAATCATGACACTCCAGAAGATCTCGCTCATGGGCACCTGGACGACTACGCCTTTGAGACCCACATACTGCGGCAACACAGTGATGAAGAGCCACGCGTAGGCGCTGTAGAAGAGTATCTGGGCAATGCTGTTAAGAGCGACCAGACCGGCGGCATATTCGTTGCTGCCTTCAGCCAGTTCATTCCATACCAGTACCATCGCAATGCACCTGGCCAGTCCCACAAGAATCAGCCCGACCATGTAGTCAGGATGATCACGAAGCAGCGTGACTGCGAGGATCCACATGAGCACGGGCCCGATCACCCAGTTCTGGACAAGTGAGAGTCCGAGAATTTTGGGGTTCGCAAAGACCTTGGGAAGTTCCCTGTACCGTACCTTGGCAAGGGGCGGATACATCATGAGGATGAGGCCGATAGCAATGGGAAGATTGGTTGTCCCGATTGTAAGCGGCGCGAAAAGAGCTGCCGGGTCTTTGATCACGAAACTTCCAAGCAGGACGCCGAGCGCCATCGCAGCAAAGATCCAGACCGTCAGATAACGGTCCATGAAGGACATGTTTCGTGCTACACTTGCTTCCTGCGCAATGGCGGATGGCTGCTTCGGCGTCATTTGTGATTCTCCGGGGTTCGGTTCATGCGCAGCATCCGCTGCTCGGCGTGCAACAAGCTGCCTCCTCCTTCTTGGACTTGTCGGGTACGCCGCAAAGTTCCATCGCAAGGCACTGCGTATGCTTGGGCGCCAGAGTCAGCACTAGGGAGTCAGCGTGACTTTCAGACCCTTCAATGGTGTATTGCGAGATGACGTCTTTCTCATACTCGATCTCGACGGGAATAGTCTCGTCAGGAAGGAATGTTTTGGCCTTCTCAAGGATAGCGGCCGCCTTTTGCGCTTCGATGCGATGCTCAACATCTTCGCCTACCCAGATCTGAAGCTGGCAGGCAACTGACTCGCGGAATTTACCTCCGCAGTCAATGAAGGTTTTCTGAACGCGGCCCACCTCAGTTACGTGAAATGAAACCGGCACAGGATCGCCGTCGGGCAGCTTGAGGCGGAAATGTTTTCCGGCATTGTCGCGAAGGAGTGTCTTCAGTTCGTGTAGGTTCATGGCTTTCCTGCTTTCGTTGGTTTCTTAATGGGGATTTTACTGGCTAATTCTTCCGGTCTTGGGCAGCAGCTTGCCTCACGTTTGGCGAGGCGCTTTTCGGCATGTTTCGCGTCCGCCCGCATCACCGGTTCGGACTCTGGCGAAACGCCGAAGTAATTGGCAATCGAATTGAGAAGAGCTCGGTGCTTGCTCTGCACCCGGTAGTAGATCCACTTCTCGCGCCGCTCGCTGTCCAGCAGGTCGGCTTTTTTGATCACCTGGACGTGACTTGAGACGGATGACTGGGGCATCTTCATGATGTCCGCGATCTCGCACACGCAAAGTGCCTCACTCATAATGAGTTGCAGGATTCTCCAGCGTTTGTCGTCGGAGAGTGCGTGGTTGAATGCGATTAGGTCTTTCATGACGGACTTCATCATAACGTCTTTTTACATTACGTCAATGACCGTCATTGGATGCTGCCTTTTTTAAGGAAATTATCCTGCTTCAGCTACGGTCCCTTTCACGCCTCCCCGGGGAAGCCAGATCGACAACAGGCCGGCGCTGGCGACGAGAATAGCCGAGGCAATCAGGCACCAGATTAGTCCGCCGTTCACTGAGCGGGCGGCACCCAGCTGGTAAAGGAGGCCCGAGAGAATTGTCCCGCCAAGTCGACCGCAGGCGTTGGCCATGTAGTAAAGTCCTACATTCATTGCGACCTTGTCGCTATCGGTGTATGCCAGTATGAGGTAGGAGTGAACTGCGGAATTGAGGGCAAAAATGATGCCGAAAGCTATGAGCCCGCCGACAACGACAAATGTCGTGCTGAAATTCTGCCACAGAGCAGCTGCGATGATCGCGGGTAGAAATGCCAACACGAATGCAAGCAAAGTCGCGGTTCCGCCATCGGGCTGCGCGGACTTCTGCTGCCTCGGCTTTCCCACGATGGCTGGAGCCGACGCCTGTACAATCCCGTAACCAATCACCCACAGGGCCATGAAACCGCCAGACTGCCAAAACTTCCATCCGAGAACGGACGAGAGAAACACCGGCACCCCGACCACAAACCAGACATCGCGGGCACCGAAGAGGAACATCCTCGCCAGCGCAAGAATATTGACCTTCCGGTCTGGGGAGAAGATCTGACGGAACTTTACCTTTTTGTTGGAGACGCCAAGGCTGCCTTTCATGAGCAGTGCAGCCAATAGCATGGCTGCAGCGACGATTGAGGCGAGAGTCCAGATCGCAGGCTGAAAGCCAATGAAAGACAGCATGACCCCTCCCAGGAAGAATCCGACGCCTTTCAGGGCGTTCTTGCTCCCAGTGAGGATGGCGACCCATTTGTAAAGCCTCCCTTGGCTCTCACCGGCAACGAGCTTGACCGCACTTTTGCTGCTCATCTTCGTAAGGTCTTTGGCAATGCCAGAGAGAGCTTGCGACACCATGACGTACGCAACGGTGAGAGAGCTGGCCGGCATCAGGCCAAGCATGAGGAGCGCCGCCACCTGCGTGCCGAGTCCCATGAACAATGTGCTCTTGAGACCAAAGCGAGTTGCCAGAAATCCTCCGCAGAGGTTGGTGATGATGCCGAAGACCTCGTAGAACAGAAACAGCGAAGCGACCTGAAGAGCCGTGTAGCCAAGTTGGTAGAAGTAGAACAGCACCAGCATACGGATTGCGCCGTCTGCCAGTGTGTCCGCCCAATACGCTGCCGTGACTACAGCGTAGTTTCGCACATTGCTGTTGTCCGCGTTCTTCGTCATACCGAAGGCTTAGGAGAGTGACGATGCAACCTTGCGCGCCAGTTCCGCATAGCGGTTGGCGTAACCCCACTCATTGTCGTACCAGGCGAGGATTTTTACTTGGGTGCCGTTGGTCACCATGGTCGACAGCGCATCAATGATAGAAGAGCGTGGATCGTCTTTGTAATCAATCGACACCAGGGGCCGCGTTTCATAGCCGAGGATTCCTTTGAGAGGCCCATTTGCCGCTTGCTCGAGAAGTGAATTTACTTCAGCAACAGTGGTCTTGCGACTGACCTCAAAAACGCAATCCGTGAGCGATGCATTGGCGAGCGGAACGCGAACTGCCACACCGTCCAGTTTCCCAAGCAGTTCAGGGAAAATCATGCCGATAGCTGTCGCAGAACCAGTCGTCGTGGGAATGAGTGACATGCTGGAGGCACGTGCTCTCCTGAGGTCTTTGTGAGGCTTGTCGAGTATCGACTGGGTATTCGTGATGTCGTGCAGTGTCGTGATCATCCCGTGGCGAATCCCCAATCCTTCGTGGATCACTTTGACCACGGGGGCTAGGCAGTTGGTCGTGCAGGAAGCGGCAGTCAGCAGGTGATGCTCATCGGGCTCGTAAAGATGATCATTCACGCCCATCACGATGTTCAGTGCACCGGTGTTTACTGGAGCCGCGACGATGACCTTCTTCACGCCGGCCTTGAAGTAAGCTTCCAGCTGTTCTTGTTTGCGGAACTTTCCGCTGGCCTCAAGCACAATATCGATCCCGAGATCACCCCACGGCACTTCGGAAAAGTCTTTTTTGCTGGTGTGGCTGACCGTCTTGCCGTCGATGAAGACATTGTCGGCGTCGCCAGAACATTCGCGATCCCACCGGCCGTGAACGGAGTCAAAATAGAGCAGGTGTGCAGAAGTGGCTCCGTCGCCACCGATTTCATTGATGTGAGCAAACTCTACTTCAGGCCAGGCCCAGCCTGCGCGTAACGCGAGACGTCCCATTCTGCCGAAACCATTGATGCCGATGCGTGTTGCCATAGATGTTGTGTGAGAGATTGAAAATCAAGCGGGCTGCGCCTTGCGCATGCCGGTGCCGAGCTGGGGCGCAGTTCTTAGGGGAGGAATGCTGCGACGGGGCCCTTTGCATTCGCTGCGCCCTCTTAATGCCAACCGCGCAATGGCCTTTTTGCGATCGCGGTCCAAGGTTTTGTCGGCCTTTTCTGCTTCGAGTGCTCGCAGCGCATTCCATACGGGCAGCACTTCTTCAGACAGTTGATAGTAGGCCCACTTGTCTTCCTTCTCCACAGTGACGAGCCCTCCCTTTCGCATCACCTGCAAGTGACTGGACACGGTGGACTGGGCCATTTCGAGCACGTCGGCCAGCTCGCAGACGCACAGTGCTTCGTCAGTCATAAGCGCTGCGATGCGCCAGCGAGTTTCATCAGCCAGGGCATGAGCGACGGCAATCGACCTTTCCATGCCTGAGTCGTATCGGTAATTTACGATTCGTCAAATCTCGAATCGGCTGGAAATGTTACAAAAAAGTCAGAATGCACTGGTGTCGCCACTTCAGCCGGTCCGGCCTGAGGACCTCACTGCAATAGGCTGCTTCGCCGTGTCATATACTTGTGAAGCACCTCCTACCGGTTGCTTCATTCACCATGTCCAGTCCCCGGCACTATGTGCCCTGCATCTCGCGGAATGTGGTCTGTGCTCTCTACCACGAAGCTCGACACCGGCGCAAGCCGATGACTCGCCTCGTGGACGAGCTGCTGACCGTGGCCCTTCAAGGGACTACGGGATGGCAGTTGGCCCAAATGCAAGCACAGACCTCATCCGCAATACAGGAGCATCCAGACCACGCTGACACCGCTTCCAAGCGGTAGCCAGTTTTGTTCCTTCCATCCCTCACCTCCGAACCCGGCCCCGCGCCGGGTTTTGTCGTTTCTGGGGTGGAAGGTTCATCCCACACCAAACCCAATCGAAAGGAAACCAACCTCATGGCAGTCAAACTGTCCGCCAACTACAGCAAGAAACTCGGCCTTCCTGGCTTCAGCTCTCACAGCTTCAGCGCTTCTGTTGAAGTGGAACTCACCGATCTCTCCCAAGTGGAGGCCGAATGCCAGAAGCTCTACCAGCTTCTTCAGCAATCGGTTGATCATGAGATCCAGCAGGTCGGCTTTGTTCCCGGGGAGTTCTACGGCATCGACGCCGTGGACCAATCGGGGAACAATGGCCACCGAACCGGGCATGCCCATGGGCACACAAACGGCCATGCCCGAAACGGGAATGGCCGTGGAAACAGCGTCAACGGTCACTCTCGGGCCAGCAATGGCAATGCGAGCAGCGAGCGATGGAACTGCACCGATGGCCAGCGCGGGTTCATCCTGCGCCTGGTCAACGAGCACAACCTCGACAAGCAAGGGGTAGAAGATCTGGCCCGCCAGTTCTTCGGCATCGGTGTCCGGGAGCTCAACAAGATGCAGGCCTCCCAGCTCTTGGACGAACTGCTCGCGAAGGTGGGTCAGCCCCGTCAGACCCACCGCCGCAGGCAGCCGTCATCATCCCAACACGAACCTGCCGTCTCATCATGAGTGCCCGCACCACCCAGCCCAAGACGCCTGTCTCCACCCCGGAGGCAAGCACACGGGCCGAAAAAGACATCATCGCTGAACTCCTGCAGGCCGTGTCAGCTTCCCGGCTGACGCTGTTCCTGCAATGCCGGTTGAAGTTCTTCTTTAGATACGTGCTATCCATTCCCAAGCCCAAGACTCCAGCCCTGCATGTCGGCAATGCCGTGCATGTAGCGCTCAAAGCCCGCAACCGAGCCCGCTGGCTCCAGCAGCCACTCTCACTCAAAGCCCTCCACGACGCATACTCTGCAGCGTGGACGGATGAGAGCGAGGGCAAGGTGGACTGGGCCAGCTCCGAGGCCGAGGAGAAGGCCATCGGCTGGCGCCTATTCGAGACGTACCTCCGGGAGCATCCCCTCCCGGAGGATCTCAAGCCGGATGCAATCGAGGTGTCTATCGAAGCAGACCTGCGCCAGCACGGTCTGCCTCGTCTGGTGGGCATCCTCGATTTGGTCCTACAACGCCGCATCATCGACTACAAGACCTCATCCACCACCCCCAACCCGGAGAAGGTGGCTCACACCCACGAAGTGCAGACCAGCGGCTACGCCGTGCTGTACCGGCACAATACCGGGCAGCGCGAGCTGGGGCTGGAACTGCATCACCTGGTCAAACTCAAGAACCCCAAGGTGGTGATCACTCCCATGCCACCCATGAGTGACGACCAGCAAACCCGGCTGTTCCATCTCATGGACGCGTACCAGACCGGCCTCCAGCGTGGCGACTTCGTTCCCTCGCCCGGGATGCAGTGCGCCAGCTGTGAGTTCTTCAACGAATGCCGGCGCTGGAAGTAGCGAACGACCATCCACCTCAACCAACAAGCGACCCGCACGCCTTTCCGGTGTGCGGGTCGCTCTGTTTTCACCCCGAAACTCAAACTCCAAACCTCGACAGAAAGGACTCCAACCCATGGAAAGCATCTCCCTCTACTACCGCGAAGGCGCCTCTGACAAAGTCTACCAGGCCTCCATTGTGCCCAAGGACGGCGGATATGTCGTCACCTTCGCCTATGGCCGTCGCGGTTCGACCCTCAACGCAGGCACCAAGACACCCACACCAGTCAGGCACGACGAAGCCAAGCGCACCTTCGACAAGTTGGTGCGCGAGAAAACTGCCAAAGGCTATCTGGTAGCTGATGGCAACGGCGGCGTGACCGCCGCCACCCTCCCGGCAACCGCCAAAGCACCTACCGGCATCCATTGCCAACTCCTCAATCCCGTTGAGGAGGAGAAAGTCCAGGAACTGCTCACTCACCCGGACTGGTGGCTGCAGGAGAAAATCGATGGCCGGCGTCTCCTCATCCGCAAGGAAGGCACCACCATCACCGGCATCAATCGCCTCGGCCAGGAAACCGCTCTTCCCCAAACCATGGTGGAGAGCGCCCTGGCTTGCACTGCCGACTTCATCCTCGATGGAGAAGGTCTGGGCGACGTGCTTCACGTGTTCGATGCCCTGAGCCTCCACAGCGAGGATCTGCGCCATGAGGGCTACGCCGAACGCTTCGTGCGTCTGAGCAAGTTCCTCAAGGTCTCCATTCCTCCGCACTTCAAACTCGTGGACATCGCCTGCCAGCTCAGTGCCAAGCGGGAAATGTTCACGCGGCTTCAGCGCGAGCATCGCGAAGGGGCGGTCTTCAGACACATGATGGCTCCGTACACTCCGGGCCGTCCCGCCTCGGGAGGAATGCAGCTCAAGTACAAGTTCTGCGAGACAGCCTCCTTCATCGTCACCAAGCCCAACCCCAAACGCAGCGTGTCCCTGATCCTCTTTGATGGGGACCGCGTCGTGTCCGCGGGCAACGTGACTATTCCACCCAACCACAATGTCCCGGCTCCGGGCACCATTGTGGAATGCCGCTACCTGTACGCCTTCCGTGAGTCCGGCTCCATCTACCAGCCAGTGTATCTCGGTCCAAGGGAGGACATCCGCGCGGAAGAGTGCACTACCGCCCAGCTCAAATACAAACCCGAGCCGGTTACGGTCTGAAGGGCACCTCGCTGCTCACATCCACATGCCAAGCCCGTCTTCCACTGGGAGGCGGGTTTAACCTCATCCATCTGCATAGCCATGAAGATTACCTGCATCATTCATCCCATCCTTTGGCTCCTGCTGATATGCCTCGTGACCTCGTGCGGACGCCGGACGCCGCCGGAGTCCAGGGACCATGGAGTTTCCAGCATCCCGGCAATCTCGGTGGAGAACCTCGTTCAACAGAACACGATCCTGGAGGAACAACTCCAGGCGCAAAAGGAACTGCACCAAAAAACAGAGCAGCGACTCGCCCTGGAGCAGTCCTGGCGCAGCCGGTGGCAGACCCTGACTGTCATCGCCGGCGTCACCACGGTGCTGGCGCTGCTCATCGGCATGAGCCTTGGCTCCGATACTCGAAAGGAGGCGGAAGACAGCCATGACAACGTCTCCTGACAACGAACCTCCCCACGAGGTTTC
The DNA here is from genome assembly GCF_003315205.1 of Roseimicrobium gellanilyticum. Taxonomy (NCBI): domain Bacteria; kingdom Pseudomonadati; phylum Verrucomicrobiota; class Verrucomicrobiia; order Verrucomicrobiales; family Verrucomicrobiaceae; genus Roseimicrobium; species Roseimicrobium gellanilyticum. Next base: position 159,970 of record NZ_QNRR01000011.1, on the reverse strand, counting down.
GAATCGGAAAGAGTGGTCTCTGGCCATCTCGCGGTGGAAATTGTCGGCAATACCGCTGGCACCACCACGCGTGGATCGCTCGCTTCCCCGACAAGGCCATCTGGCTCGCTCGACCACGGTCCTGCATCACACGCTGCATCGCTTCGAGTTCTGGCTGTCCCCCAACGGCCTGCTTCGCGAATGGTGCCGCCGCTGCCTGCTGCTGGCACTGTTCACTGCGGTGCCACTACTGTGCATCAGTCCCTTGGTGGCAGTATTCCTGGAACATCTCACTACCTGGTCAGCCGCCCTGCTGCAGATCTGCTCCAATCTCGCGCAGATTCCGGGACGCCTCAGTGCAGGCGTGCTCATTGCCGTGGCAGGCGGCCTGCTCCTGCGCTGGCTCCTGCGCCACTGAACCCAACCTCGCGGTTCCCTACCACTGCCGATGCCGTCCTTCGCGGTGGCATCGGCGTTTTTGTGCCCACACCCGACCCCTCAATTCAACCAAACAGAAAGGACAACCTCATGAATCCGATTTCCCTTCCCCTCAATGAACTCAAACCCGCGCTCACCGGCCTGAGCAAAGTCATCAATCGCCACACTACCCTGCCCATCCTCGGCGGCATCCAGGTGGAACGCACCGCCGACGGCTGGGTGTGCCTCACCGCCACTGACCTCGATCGGTTCGTCACCATGCGCCTCGAACAGCCCGGTCAGGGCAGTCCCTGCGCCATGGTGGTTTCCTTCGAAGACCTCCAGCGTCTCAGCAAGAACTGCGGCAAGGGCGAAACCCTCCAACTGGAACCGGCCTCAGAAGACACTGCGCTGCTCAGGTTCCCCCTGGCAGGACAGACCGGCGAGGCCAAGATCCGGGCCTTCCCGGTCGGTGAGTTTCCCGAAGTGCCAAAGCTCAAAGGCGAGCCCATCCCGCTCCCTGAAACCCTCCGCCAATCCCTGCTGGAGGCGCTGGAGTGTTCCAGCGGCGATCCCGGCCGCTACATCCTCCAAAGCGCCTGCATTGACGTTTCCAAAGCTGGGGCTCACTACGTGGTGGGCACCGATGGCAAACATCTCTACAGCAGCAACTCATTCACACTGCCGCTCACCCAATCCATGGTGCTGCCCAAGCACAAGTTTTTGGGCTGGCGGGACTTTGCCCTCGACGGCAACTGGCGGCTCAAGGTGACTCCCTCGCAAGAGACGGACGTCCCAGGCTGGGTGCAGCTGAGTAGCCGCCGTTGGCGCTTCATCACCCGGCAACTGACCGGCAACTACCCAGAGTGGAAAGTTGCTGTACCGGACGCAGCGTCCACCAAGACCACCCTGGTCCTCGGTGCAGACACTGTGGAACAGGTACAACAGGCCATCAATCGCCTGCCCTGCCATGAGCCACTGCATCAGACCATCGGCATTGCCTGGGACCATGGCGAAGCCGCCTTGCTGGCTAAAGCGCCTGAAGACCGAGACTGGACCCGGGTGCCCCTGCCCAACGTAGAGGCAAAAGGTCCGGACCAGCGCGTCTTTGTGGATCGGCGATTCCTGGCCAAGGCGCTGGGCTTCGGTCTTTGCACCATTGGCCTCATCGACGAAATCTCACCCCTGCGGTTCACCGAAGGGGGGCGCCAGATGATCGTCATGCCCTTGCGACCGAACGGTCCGAGCGAAACTACGCCCAGTACATCAGAAGTGCCAGCAAGGGAGGCGGAGGCCACGATACCACAAGCAACGCCCACACCTGCGCTAGAACAGACTGAGGCCAGCCCAGCATCGCTCGAGACGCCACCAAACGTGGCCTCTCTCCAAAGCGGCGATCACAATGCCTCGCCAAACTCGGCCAACAAGAGTCAGATGGAACACGCCATCGAACTGGTGGACGAACTTCGCGCCTACCACAGCCAGTCCCAGGACAAACTGCGCGACCTCGGCACCAAGCTGCGGATCGCGCTGCGGGAACAAAAGGCAGGCACCAAGGAACTCCACACATTCCGCCAACGCCTGCGTGCTTTGCAAGCTGTCCAGTTCTGACCGACTTCGCTCAACTCCGCAACCACCGCTCCGGCCCATGCAGCAACCCGCTGCATGGGCCTCTTCATTTGAGTCTCACCATAAGAAAGGAACCACCATCATGAATGACAATGCCCTCGCACTCCCGGTCGTCACGGCGCCTCCCGTTCAGGCCCGGCCACACCATCCAAATCTCATCCTCCATTGCGGTGCCCGCCTCGCCACATTGGATGAAGTTGCCAGAGTTCGCACCCCGCCATCAACTGCGACCTGGCAACCCATCCCCCATGCCACACTGGTTCAAACCATCGAGCGGACTCTGGCAGCCTCTAACCTTCGCTTGGGCAGTGTAGCCCACAGCCTGGATGCTGAAGGAAATCGCTACTTTGGTCTCATGGAAATCATGGGCCGCAGTTCCAGCCAGGACTACTGCTGGGTGCTAGGCCTACGTAACAGCCATGACAAGACATTCCCCGCGGGTATCGTCGCTGGCGCCACTGTCTTTTGCTGCGACAACCTCAGCTTCTCCGGAGAGGTCAAATTCGCCAGGAAGCACACGCGCTTCATCATGCGCGATCTGCCCCAACTCACTGAGCGGGCCGTGGGTCGCCTCATGGCCAAATGGCACGATCAAGACAAGCGTATCGGCGCCTACAAAGAGGCCGATATCGACGACGCCAGCGCCCACGACCTCGTCATCCGGGCCACGGATGTCGGCGTCTGCAGTAATCGCCTCATTCCCTCCGTTCTTCATGAATGGCGAGAACCTCGGCATGCTGCATTCGAGGCACGCAATGTTTGGTCGCTCTTCAACGCATTCACGGAATCGTTAAAAGATGGCAACCTGGCTGAGCTTCCGAAACGCACGGAAGCACTCCACGGCTTGCTGGACACCCACGTTGGGCTCGGGCTCAACTGAGGTGCCCTCAAGGAGAGCTTCGCTGAATCAGCGGGGCTTTTCTTTTAGCTGTGCGATCCCTAAGCAGCTTCTCATCCCTAGGCTTCCTAGTCCATAGTGCGCTCCGGCGTTCCACAGAAGTGGAAGAGAGTCTGCCATTGGCGATTATTAACTTTTTGAAATTGTCGAAAAAAGATTATAATCGATGACATGTCAATTCCGCTTCCAGAGCAGAAATTGGTTTGCCTAGCTTCGGGTGGCGTGTGCGCCTTTCCGGGCTGCGGAGTATCGCTTGTCAACTACGATGCCGGATCCGATGCCACGATTATTGGCGAACTCGCTCACATTGTTGCAGAGCAACGACAGGGACCTCGTGGTCGAGAGAAGATGAGTGATGAGCAACGTAATAAGGCCACGAATATTCTCTTGTTATGTTCTCCTCACCACACCGTAGTCGACCGTAATCCCCAGGTCTACAGTGTGCAGGTTCTGCGGCAGATGAAGGCAGACCACGAGGCCAAAATCGCAAAGGCAACCCGTCTTCCTCAGACAAAAGCGCCAACAGCCAAAACAAAGGAATCGTTGCACAGCACGCTCCTTCACGTTTCGCAGTTGCCAAGGTACGTTTATTCTGCCGAAACCGACTACACAGAGAAGCAGAAGGACGAAGTGAAGAAGGAAATTGATTACATGAGCATCAGCCGAGAGGAGTTCGTCCCTTTCATTCTTAGAGAGAACCGGCTGTTCGCCTTCCAGGATCTTCGCGCCTATGAGAACCCCTTCGCGAAAGTTGCGAACCCGGTTGGAGCGATCCGTATTCCCGTGAGAGATTTGTGCACGGAGGCTGAGGGGAAGCGACGATTCGTAAGTTTACTGAATAGCGCGATAGCGAAGCACTGCGGACGAAAGAGAGTCTTCTTCGACCGAGAACATCACCGCTTCTACTTTGTCCCGACAGAAGCCGAAACCGAACGAGTTGAACCATATCGCACTCTCACTGGACGCAACGAGTCTCGCAATGTCGTGTGGAATCCAAAAACGCGGAAAACAGGCGAAGGGAAAAGGCACTGGCTTCACCTGGCCGCCGACCTCAGCTTCCATCAACTCGCTGCTGAGCAATGGTGCTTCACCATTCGCCCCGAACGGCACGTCACCAAAGATGGAGTGACTCCTTACAATTCAAAATTCGTCGGCCGCAAAGTCACGAAGTTGAAAGCCAGGATGTTCAACGACGGCTATTTGAGCGAAGTCCACTTTTGGCGTGACTTCTTGTCTGGCGGAAAACCGCGCTTCATCCTGAACTTTGGGGCACAGTTCGCCATTGTTGAAACACAGCTATTGTCCCTCGATGTAGAGTGGGAGGGCATTCCAGCCGACGCCAAGGCATTTACCAACCAAGTCTTTGATGAAGACCTTTTCACCTTTGGTGAACTTCAGCAAGCGTCCTCTGGGCAAGATGACGAGGAAGAAGAGACAGATGAGGAGGATTCCGACGATGAGGCCGACTAAACCCTTTCAGCAGAAGCAGCTCAAACAGATCACAGCCTCATCAGAGTGGTTCGAAGAGCCGTCTTTGACATTCGGAGGTGGCTCGATGCACGTGGATCCCAAAGTTGGAATCCCTCTCTATGGTCCAGCTTCGGTGGGCACATCCCGGCACAAGACCGAGGTGCACGCTGGATTCATTGGCACGGGCGAAGGAATTCAGAAGGCGATGCGGTTTTATGAGACCTGCTGCGATGGTCTTGATGGCGACGATCAGCATGCTCCGTTCCCGGGATGCAAGATTGACAGAGGTTACCGCTTCACCCTCAAGATGGATGATAGCTTTAACGAAAAGATCACCCAAACTGAACTCGGTGACCTTCTTAAGATTCGCGACAGCAAACAACGTTTCGACGCAACGTTGGAGCTGCTCACGGAAAAGCTTCGGCTCATGACACAAGAGCACGATCACCCGCTGAACTACGTGGTGCTTGTGGTCCCTCCAGAAATGTTCAAGGAGTGCCGCGTTGCTGACTACCACGAGAAGGGTGTGGGAATGGTCCATCGCGATCTGCGACGTGCCTTCAAAGCAAGGGCGATGCAGTACAACACCGCAACCCAGATCATTCAGGAATCGACGTTGAATGTAGAAGCTAGCTCCCGTGAACTCGATCACCTTTCTGAGCGGGCATGGAATCTCTTCAACGGTCTCTATTTTAAAGTCGATGGCCTGCCATGGGGACCCGCCGATCTGCCGGCCTCCAGCTGCTTCGTTGGCGTCAGTTTCTACAGACCGCTTGGACAGGCTTCCACGCTGCGGACAAGCCTCGTACAGGCGTTTGACGAGAACGGAGAAGGGCTGGTACTCAGGGGGCACAACTTCAATTGGGACGAGCAGAAACAGGGGAAGACCCCTCACCTGACAGAGGATTTGGCGGCGCAATTGATTGATGACGTGTTGGAGCAGTATGAGAAACTTCGTCATCAACGACCTACTCGAATCGTGGTCCATAAGACCTCGCGGTTCGACCCGGACGAAACTCGGGGTTTCCAAAGGTCTCTACGACGGGTGTCCCAATGTGATTTGGTAGCTCTTCGCCCAACCAGCGAGATCCGTTTAATTCGCGCTGGCTCCTACCCGCCTTTGCGAGGGACGTCGTTTACTCTTGGCGACGTTTCTTTCCTCTATACCACGGGCTACATCCCCTTCCTCGGGCGATTTCCGCAAGGACACGTTCCCAGCCCCCTTGAATTGGCCGACCACATCGGAGACACTCCTCGTTCGCAGTTGCTAAAGGAGGCGCTTGCCCTCACGAAAATGAATTGGAACTCGGCTCGCATGTATGGGCTTATGCCAATAACGGTCCGCTTCGCTCGATTGGTGGGCGACATCCTCCGCGAGGTTCCGGAAAACATCACTCCCCATCCCAAATATAAGTTTTACGTATAGTTTTGACATGTGATGACCACTCCGGCCGGCGTCAACCTTTTGGTATACTGTCCACTCGGGTCGATGGCAATTGATGGCCTTTTCTCAACTCCCTGCTTCGAAGCCACAGGAAAATCACCGGGGTGACAATGAGGATGTGAACAAGGCTGGAAATCATGCCGCCGATCACGGGAGTCGCCAGGGGCTTCATGACTTCGGCGCCCTGGCGGTGGCTCCACATGATGGGCATCAGGGATGCGACGATGGTGGCGACGGTCATCACTTTTGGGCGGAGGCGGAGGCGGGCGCCGTCCTTCACGGCCTGGACGAGGTCGGCGTATGAGAATGCGCTGCCGAGTGCGGCCATGCGAGCTTTCACGGTTTCCTCCAGATACACGACCATGACGACCCCGGTCTGGACGGCGGTTCCGAAGAGCGCGATGTAGCCAACCCAGACGGCACCGTTGAAATTGTAGCCCAGGAGTTTTTGCAGGAGTACGCCACCGCTCAGTGCGAAAGGCACGGCAAGCATGACGTGAGCGGCTTCCAGAGCGCTGTGATAGACGATGTACAGGAGGACGAAGATGATGAGCAGGACGATGGGAAAGACGACCTGCATGGTCTGCACGAAGCGGCGCTGATTCTCGTACTCGCCCGTCATCTTGTAGGTCATGCCCTCCCAGTTAATGCTCTTGAGCTTCTGCTCGATTTCCTGCACAAAGCCGCCCAAGTCGCGGTCCTGGACGTTGGCCTGCACGTAGGAGCGCAGACGGCCATTCTCGCTGGCGATTTCGTTGGCGCCTACCTCGCGGGTGATTTTCGCCACCATGCCCAGCGGAATGTAGGGAATAGGCTGCTCAGAGCCTGCGGTGGCCATGCCGCCGACTGGGGCTGCTGGACTGCCGCCACCAGCCATGCCACCGCTCATTCCGCCAACTGCCGGTGACGCACTGGCAGCGCTCATACCGGGCCGCGCTGCGATGAGGATGCTGCTCAGCTTTTCGATGTCATCACGTTCGCCTCGCTCCACGCGGATCTGAATGGGGAAACGCTGTCTGCCTTCAATCGTGGTGCTGGCGTTCTTTCCGCCGATGGCAATTTCCACGGCATCGAGTACGTCTTTAGCGCTGAGGCCATAGCGGGCCATGGCTTGACGATCGACCTGGATGTTGAGATACGGTTTGCCCTGGACGCGGGAGGGCGAGACACCGCTGGCACCTTCGATGCTGTTGATCAGCCGCTCCACCTCGAAGGCTTTGCGCTGGATCTTGTCGAGATTGTCGCCGTAGATCTTCACGCCCACCTGCGCGCGGATGCCAGTATAGAGCATCAGGATGCGGTTTTCGATGGGCTGCAGGAATGCGGGGACATAGCCAGGCACCTGCTTCATCTTCTCGGTGAGTTCGGCTTTCAGCTTTTCGACTGTCATGCCTTCGCGCCACGCGGGGTTGCGTTTCACGCGCCAGCGGCCATCCGGAATGTACTCAGGCTTGAGCATGATGGTCGTTTCCAGCATCTCGGTGGGCGCAGGATCCGTGGCGGTTTCAAATCGGCCCAGCTTGCCAGCGACCGTCTCCACTTCGGGCGTTGCTGCAATGATCTTGTCCTGCCAGGACATGACACGCTGGATCTCGCTGAGGCCCGTTTTTGGCATCATCACCGGCATGTAAAGCAGGCTGCCCTCATTGAGCGGCGGCATGAATTCCTTGCCAAAGCCAGTGAGCACGTCCGCCAGCCGTGGATGGCCAGCATCGCGGATCTGTTTCACCGTGGTGCGTGGTAGTCCGAAGGCAGTGAGCAGTGCGACGGAGAGGATGAACAGCGCTGTCATGATGACCGTCTTGCGATGGTCGAGTGCCCAATCGAGCGCCGGCTCATAGATGCGCAGCAGGAACTTCATCACGATGTTGTGTTCCTCGGAGTGGAATGGCCCGCGGACCAGCAACGAGCACAGCACCGGCACCAAAGTCACCGCGAGGAGCGTGGATCCGATCATCGCGAACGTCTTGGTGAAGGCGAGCGGGTGAAACAGTTTGCCCTCCTGTCCGGCCAGAGCAAACACCGGCACAAAGGCCAGGATGATGATGGCCATGGCAAAGAAGATGGGCCTGCCTACCTGCTTGCAGGCTGCCAGCGTGACATCCCAGGTCTCCTGCGAACTCAGCCTACCGCCCTTTTCTTCTTCGGCCCTTTCACAGTGGCGAATGACATTCTCCGTGACCACGATGGCGGCATCCACCAGCACTCCGATGGCGATGGCGATGCCCGTCAGGGACATGATGTTGCTCGTGATACCGAACTCCTTCATGAGCAGGAAGGAAATCAGGATGGAGACAGGAAGTGGCAGCGTGACGATGAGAATGCTGCGGAAATGCCAGAGGAAGATGATGTGCGCGAGCGTGACCAGAATGATCTCCTCGGTCAGCGCATGCTTGAGCGTGCCGATGGTGTTGTCGATCAGTTCACTGCGATCATAGAATGGCTTGATGGTGACTCCCGGGGGCAGGCTGGGAGCGATCTGCTCGATCTTTTCTTTTATGCGTTCGATTACAGCTTTGGCGTTCTCACCTGTGCGCATTACCACCGTGCCCCCCACGGCCTCTTGACCATTCAGGTCAAGAGCACCTCGCCGGAAGTCACCGCCGATCTGGACTGTGGCGATGTCCTTCAGATAGACGGGGGTTCCCTCCACCGATTTGACCGTGACGAGTTCCAGATCCTCAGGGCTCGTGACCAGTCCAATGCCGCGCAACACGAACTCCGCGCCGTTCTCCTCCACCACCTTGCCGCCGACGTTGAGATTGGCGTTCTGCACTGCGGTCATCACGTCCATGAGCGTGACGTTTGCCATGCGCATCTTGGTGGAGGACAGCTCCACCTGATACTGTTTCACGAAACCGCCAATGCTGGCCACCTCGGCCACGCCCTGCACGCTGGCGAGCTGATAGCGCACATACCAGTCCTGAAGTGAACGCAATTGCGAGAGGTCGTAGCCGCCGTTTGCTGCCTGCGCCGGATCCACATCAAAGTAGTATTGATAGACCCAGCCGAGGCCCGAGGCATCCGGCCCAAGCTGAGGCTGCACACCCTCTGGCATGGATCCTTGCAGGTAGTTGAGCCGCTCCAGGACACGCGCCCTCGCGAAGTACGTGTCCACCTTGTCCTCGAAGATGATGGTGACAAGCGAGAATCCGAACATGGAGGTCGCACGCACCTCCTTCACCCCAGCCAAGCCTTGCAGGCCGGTGGACAAGGGGAAGGTCACCTGGTCTTCCACCTCCTGCGGACTGCGGCCCATCCAGTCGGCATAGACGAGGACTTGGTTTTCCGTGAGGTCCGGAATCGCATCTACCGGGGTGAGGTAAATGGCTCTCACCCCCATGGCGATGAGCAGCAAGGCGCCACAGGCGACAAGGAAGCGGTTCTTGAGGCTCCACTCAATGATGCGCTCGATCACGGTTTGGCCTCTCCCGGTTTGATTTCCTTCACGCACTCCAGCATGTCGCTACCGAAGAAGGGATTGTGCCCGGGGCGGCCGCCAGTCTGCACCCAGTGACCAAACTTGGGAGCGCCATCGATGATGCGATCGACCATGTAGCACTCCCATACCTGGAACTCCGGCATGCCTTCGCTCGTTCTCAGTGGCTCCAGCAATGCGGTGGTTGCCATCGTGAACCCGTAAAAGGCTTCACGCGCTTTTTGAATGTTCTCAAACCCGTGGAAGTGGCTGCCTTTTTCCAAGACCTCCAGCTTGGGGACAAGCTCTTCATGGGCACGCAGGGCTTCAACCATCGCGCCAGTCGTCTTCATTGCCGGTTCGCTGGCCTTGTTGAAAGCGGCCAGGTTGTCGGCGGAAAGGGCGGCTGCCATGGCGTCTGCCACCTTCAGGAAGTCACCGATGGATTTCTTCTGAGGCTCGGTCAGTTTCCCGAGCATGGAGGGTATTGGCTCCGCCGGCGTCATGAAGGAACGGTTCATTTCCGCTTGTCCGTCGATGAGCAGGTTCCCATTGGTCACCACTTTGTCGCCTGCCTTGATGCCGGAGAGGACCTCTAGCAACGAGTCACCGCGGCGTCCGAGTCTCACCACCTTGCGTGCGTAAACACCGCCTCCTTCGTCCACATACACCACGGCTTCCGGCCCTGTCTGCATGACCGAGGATTTCGGTACAGCGAGCACCTCGGGAATTTCCACTTTCACAGCCCCATCCGCGTAGAGGCGGTGCAGAATCTCCCGGCGGCCATCCACCAGGGGATTCGGCAGCTCTACCCGCACTTGGGTTGAGCGAGTGGCTTCATCAAAGTTCGGGTCAATGAAGGTAATCTCTCCGGTGAATACCTTGCCTGGCACAGAGGGAGTAACGACCTCCACCTTCTGTCCGATCTTGATCCACGGCATGTCCTGTTCATAGGCCCGGAACTGAAACCACATGACGCCGAAGTCTGCGATCTCGAAGAGCTTCTGACCCATCGTTACGTACTGGCCTTCGTACACATCGTGTTCCACCACGGTCCCTGTGAGAGGCGACAGAATCTCCGAGTAGAGGGTGTCCGCTGGCTTTTGTGGAAGCGCTTCGATCTGATCGGGTGTGAGGCCCATCTGCTGAAGGCGGAGCGCCGTGTTCTTTTTCAGGTCGCCGGTAAGCTGACGATACTCACGCTCGGCCTGTAGCAGGGTGGGACTGTAGATTCGGGCTAGAGGCTCGCCGGCAACGACTTCCGCTCCGTGGTGGTTGGCGAAGAGCTTGTCCACACGACTATCGACGTAGGCGCTGATGATCCGGTGGCGGCGTTCATCGTCATCCATCACACCGGCCACTCGCAACGTTTTAGTCAATGGCTGGACCTTGGCCTCAGCGGTCTGTACATGCAGCACCTGAATCTGGGTCTGCGTCAGTGCCACGACATCGCCCTCCGCTGCACTATCGAAGCCCTTTTCTCCTTCATAGACAGGCGTGAGTTCCATGCCGCAAATGGTGCAGCGTCCCGGCTTGTCGCTCTTGATCCAGGGATGCATGGCGCTCTGGTAGTAGAGCACTTTGCGTTCACCCTTGGCTGCCGGCGCATCGCTGTGCTGTTGCGTGGATCCGAAACGGTCGCGGGCGTACCATCCCGCACCCGCTGCGGCAGTGAGGAGCACTAGGACGAGAACAAATTTCATGGCTTGGATACTTTGGGGAGGGCAAAGCCGCCCGTGAGAGCAGTAAGACTTTGCAGGGCGGCATGATGCGCGGCGAGGGCACGCTCCATCTCCATGCGGGTATCGAGCTGCATGCGGCGAGCTTCGAGGACTTCAAGCAGTGTGGCCTTGGAAGACACCCAAGCGTTCTTGACGGCTTCAACCGTCTTTTCCTGACGAGGCAACACCTGTGTGCGGTAGGCTTTGGCAAGCCTCCGCTGGTTCTCCGCTTCGGTGAGCATTGAGGCAAGTTCTCCGTCGAGAGTACGCACCTCTGAGGCGAGGTCGTGTTGCGCAGCGTCCCGGAGGAGATTCGTACGGGCCGTTTCAGCCTTGTAGATGGGATCGTTGAACCAAGGGAGCGACATCTTGAGGGTGAACATGACGTCGCGCAGATCGCCGCCCGAATAGATGTTTGATTCCACACCAACCATGAAGGCAGGTTTGCGCTTTTGTACCGAAGCGTCGGTTTCCGCTTGAGCGGCCTCAATCTTGTGGCGCAGCACGGCAAGAGACGGGTTGTCTTTCTCAAGCCGGGCCAGAAGGGCGGATGAGCTTGGCTCTGCGCTGACCGTATTGGGAAGGGACAGCTCAGGCCACTCGGCGCGAGGCGAACGGCCCGTGAGCAGGCTCAACGTAAGACCCAACCGAGTGCGCTGTCGCTTTGCGGCTTCCAAGGTTTGTGTGCGAAGTTCCAGCTCGCCTTCGAGGCGCAGCGTCTCCACCGCGGTCGCATCGGGGTTCTTGGCGCGCTCGCGTGCCACATCGACCAGAGCGTTTAACTCACGCAGCTCTGCGGCTTGCAGCCGCAAGAGGTCATCTGCCAGGGCGAGTTCCAGGGCAGACTGTGCGACGGAGAGCCCGAGGTCCGAGGCTGTCATGCGCTGTTCCGCGCCCTGCATGGCCTGTTCCGCAGTAGCCCGGCGTTTCTCCGCTTGGAAGAGCCCACGGCGCGGAAGCATCTGTTCAGCCCCCACCATGATGTCGCCATCGTCCATGCGCATGGATTTACGGGCAGCCGTCCCGCCCAGCATGAGTTGCGGATCCTCCCACAGCCGCACGGTGCGGACAGCAGCTTCTGCCGCTTGGGTGCGGGCCTCCGCAGCGTCCATCTTCGGATGATTGGTCAGGGCTTCATTCACCAGCTTCCGGATGAACGCGGAATTCGCTGTAGTAGTGGTGTCATCGGCGGCAACCGCAGTGGAAAGACTGATGCCCGTGGCAGCCAGCATGGAAATAGCCAGGAAACGAGGATTCATGAGGAGACGGGTGAGGATGCGAGGTGCTGCAGCTTTTCCTTCAGGGTTTGCCGAGCCCGATACAGCCGCGTCTCCACCGCTTTTCGTGAGCAGCCGACTGCGGAGGCGATTTCGTGATAGCCGAGATCATGATAGGTGAAGAGCACCAGCGTCTCGCGTAAGTCGGGTGGCAGGTCCTGGACGGCCCGCTGTACTGCGTCAGCGGTTTCGCTTCGCGCCAGTGCCTCATCAGGGCTGGAATCATCGATCGTTGGTTCTTTCCCATCCTTCTGCAGCTCATGGATGGGATCCGCAGGATGCCGGGCGCTCCAGCGGTGGTGATTGCGTGCGAGATTTGCGGCGATGCTGAAGATGTAGCTGGAAAATGATGCCGACGGCTTATAGCGCGTGCGGTTTTGATAGAGGCGAACAAACGTCTCCTGGGCAAGGTCACCCGCAGTAGCGTGGCTACCTGTCATGCGCAGCAGGAAAGAGGCAACCCTGTCCTGCCAGCGGTGCATCAGTTCCGTGAGGGCCATATCTTCTCCCGCCGCCAGGCGCGACATCGCGGAGGCATCAGTGTCGGCGCCAGTCTCCATGCCTAGCGGGTAACCTCCGAGACATGCTGGTTCGTGGTTAAAAGGTGTGGCAGCACCTTCTTCATGTAGGCGCGTCCCGCCTCCGGCTTCATCACGCGGGCGGTTTCGGCAAGATGGCCGAGGGTCGCGCGCTGGCATTCTGCTCTGAGCGTCTCATAGTTACGGAGTGCCTCCTCGGCCTCGGGAGTCATCTCCGGTCCGCTCTGGGCCAGGATGGAAGACAACCGGGTGCCGGCCTCCTTCATGCGCTCACACATGGCATCGCATTTCGGAAGATAGGCTTCATGCAGCGAACACACCTTTTGGAACTCTTCCTCACTTAGCTGGAACTCGCTCTTCATCCACGCCAGGGCAGTGCCCGGATCGCGAACGTTTGCCGCGCAGCTCGCACACGAGGCATGCGATTTGGACTGAACTAGTCTGGCAGTAAAGCCGGCGACACCGAGCAAGGCCGCGACCATCAGTATGAGCCATCCGGTTTTCATGGGTTGGAGAGTTGTGCGAGTGGATCTATGGAATATGCGTAGGCGGCGGGTTTGGAGACGGATTGGTCCCTGCCGACCAAACCGCCCACGACAAGCCCAGCGCCAAGGGTCAGCGCACAGGTGGCGACCGCTGGCAAGGGTTTGGCGAGCCAGTTCAAAAAGGAGGTCAGCCAGTTGGCAAAAACAGAGGTATTTGCCTGTGCCGTTTCGATCTTACGCCACACATCGCGCTGGAACGAGGGCGGCAACTCCGCCTCCACCTTCCAGGAGTGCAACATCTGATTGAGTTTCTCGTCATTCATGGCGGGGATGCTCGCAACCGCCTTCCGGCGGAGGGAACGATTGGGGGTGGAGGACTCGGTATCATTGTGACAGCTTTGTCGAGAATGCGGAAGGGGCTGGATGGCTACTTCTTGGGGGCAGCGTCTTTGACCATCTTGACGTACTTGGCGGGCTCCTTGTTGAAGTCCTTCACACAGGACTTGCAGCAGAGATACACGTCCGTGCCTTCGCTGGTGACCTTGACGGGCTTGCCCATTTCTCCCAGCGATTCGCCGGACACGACGCATTTTTTCAGAGGATAGCCAGCAGGCACATCGTTAGCGGCAGAGAGGATGCCGGAGCTGAAGAGAGCGGCGGCAAGAAGAAGGAGGAACTTGGAGGTTTTCATGCTTTTTGTTCGTGGAGTGAATTCGGTTTCGGGAGGTAGAGCTGTGAGCCTTAAGAAGACCACGCCCGCCTGAGACTCACAGGCGGGGCGTTTGAGTTTTAGAATGCCGGGTCTTAGGCAGATCCAGCTTAGTGACTGTGAGATTTGGCCTTGGCGCAGCACGCCGCATCATTGCAGCCCGCCATCTTGGTGGGCTTGGATTTGAACACAGCGATGCCGGTTGTGCCGTCCGTCCGCGCAACAGTGCCGCCCTTGCCAGAAGGAGACGCCACATAGTGGACAGGGCCGCTGTCACTCACTGCGATGCGGGCCGCTCGGTGTGAATCTGCAATCTGCTTGCGCAGTTCCAGCGTCAGCATGTCCGGGCCCGCCGTGGCCGTAGAGATGCCGCCAATCATGGCCAGTGCGGTGAGAAGCAGGGTAAGTTTCGTTTTCATTTCAGGGTTGGTTCAGTGTTTCAGTTCGAAGAATGTCTTCGAGCCTTCACTAGGGAGAACACCGCCCAGGCCCCAAACCCTTGAAAAAATGCAGTGGATTTCACTGAAGCATCAACTCACTGAACATGAGCCGATTAAACGACCCATCCTGCAAAGCTGCCCGCCCGCTCTTCTCGGGCCGAATCACTTATTGCTTCTCAAAATTCGAGAGGCGTCACATGCCCCACCAAGCAGCCGGCGCAAGTGCAACAACGCTCAGTATCCTTGGAAAGTAACCATGCTCCCGGCCTGAAAAGAACGGGAAGATGAAGTAAGCCAGTTCGGTGATTGCCATCGCGGTAAAGTACGTCCACGCGAGGAAGTAGCCAAACTCGATGCGACGCTTGAGCAGTAGCGGAATGAGGAGCCATCCGCCCACGCGACATAGTCGCGAGCACTGCCACTGGCCAAGAAGAGATCGCGAGTGCCGATACGCCGGTTAGCTGCTGCACGCTATGGCAGGAAAGAATTCGAATCCGATGTCGAATAGATTTTGGAGGGGTCTCGTCTCACCAACAACCTCGGCACGGATACAACGCCGCACGGTTAAAATCCCAACCTAAAAGACAAATGAGACTCTTCACTTCCAAAGCCAGCAAGATTGCCATGTTGGCCTTCGCGACTGTTGCAACTTTCGGTCTTTCCTCGCCGCTAGAAGCAAAGGACCACAACCACAAAAAGAAGGGTGACCACAGCCACGGCGGTGGCAATGGTCACGGCGGCAATGGAGGACATTCTCATGGTGGAGGCGGCAACTCACATGGCGGTGGACATGTTCACAACCGGTCATGCGGGAGCCACCACCATCACCATGCACATATCTGGCATGGAGCAGATCACCAAAGTTACCGTTGCCCAGGGCACGAGTAACGGAGGAACCGACCGGGCTGCCGTCAAGCGAGTAGTACGGCAGCCCGGTTCGAAAAACAGAATTGTTTAGTGGGACCTTTGTTCCCTCTCCATGGCTTCAAGAAAGCGTGAACCGTCCTCAGGTTTCATCACCTTGCTAATTGAGACATGGTGTTCCCGAATTTCTTCACGCGAATGTTCCGTCCTGACTGCGAAGGGATTTCCCTTCCCATGGAACTCGACTTCAATCCTCTTAATCTCCGCTTTCTGTCCCTCATCAAGGTGGTATAGCGACTGCCACTTTGAGAGGGTGCGATCGAGTACCATGCTGTGCTTCTCGATGTTGCCTGAAATCAAGATGTAGATCAGGCTTCCGAAAATGACCCCTGGAATCCCGAAGGCCAGGAGTTTGTCACTCAACGTCATCACCGTCTTTTGAGGAGGCGGCGCTTTTCGTTTCTTTACGGCGCGGCTCATATGTTTACCTTTGGGTTAGTTTCGAAGTAGCCGAAGGGCGTTCAGTATCACAAGCAACGTGGCGCCGGTATCGGCGACGATGGCCATCCAGAGACTGGCATGGCCCATCAGGGCTAGAACTAGGAAAATGGCCTTGATGGCAAGGGCGAAGGCCACATTAAATTGGATGATGCGTACGGTGCGTCTTCCGAGCACGATCGCTTCAGCTACCTTTGTCAGGTCATCCTTCATCAGCGTCATGTCTGCCGTCTCAATGGCCGTATCGCTGCCGATGGCTCCCATGGCGATACCAACACTGGCGACCGCGAGCGCAGGGGCGTCATTGACACCATCGCCGATCATACCGACGTAGCGGTGCTTGATCACCAGTGCTTTGACATGCTCAACTTTCTGGTCGGGAAGCAAGTCACCAATCGCTTCATCAATCCCGGCTTTCTGAGCGATGGCACTCGCGGTTCGCTGATTGTCACCGCTCAGCATCACTACCTTCTCAAGGCCGGCATCATGTAGCAGCCTCAAGGCCTCCCGGGTTTCAGGGCGAAGGGCATCGCCTATGGCGATGATGCCGAGAGCCTGTGCGGAACATCCATCATGGGGCATGTGGCCAACGACTGCCAGTGACAGCCCTGCCGACTCGACCTCCGCCAGCCTGGCTTTCACCTCTTCTGTGCACGCGCCCAATTCGTGCGTCATACGATGATTGCCCACAAAGAATGGATGACCTCCAATGCGCCCCTCAGCGCCTCGTCCCGTCCGGGAAGTGTAGTCCAACGCGGGCGTAAAGATCACATCGCGTTTCTCCGCCTCGTCTACCACGGCTTTGGCAAGCGGATGTTCCGAATGAGTATCAATCGCCGCAGCCTTGGCCAGAATCTCGTACTCACTGACACCTTGTAGCGATACAATTCTTACCACCTGTGGACGTCCCTGTGTGATGGTGCCGGTCTTGTCGACTGCAAGTGCCCGCAGCTTCCCAATCGCTTCAAGGTAGGCTCCGCCCTTCACCAGCACCCCTCTGCGCGCAAGAGCAGTGAGACCTGAGACGATGGACACGGGTGTTGCAATCACCAATGCGCATGGGCAAGCGATGACGAGCAGCACCAGTGAGCGATAGAGCCAATCGGTCCATGATTGCTGAAACAGCAACGGGGGGATTGTCGCTACAAGCAGCGCCGCTACGAATACGGCGGGCGTGTAGTAGCTTGCAAAGCGATCCACGAACCGCTGGGTGGGAGCCTTCTGACCTTCTGCCTCCTCAACCAAGCGAACGATTCTGGCCAGGGTGGAATCCCCTGCGAGCTTCGTGACCTTCACCGTGAGCGAGCTCTCACCGTTGATCGTGCCGGCAAAGACCTGGTCGCCGGGTTGCTTCTCCACCGGCACAGATTCCCCCGTAATGGGCGCCTGGTTGATGGCGGAGTTTCCGGTGACTATCACACCATCCACCGGGACACGACTGCCGCTCTTGACCAGCACCTCTGTGCCGACTTCAAGTTCGCCGACCGGCCTTTCCACCTGTTTTCCGGAGGAGTCAGTGACAAGAGCTGTTTCAGGGCTGAGCTTGAGAAGGGAAGCAATAGCACGGCGAGCACGGCCTGCTGACCAGGATTCCAAGAGCTCAGACAGAGCGAACAGGAATACCACGCTTGCAGCTTCCTCCCCCTGTCCGATAAGCCACGCACCAGTAACAGCGACAGCCATCAGGACATTCATGTCGAGACGACGCGCACGAAGTGCTTTCCATGCTGCGGGAAACACGAGCAGTCCACCCGATATCGTCGCCAGCAAAAAGCAGCCAGTGGCCAGCCAGGTCTGACTTGGCACGAACCACTCAAACGCAAGACCCAACCCGGTCAGCACACCCGAGACTGTGACCAGAAGCCCCTGTGGAAGCCTGCTATCGCCGTGGCATCCGTCGCAGCCACCGTGACTTGATTCTTCACTATGATGTTCTCCGCTCATTTTTCCTCCCGTTCATTGAATGTTGAATCTCTACGACGTCATACAAACCGCATCCATCTTGGAAGAGACTCGATGGCGTGCATAAAATGCGTGCCGGCGACAAGAAGCCAGCCGACCAGAAATCCGACCGCGTCCCAGAACGCCTTGTGAAACAAGCTTGGCACAAACTCGTGTCTTCGATTCTCCCCGCGCACATCTCTGCGAGGCCAAAAGCGAGGCACCATTTCGCAATAGCGCCTGTATCTCTCGCCGTGAATGCTCAGCAGTCGCTTCTCTTCTTCCCAAATCACGAACGGGTAAGAGGCAGCGAACAAGAGGCTCATGACGGCTACGATGCTCAACATCCCAGACGCGAAGGAGATCCCAACGACTCCCATTGCACTGTAGTAGTAGAGCGGATTTCGGCTCCGGGCATATGGACCGTCGACGACCAATGTCTCGGTCTTCCTTCCTCCAATGTAGAGCATGCACCAGATGCGCCCCTTGATGCTCGCAAGTACGAGATACAATCCAAACACGGCCATCAGAAGATCTTTCATTCCATGCAGTTCCGTTGGATGAGTGATTACAAACAATCCTGCGAACAGTACCGTGGCGACAATGCGAGTGACTAGGATCCGTCCACGTCGCCAACCTGTGTACTTTCGTTTCTTCCTTTTTGACGAACTCGAATCGGTAGAGGGATTCACTTTTGAACCTTTGCGCCTTTCTATTGGTTCCGGGACTCAACAAGGGATGGATGGCTCGCCGCCTGACCGACCACTTCACTACCTTTGAGCACCTCAACAACCCAGCCGTGGTAGCGCCTGCCGCTTGCCGGAACCCGCACTGACTTTGCTCTTCTTCCAGTCCCCGTGCTCTTTGCGTGGGCGGGTGTGAAGTTAAAGGTGACAGCAGTTAGCGGTACCTCAACCCTGCCACTCATGAGTGTTGTTTCCGTCTGCAATTCCTTCTCCACAACAAGCTGGTCGGTCTTGAGGTCGTCCGCGTAGAAACGTGCTTTGACGGTCAGCTTGTCTCCTCCCGATTTCGCACTGCCAGCGAGGACTACCGTCATCTGCTTGTTCACCACTTCTGCCTGGCTGTTCTTGGGATCATCATGCGACGTAGAGAGTTTGACTTCAACCCGAACGGCATGGTCTGCGAATGCAGACGGAATGCCTTGGGTAAACAAGGTTAGCAAAACGAAGGTCAGCAATCGCTTCATGGTGGAAATGGGCATTACCTGCAGCCCGGTGCCTGAGGCAGCCGGGCTGCAGGTCATCAAAGCACTATTTCTTCTCGTGCTTGTGGTCATCGCCGTGCTCGCAGGTGCAGGCGTATTCCTTGTTCTTGCAGGTGGGGCAATCGTTGAGGTTCAGATTGAACTTCTCCGTCACAGACTTGGCATCGGGAGTGGCTTTGATCTGCACCACGGTCGGAAGATCGTTGCCAGCCGGGATCGCCTTGTCGCTGATGAGCTTGTCACCCTCTTTGGTGAAGGTGAGTTTTGTTGGGGCGGACCGGTCACCCAACGTGACATTGACGGTCTGAGCCGCGGGCGGTACCACCTTGTTGTCATCATCCACAAATCGGATTTCCACCTTTTTGTCTTTGTTTACGAAGAACTCAGCGTGTGGCTCAATCTCTGTGATGAGTTTGCCTCCAGTGGGGCCAGCCTTGGCGCCATGGTCATGATCGTGCTTGTCCTTGTCAGCAGCACTCAGGGTGAACCCAAGTGCAAGCGTGAGAAGCGTAGTGATAATGTGTCGTTTCATGGTCTTAGTTACCTTGTTTGGTTTGTGTTCTTTGTCGTTTTGCCTCGACGGCACGGCGTTGGATGCCGGTACCGCGTTGGAAATTCATATGACTAGTGTGAAGCTGGGGCCTCATTCTGGATTGCCTTGTCAGCCGCCTTGCGTCCGAAGGTGTAGAAGACAGTGGGCGTGACGCCGAGCCCCAGGATGGTGCTCGTCACCAAGCCGCCGACGATAACTACTGCCACAGGATGCAGGATTTCCTTGCCCGGCTGGTCTGCAGCCAACACAAGCGGGATAAGCCCGATGCCGGCCGCGAGTGCAGTCATAAGAACGGGTACAAGCCGTTCCTTGGTGCCGCGAATCACCATCTTCTTGCTGAAGCTCTCACCTTCGTGCTGCATCAGGTGCAGGTAGTGGCTCAGCAGCATGATGCTGTTTCGAGCAGCCACACCAGCTACGGCGATAAAGCCCACCAGCGTGGCAATGCTGATGTTGTTCAGCTTGAAGTAAGTGAATACGAGACCGCCCACCAGAGCCAGCGGGATGTCGCACAACACCTGAAACGCGAAGAATGGCGTGCGGAAGTAGCCGTAGAGCAGGAAGGCAATGATGCCGAGGACCACAGCCGTGAAGATCGCGATACGCTGCGTCGCTTCCTTCTGTGCCTGGAACTCTCCTTCGTAAGTAACGAAGTAGCCCTCGGGGAACTGTACCTGCGCAGTCACCTCATCGCGCAGACGGGTAACCAGATTGGTCACATCCTGCACCGTCGGCTTGATCGCAAGAGCGAAGCGCCGCTGAGAATTCTCGCGGAAGATAACGTTGGGCCCCTTTGCCTCGCGCACGTCGGCAACGAGAGAAAGCGGGATGCGCTGTCCTTCCTCGGTCTCTACCGGCAGTTCGGCGATCTTGTCAGGAGAATCCCGCCATTCCAGAGGTAGGCGTGTCACAAGGTTGACCGCTCGCTGCCCCTCACGGAGTTCTGCCACCTCTTTGCCACCGATAAGCGCCGAGAGCTGATCGTTGAGCTTTCCGGCCGCGATGCCGTATGCTTTGGCACGATCCCGGTCAGCCTCGATACGGAGCTGCGGAATGCTGGAGGTCTGGTCGAGCTTGCAATCTTCGAATCCAGGAATGCCTTTGGCGACCTTCTGAATTTCGATGCCTATCTGACGCAGCTTGTCGAGGTCCGGACCAAAAACTTTCACTGCCACAGGGGCGGAGACGCCGCTCATCATGTGGCCGATGCGGTCAGCAAGTGGACCACTGACAACGGCAAAGACGCCGGGAACAGAGCGCACCTTCTGGTTAATATCAGCCAGGATGTCTTTGCGACTGCGGCCTTTGCTTTTGTGCTCCCCTTCCAGTTCACGGAAGTCCACGTCAAACTCGGCCGTGGATACAGGCACCACATGGTCCCCGCGCTCAGCACGCCCCAGACGCCGCCCGACTTTCCGCACCTCAGGTACGGACAATATCTGCTGTTCCAGAACATCGGAGATCTTGTTCATCTCTTCCAATGAGGTCCCGGGCGCGGCAGTCGCAGCCACCAACGCAGTCTCCTCCTGGAATTTCGGCAGGAAGTCCTTGTTCATTCTCGGGTAGAGAGAGAATGCCCCGATTACCATCATCAACACGATGCCCAGCATGAGGTATGGCTGGTTGAGGCCGAACTTGAGCAAAGTATTCTCCAGCAGCCACTTCATCCCCCTCGTGATAAATCCATCCTTGTGTTCGTGGCCTTCCTTTGGATTCAGGAGCATGGAGCACAGAACGGGAATAGCCGTCAGCGACACAATGAAGGACGCGACCATTGAGATGATCGTGGCTACCGCGATGGGGGCAAATAGCTTGCCCTCAACGCCGGTGAGCCCAAGCAGCGGCAGGAACACCAGGATGATGAGCACCGTCGCGTAGAGGATGGAGTTTCGCACTTCACCCGATGCATTGGCGATGACCTGCAACCGGGGGTGCGGTTTCTCGCGAGCTGCATTCTCACGCAGTCTTCGGAAGACGTTCTCAACGTCTACAATGGCATCATCCACAACCATGCCGATGGCCACGGCGAGACCGCCAAGCGTCATCGAGTTCACACTGATTCCAAACCATTTGAACACCAGCATGGTGATGCCAAAGGAAAGCGGCATGGCCATGAGCGTGATGAACGTCGTGCGGAAGTTCATCAGGAAGAGGAAGAGCACGATGGTCACCATGATGGCACCATCGCGAATGGCCTCCGTCAGGTTGCCGATGGCGTGATCGATGAAGTCCTTCTGTTGGAACAGAAGCGTAGTCTCCACTCCTTTTGGGAACGTAGGCTTCAGCTCCTCAAGTGCGGCTTTGACCTGCTCGGTGAGCTTTCGGGTATCAAATCCGGGAGCCTTGGTGATCGACATGATGACTCCGTAGGTAGGCGAAGTCTCAGGCGACTGGCTGACAGTGGCATCACCGCGCATCGGCTCAATGCCCCAGACAACATCTGCCACGTCACCGATTGAAATCGGTCGGTCGTTGATCTTCTTGATCGGCGTACGTGCGATGTCGTCCAACTCCACCGTCATAGCGAGATTGCGCACCATGATTTCCGTGGGCCCGGTATTGATGAATCCACCCGTGGTATTGTTAGCGGCTTCGCTCGCTGCTTCTTCAAGCTCGTCGAAGCTGATTCCGTTAGCCTGCATCTTGTAAGGATCCGGCTGGATTTCGATCTGCTTGACACCGCCGCCCATGTTGAGGATCTCCGCAATGCCGGAGATGCTTTGCAGACGGCGCTTTATCGTCCAATCAGCAAGCGAGCGGACTTCACGCGGGGGCAAGTAACCAGGTTCACCTTCTTTCACCGTGCTGCGCACGCCGACGAGCAGGATTTCTCCCATGAGGGAAGCAACAGGCGTCATGAACGGCTGCACACCCTCAGGCAGCTGCTCACGCACGCCCTGCAACCGCTCCTGCACGAGTATGCGCGCTTTGTAGATGTCCGTCTCCCAGCCAAACTCCACATAGACGAGCGACAGCGCCACGTCAGAGTTCGAGCGCACGCGAGTGAGCCCGGCCACGCCCATAAGAGCGCTTTCGATTGGCTGAGTGACGCGAGTTTCTACTTCTTCCGGGGCAAGACCAGGCGCTTCCGTCAGGATGATTACGGTGGGTTTCGTAAGGTCCGGAAGCACCTCAACAGGCAACTGCACTGCGGTGCGAAGCCCAAGCACCATGAGCACGAGCGAAGCTCCGAATACGAGCGCGCGGTTAGCGAGCGCCCAATGGATCATTCTATTGAGCATGGACTATGCAGCCTCCTTTCCAGCAGGCTTGGCGGGAGCTTCATCGCTATCGCGTGAGCCACGAGATTTTGTGAAAACGGAGATGAGTAGCAAGACCAGCAGAACACCGCTGGCGTACTTCCACATCGGACTGGCTCCCTCCTCGTGGCCGTGCCCGCCAGCCGTGCCCTTCTTCTTGGCTTCCGCCTCTGCGAGCTTTTCCGGGGTCAGCTCTGATCCATCTGCCGCATGTTCATGTCCATGTGCGGCATCAAGCGCTTCTTTGAGAGAGACGCTGCTGGCTCCCGCAAAGGAGAGGGAATAGGCTCCCCGCGTCACCACCTCGTCAGCCGGCAACAGGCCGTTGGTGACTTCCACGAAACGATCATTGATCTCGCCGACCGTGACAGGAGTTTTCACAAACGCGTTGGGAAGGTCGAAGTCCTTCACATAGACGAAGCGGTTACTCGCTTCACCTTGCAAAGAGGCACGCGGTATGCTCACCACATTGGCGCGTTTGCTCATCACAATGCTGAACTCTGCGCGCATGCCCGGACGCAGCAGCCCCGTGGGATTCGGTAGACGAAAGATGGCGTCTATGGTGCCACTCGCCTTATCGGCGGTCGTGCCAAAGCGCAGCAACTCGCCATCGAACTTCTCCTGAGGGAGCGCCGTAACCTTGATGTGCGCAATGGTGCCGGGTTTCATCTTGCCAGCCTGATGCTCTGGCACCCGGGCGATGGCATACACTTCGGAAAGGTCGGTAATTTCCAGTAGGGCATTTTCAGGCTCTACCGGTTGGCCAATCCGCACCGAGCTTTCAGTGACCAGTCCGTCAAGAGGAGCCAGGAGCGGAACCACCGGCGGAGGATCGCCGGGCTGCCTGCTCTCGACGCGGGCCACTTCCTGACCTTTTTTGACCGCGTCGCCAACACTGACTTTCAGATCGATGACCCTTCCAGAAATGCGGCTGCTCACCGCTCCCGCACGAATCGGTATGTGTTCGACTCTTCCAAGAGCGAACACAGTCTGTTCGAAGTCGGTTTCTTCTACCTCAACCGTCTCGATGCGGAGGTTCTTCACGCCCGTATCGTCTAGGACGACGGTTGCTGCAGCACGTTTAGTGTCGACGGCTTGAACGCTGCACACTGCAGCAAGCAGACCAATGATGATGATGTGGTATCGCGAGATTTTCATGACATGGGAGAGATTTTGCCGGGAGTTCACTTCGAACTGGAAGCGGGTTTAAGAGTTGCCGGAGCATGCTTGCCGGTGGCGGACTCGTACCTGATGCGGGCAAGGTGGAAGTCTCGTGTTGCGTCGATCACTGCGACCTCAAGCTGAAGGCGCTGCTCGCGGGCACGAAGAACCGTAAAGAGGTCCACTTGTCCTTGCTCGTATGCCTTTTCGAGCTTGCTGGTCTGCTCAAGCACGAGAGGAAGGAGGGTGTCCTTGGTGTCTGTGGCGAGTTTTGCGTTGGCGGCCATATCCGCCCGTGCAGCTGCCGCTTGATTGGTGATGTCGGAAGCCAAGGCTTTCGTTTCGAGCACTGCTCTTGTGGCAGAAGCGGTCTTCTCCGCGATCTCACCCTGGTTCTTGTTCCAGAACGGAAGCGGGATGGAGACTCGGAAGCCAAAAAAGCCGGTGCGCTCCAGTCCTTCAGGAGCGTCTTCCATGCGCTCTCCTTCCCACATCACGCCTGCGGTGACGTCGTCCCACTTCTTGGCTCGTGCGAGGTCCACCTCCATGAGAGAGGCTTGTTCATTGACCAATGAGAGTTGGTAGTCAGCACGGCGCTGCCACGGAATCGTGCTGGGCAAGGCTGTTTTGGGAAGCGGCCCAGTCACTTCGAGGTTGCCCGTCGCTGACACCCCGAGTTTCGGCTTCAATTCACCTACCAAACCAACGCGCTCGGCTTCCAGCTTTTTGCTCTCCAGGAGGAGGCGCTGGCTGTCCACTTGAGCCTGCGCTGCATCGAGCGCTGAGATTTCACCCTTGGCCGCACGATCCGTTGCGAATGTAGAGAGTTTGTTGGCAAGCTGAACCTGTTGCGTGCGGAGAGCGGCCTGCTGATCAATGGCCAGTAGCTTGACCGCCAGGACTTGCGCTTCCGCAATCGTTAGTCTTTCGCGGTCACGCACTTCGAGTTCGGCGGCTTCTACCAGCTTCGCAGAGAGCACCTTTTCGAGTCGGAGACGCGCTGTAACGGGGAACCTTTGATCAAAAGACAATTCGACCGTGCCTTCCTCAAATCTCTTGTCGTGTTTGAATGCTGCCCCTGCTTCAGGATTGGAAAGACGGCCGGCCCCGAGCAGTCGGCCTTTGGCTTCTTCGATTCGAAGCCGCGCTGCGGCCAAGTCCGGGTTCGATGAGCGTACACGAGTGGGAATGCCATCGATGCTGACCGTCAGGGCTGAGAGCTGCCCGGCAATGGATAGCGCAGCGAGGAAAGAGAATAACCGAAACATAAGAGAAACGCGTTGAGTGAATGGTGAGTGCAATTGCTAGCGCCATGAGCATGGCTTCGCCGAAAAGGCGCAGATGTGACTCCACGTGAAGGCAGTCCGCCTTACGGAGTATTCATGGGTGAGCGTTGGCAAATCCCCTCAGGTGAGGGAGCCGCGACGCTCAGGGATCAGGCCAATTCTGATGGCCAGCGAGCAGGCAATGCCGCTCGCGAAGTGAAGATCCACGAACTAGTGAGTGCCGTGGTATCAACATCTGTATCAGGCAACGAGGCCTGTTCGGTCAGCAACGCTTCATTAGCGAGACGCTGCAAGAGTGCAAAGATGGCCAGCATGTCTTCGCAAGGAGCTGCTGGCGCCAGAACCTGAACAGGTAACGTTGATTTTGGCAGACTGTTGGTCGGGCAGTCATGCTGACTCTCATTGTGCCCCGGCTCGTTCTCGGAATGCTCTGCATGCGAGCGATCAGCATCCGTTTCGAGCGAGGGCAGCAGGCCAAAAATCCCACCAGCGGGGGACAGGCAATGCCCCGATGCTGGTACAAATAGTACCAGCATAAGCAAAGCTGTGAGCTGCCAGAGTTTGCGCATTAGCTATCGAGAGTCTGCTGTCAGACGGTGAAGGCGTCAAGTTTGTTCAATGTCATTTGCTGGATGATCCTATAGCATTCGTTCGTGCATCAACGTTCGGACGGCCATCGATTGAGATTCGCTTGGCCGAGGCCGGTGTGAACAGAGGATGCTTTCGCGTCACTCTTGCTTCAGTGCCGGGCTGTAACGAACTAAAAGGCAATACCATACCGTTGGAGTAGATTTTTGTGCGTGGAGTCACCTCCAAAAAATACGCCTTTTGCGTTTTGGAATCCTTGAAGGTGACCGCCTTGCATGTGGTGCATACATCTTCAATCGTACCATCAGAGGTCCTCGAAGACGGAGGCAGGGCCAATGCTTTGTTTGAGTGTCCTCCGATACCAAGGGTGGCAATCGTCAGCCACATCAAGATTTGACATCTTGGATATGAGTTCATGGCTTCCTTTCGTACTATTGTTTGTCCGACTTCAGCGAGAAATGCTCAAGATGTTCAGGGAGAGTTGCTGGAATGCCCAGAGGACAGGGGGGGACGGACATGCAGCCGCCGACGGCATGATGGCGACGGCTGCACTTCTCAAAACCTATTCATCACAGGTACAGGCATACTCGGGGTTGCTGCACCCAGCGCAGGTGTGAAGTTGCAGCTTGACCCGGAAGTTCTTGGACTTCGCATCTGCGCTGGCCTTCGCCTGCACCACTACTTGATAGCCATCGCCTGAAGGCAGCGGGGCTTTGGAGACAAGGAGATTTCCTTTCTTCTCGAACTCCAGCTTTGCCTTCCCGGAAGGAGCTTCAGCAGTAGCGGTCACCACCTCGTCAGATGGGGTGAGGGCTTTTCCTGAAGCATCATAGAATGCGATGCTCACGGTATGATCCTTCTCCACAAAGAACTCCGCATTCTTTCCCTGAAGTTCCATGATGAGGCCTTTGCGTGGGCCCGCCTTTACGTGTTTGTCCGCCAGCGCAGGTGAGATGACCAGGGCAAGCATGGCGAAGGAGAGCAGTAGCTTTTTCATAAGGTTCGGATTTCGGGTTCTGATTTCGGTTTCGGGTTGGTGTTTCTCTCGATCCACTCGTAGAGCACAGGCACGACGAGCAGGGTGAGGAAAGTCGAGGTGATGATGCCGCCGATGACCACAGTAGCGATGGGCCGCTGCACTTCCGCTCCTGCGCCGGTCGCGATGGCCATGGGAACGAAGCCTAGTGAGGCCACAAAGGCGGTCATCAGTTTGGGCCGGAGACGGGTGAGAGTCCCTTCAACGACGGCATCGCGAAGAGACAAACCTTGCGTCCGAAGCTGGTTGATGAAGCTAATCAGCATGATGCCGTTCAAGACGGCAATACCGCTGAGGGCAATGAACCCCACGGCTGCCGAAATGGTGAAAGGCATGCCTCTGAGGTAGAGAGCGAAAATCCCACCCGTGACAGCCAGTGGCACGCAGGTGAAGATCAAGGCCGCCTGCCGGAGAGAGCCGAAGGACAGGAAGATGAGGGCAAAGATGAGCGCCAACGCCATTGGCACGACCACGAGGAGTCGCTCTCTGGCTTCCACGAGATTCTTGAACTGCCCGCCGAATTCGAAGTAGTAGCCGTCCGGGAACTTCACTTTCTCGTGGATGGCACGGGTTGCTTCCTGCACGAAACTCTCGGTATCCCGCCCTCTCACGTTGATAAGGATGCTGACTCTTCGCTGTGTATCTTCCCGCGCGATTTGCACAGGTTGCGGAACGAGCTGGATTTTTGCGACTTGCCCCAACGTGAGCATGCTGCCCTCCTCCGTTCTCAGGGGAAGCCGCGACATCGCCGCGATATCGTTGCGTCGTTCATCGGACAGTCTGACCTCGATGGGAGAGCGACGATTGCCTTCAATGACCATGCCCACTTCTGCGCCGGCGAGGGCCGTCTCAATCAAGCGATTGAGGTCATCTGCATGGACGTTGAATTTGCGGAGAGCCTCCCGGTCGGGCTGGATCTCGATCATTGGGTTCTTGCCAATGCTGTCGAACTCGGTTTCGCCACCTCCGGGAACCGCCATGATTGCGGTTCGCACCTCACCTGCCAAGCGCTCGAGTTCATCATAGCTGTCACCAAACACTTTGCAGACAAGGTCAGCTCGCGCACCGGCCATGATCTCATTGAAACGCATTTGAATGGGCTGGGTGACGAGGATGTTCTGCCCCGGCACCTGATCCAGGAGAGCCTTGCGCATGAGAGCACCCAGCTCTTCTTTCGAGATGGGTTTCCCGTTTTTCTGCCGCCACTGCTCCCGCGGTTTGAGCATGATGTAAGTGTCAGCCACATTCGGATTCATCGGATCCGTAGCCACCTCGGCTGTGCCGATGCGGGAGAATATTTCCTTCACCTCCGGGAACTCCTTTCGGATTACAGCCTCGCTTTGCTTCTGAAGCTCCAGCGAAGCCGAGAGTCCTGCACTGCTGCTGCGAATGAGTTGAAAGGCGAAGTCACCTTCATCAAGCTGAGGGATGAACTCCGCTCCCATTTTGGTGAAGAGCCAGATGGACGAGCAGAAGAGCAGCACCATGGGCAGGACCACCAGCAGGCGGAAACGCAGGCCAAATTTCAGGAGCGGTGCATAGACACGCTTGGTAGCTGTCACGAGCCAGTTGTCTTTTTCCTTGATGTTGCCCCCCAGGAGGTAGGAGCAAAGCACCGGCATCAGGAACAGGGCCAGCACCAGGGAGCCGCCGAGTGCCAGCATCACCACCAGAGCCATAGGCTGGAACATCTTCCCCTCAATTCCCTGAAGCGCGAGGATAGGCACATACACCACGGTGATGATGAGCACGCCGAAGAACATCGGATTGGCCACCTCCCTGGCGGAGCGCAGAACCTCCTGCCGCCGTTCATCGGAGGTCAGCTTTCGTCCCAGCTCATGCTGTCTCTCTCCGAGGTGGCGGACGATGTTCTCCACCATGACGACCGCCCCGTCGATGATGAGGCCAAAGTCGATGGCCCCGAGGCTCATGAGGTTGCCGCTCAAATGCCACTGCACCATTCCGGATATGGCGAACTGCATCGAAAGCGGGATGACGAGTGCGACAATGAATGCTGCGCGCCAATTGCCCAGAAGCAGGAAAAGCACCACCACCACGAGCAGGGCACCCTCCGCGAGATTCTTCTCTACCGTTGCAATGGTGCGATTCACCAATTCGCTGCGGTCATAGAGAGGGCGGATCACAACTCCGTGGGGGAGCTTTTCCTGAATCTCATCCAACCGGGCACGGACGGCCTTTGCGACCAGTCGGGAGTTCTCCCCGGCAAGCATGATGGCAGCGCCGACCAGCGATTCTTTTCCGTCGTCAGTGCTCGCGCCGGTTCGGAAGTTGCTGCCGATGGAAACCGTGGCCACTTCACTCAGCAGAATCGGTTTCACTCCGCCGCCAAACTTGAGCGGCAGGCTGGCAATCTCTTCGATGGTGTTTACCCGCGTCGGCGCCCGGACGATGAGCTGCTCTCCCCCAATTTCGACATACCCTCCGCCGGAGTTCTTGGTGTTCTGCTCCACGATTTCGGCAAGCGAATCGAGCGAGAGGCCGCGTGACGCGAGGCGGGCCGGGTCAGGTTGAATGACGATCTGCTTCTCGTAGCCCCCACTGGTATTCACCTCGACCACCCCCTTCGTTCCTCTCAGGAGTGGCTTAACCTGATATTCCTGGATCTGCGCCAAAGCCATCAATTGCTCTTCACGAGTCGCCGGCTTGTGCTCTGCGTCTTCCGTATAGTCTAGACTGTAGTAGAAGATTTCACCAAGGCCGGTGGCTACGGGAGCGAGCTTGGGACTGAGCCCCTCCGGCAGTTCATCCAGCACGCCCTGCAAGCGCTCGGTAACGAGCTGCCGCATGCGATAGAGGTCGACCCCATCTTTGAAGGTCATCGTAACCTGCGAGAGTCCGAACTTCGAAAGAGATCGCAGCTCCATCATGTCCGGCAGGCCCGACATCTCGCTCTCAATGGGGAAGGTGACCAGCTTCTCCACTTCCTCAGGCGCGAGGGCCGGAACTGCTGTGTTGATCTGCACCTGCGGATTGGTGATGTCCGGAACGGCATCGATGGGCAGCTTGAGCGCTGACCATGAGCCTACACCGATCAACACGATTGTGGCGAGCAGCACGGTCACCCGTTGCCGCATTGCGTACTCGATGAGACGGCCAAGCATATCAGTGTCCGCATGTGCATGCTTTGCCACCACGAAGCACCTGCAGCTCCGCAAGCCACAGTGACATCACGGGCGACGTCACAACTTCATCGCCAGCATAGAGCCCCTCGGCTATCTCCACATGTTCGCCGCTCACGGCTCCCACTTTGATTGGGGTCCTGACGTAGAACTCTCCGTTCTTCGCATAAACGAAGTTGCCTTCCGCGGTGGAAAGAAGTGCGGATTTCGCGATGGCGGTGTGCCCTTCGCTCTCTGGCAGCTTAACGGTGCCACTGAAGGCGATGCCCGCATCGAAAGCCGAGGGCAGCGCTACAGCGACCTCCAGTTCCCCGGTGGTTGAGAAGCCCGCCTTGTCCACCCGAGTCACCTTGCCCTTGAGTGTGGCAGGCTTGGGCTGGGTAGCTTGAAGTTCCACTTCCATGCCAGGACGGATGCTTGCCGCCTGTTCCTCGGTCAGCCATCCGCAGGCTTCGGCGCCTCGTTCCACCGTCTGTAGCTGAAGGGAGATCGTCGGCGTGAGTGTTTCCTCCGCCACCTCGGCAGTCTGGAGATTGATGGATTTTGCCATCACCTCCGTCAGGGCAACACCTTTGCCCTCCTTGAACTGAGCGCCGTTCTCAGGAGCGGCTTCGGCTGCATGCACATTGCTGGCCTGAGATTCCGTGCAGCTCGTCATGATGCCGGCGAGGGAAAGAATGAGAGTAGCGATTAGAATTTTCATGGTGAGGGTCCTGTTTTGCTTATTCAGCTTTTTGTTTAGCTGGACGGACGAGGCTTGCCGGGGTTCCGGTCAGCTCTTCGAGTGTAAGGGCCGCTTCCAGCGCTTCGGCCTGTGCCTCATTGATGGCTTCAACTGCTTCGAGATACTTATCCTGGAGCTCGACGTATGTGGTGATGGGAACTGCTCCAAGGCGGTAGTGGCGATCGGCAAGAGAGGCCGCCTCGCTGAACTTGGCGATGCCATCGTCCTTCCAGAGACTCAGCCGCTTTTGATGCGATCTGAAGAGCAGGACGGCTTCCATCACCTGCTTTTCCATCTCCCGCTGAGCGGTATTGAGCGTGGCTTGAGCCTGAATCTGCCGAGCCTGCGCCGTGGTCACGTTCGCCTTGCCGTCGTTCCACACCGGTAGAGGGACCGACAAGCTGAGTCCGACAACGGTCTCCCGCTCATCCGCTCGTTCTTGCGAAACATACGGGCCGACAGTGAAGGTGGGATAGCGCTCGTTCTCGGCCAGGGCGACTTTGAAGCCCTGTTGCTCAAGCTCTGAGCGGCGAATTCGCAGCTCATAGTTGTTTTCAGCAGCGGTTCGCAGCAGCTTTTCGGAAGAAGGAAGTTCCCCCAGAGTGAATGCCGGTCGAACGACGGTCAGGGTGGAATCGGCACGCAGACCCATGAGCTGATTCAGCTCCAGCAATGCCTTCTGCACCTCGATGTCCGCCTTGGCGGCCTTCGATTGGGACACCACGGCAGCGGCTTCGATGGTCTTGAGTTCGAGCTGTGGGGCTATGCCCGCCGGCTCGCGTTGCACCATCACGTCCTTGAGGTCCTTGTAGCGATCCGCCACTTCGTTGGCAGCCTTGGAGACATCCTGATTTGCCGCCAGCGTGTACGCCAGTGTGCGCACCCGTGATGCGAGGTGGAATTTGAAGCGTTCCAGCCCAAGTTCTGCCAGGGCAATGTCGCGGTTGGCAATGGCCTTCCGGAGCCCGAGTCGGCCTGGCCATTCGATGGGCTGGACGATGCTTGTCGCGTAGGCAAGCCCCTCGGAAGTTCCGTTGCCAGAAGATACCCTTTTGTGCCCAATTTCCAGGCTCAATTCAGGATTGGAGAGGCGTCCCGCTACAGACCGTCCGGCCCGGGCTGCAGCAATCTCCGCTTCGTAGAAAGCAATCTCGGGGTTCTTGGCGAGCACCTCTTTGACGAGAGTGTCCACCGCACGCTCAGGCGCCGCGCCGGGCATGCGAGGGGCCTGCGCCAGGGCAAGCAGAAGGGTAAGGAAGACGTAGATTCGAGGCATAATTTTGACAGATCACGGTTTGAGGAAATGTGCCCTGCCACTGCTCGGCATGAAGACACGAAAATGCGCCATCGCCCCTGTATTGGGGCAGGTCGCTAGGTCAGAAGCTCGCTCTAGCGGCAGCTTCTGTTAGGCCGTGATCGATGGGCCGCGAATCGGGATACTTCGCTTGATGTCCCGGATAATGAGCGACTTTGGTGTGTCGGTCGTCTGAGGCTTGGGCACCTCAACCGGACTCTCCGGAGCCGTAAGCACAAATTGTTCAGCCAAGGCAAAGGCTAGTTGGAAAAGCGCAACCTGTGCATCCACTGACTTCGTCGGCTGCTGGGTCGAATGAGCCAACTGCGCCGACTTCTGGCAAGTCGGGCAATCACCTTCCTCCTCACCGCCACCCGCGGTAGACTCCTCATGACACGGCGGGCAGTCGATGAACCCTGCCGAACAGAGCGGTTGATAGAAAATCCCCGCCGCAAAAAGCAGCAACGTCAGAAGGCCAAGAAGCCGGTTTTTGAGAGGGGATCTCATTTCGATTGTAACGATGAAGGCCCACCGCGAATTGTCAATTGTCAGTTTTGCAGGTGGTGTCGTTGGAGGACTGCAGACTTTCCAAGGCCAAAATCAACCGGCCTCGGCAAACCGTTTCATGAGCACTGCCGTTTCCCGGACCGGATCGACCTTCAGGGCTTTGAATAGCTCATATGCCTCCACCAGATCCACCCGGCGCTCACCCAACTCAATACGTGCAACCATGCCGTGCTCGCGGCCCAAGGCTTCAGCAAGGTCTCGTTGGGTCATGCCAGCTTTCTCCCGCAGCGCCCTCACGCGGTCGCAGAAAATTTTGGACAGGGCGCTGTGGACGGCTTTGCGCACGCTGCGATTTTGAGAGCAAAACCTCTTGCTTCCAAAATGAGAGCAAATAGGTTTGGGTAGCCGGTGCTAAAACACGGTTATTACCCATGAAGTCGAAAACATGTCGTTCGGCCCTTTTGCTGGTGAGTCTTTTGACACTCGCCTTTACCGTCCGCGCGGACGACTCAACATTATTCGCAGGCACCTGCCGGAACGTCACCCACGGGGTGGACGGCTTGCTCAAGCTCTTCGTTGTGCAGAAGCCCGACGGCGCTCTTGAAGGATACATGTCCATCAGTGGGTGGCTGGTCGGCAGCGGGCCGCTCAAGGGATCCCGCGCCGGTAATACCTACAAGTTCACCACCTCCGACCCGCTATGGGGACTTTCCATCACTTGGGAAGGGGTGCGTCGAGGAGATAAGCTAATCGGCGAATACGTCAGTGCTGCAAATCCAAAGACAGGAACAGATCGGCAAGTCGGCGAGTGGGAGGCGGAACTGGAGACCGCAGAGACAGACGGAGCAATCACATCTGAGGAGTCCTTCCGGAAGCTCTTCAAGTTGCGACTGGAGGCTGACCTGAACTCGCCGATTAAGTTACAGGATGGCACGACCGTTACCGGTGCCCAGGGGCTCTTCCAAGCAATCCACCCGGTCGGCTCCGGGGTAAGTGTATGCGTGACGGATGTTTCTATCGACTGGAAGGAAGGTGCCACCAAGACATCTGCGGAGGGCATCCAGCGCTACGTTGTGGATTACACCCTCTTCTGGCAGGGGGTCGTGCGCCCCACGGGACATACGAAGCTACGCCTGAAGTTCAACGCTGCCCTGAACGCAGTGACTGCCCATGAATTGGTGGAAACTACTGGCACCACAAACCAAGAAGTCGGAGAAATCGCCTTTGGCATTGGAGTGATTCTCGGGAAAGCCGCCATGGATTCGCTGTTGGAATCGAAGTAGCCCCATTGGCCATGTCCGAAGGTTTCTCAGCTTTGCTCGGCCCTCTGGGCACCATTTTGCTGTTGATCTCTGCTGTCCTGGGAACTCAGAAGAGGCGTCCTGTTTGGCGCACATGGACGTATGTGATCATCATCGGCGTACTTGGCTCCATCGCGTGTCGCAGTGAGCTGCAGCAACGCGATGCGCAGCGCAAGAAAACACAGCGATTAGAAGAACTCAGAGACAAGCTCAAGGCCTCCAGGCAGTAGGTGTCATGAGTCGCTGATGGTGCTCACGTGCGAGGGAGCACGGGGAACCTGCGGTCTACGACCGCGGCTTCGGAACCTGATCCCAGGTCCTGCCAAGCAACGTCCTTCCCGCTGCCTTCTTCCCGACGCGTTCCAGGATAATGCTCTTTCCATCTACCGAATCGTGCAACGTCTTCCTCCGGCCGCTGGATTTGCGAACCGGCTTCCAATCACCCCACTGCTTGAAATGGAAAGGCACCTTGGCGGCAACACACTGATGCAACAGGTCCTGAGCCCACTGCGGATACATCGGGCGAGAGTGGTGACCGCTTTCGCCTCCTACGATTACCCAGTCGATGGGATAGAGTTCCGGCTTCTGGAACCAGGCCGAAAGGTCAACCGGCCCCAGTAACGGCTCACACGAAAGGAAGCGGACCGCTGCAGCATGCTTCAGCAAATGAGGCAGCCTCTGCTCGGCGTATTCCTGAGACTCGACGGTCGTTCCAAGCCACACGTTAGGGGGCCATGAACCATTCTTCCAAGGCACCATGGATTCGATGTTCTCGGGGCGTTTCGTAAGCAGGAGCCAATCGAGCCAGGGTGTGGCTTCGATCAATGCCCAGAGCCGTTCACGCCAGGGATTCAAGTCAGTGCGGTTCTCAAACACGTCCGCCATACTGGCGCAGAACACGCGCCGGCGAACACCATTGGCCTTCGCTTCCTCGTTCCACTTGAGAGGTTCGTTCCAGTGAGCATCGCCAAAGAAACGCCTGGGTGCGCGGCTACCCCACACGGGCTGTCCCACACGTTTGGCAAAGGTCTCAGCATAGCAGTGCAGGCAAGCAGGGGAGACCTTCCTGCATCCCCACCACGGATTGAATGTGTGGTGTGCCCACTCGATTTTTGTGTCCTTCATGAGAGAAAAATGGAATGTGGTCATGCGACCTTCTTCGAAGGGGTGGTCGGTGTTGCTGCGGCGCTGTTCTTTTCCGCTGCGAACAGCGCAATCTTCGACTCAAGGGTGCCGCGGATGGCAAGCAGTGAGGGGAGGTCTAAGCGCTCAAGTAATGCGCAGACCTTTTTCGCCTGAGCCTCGTTCGCCTTCTGACGGACGCGGGGATCAAGTAGCCCGGCTTTCTTCTGCTGTCCGCTGGGCTTCCGGGACGCATAGCGCTTCCCATCCGCACCCAGCCGAGTATCAGGTGCGTTTGTTACGCAACTGGTGCGGTGCGTTCTGACAAATCCCTCGCTGACGGCGCAAAGGCGCGCGAGCTCGCGGTTGCTGATGTTGGGAAACTCGAGAGCTGCGACCACAATCGCCTTGTGCTTGTCCGCCTGGCTGCGCGGCAAGCCGTGGGAGGCATTTGCGGACAATGCAAACTTGATGGCAGCGAGCCTGCCGCCGGTGCTCACAACCGCAGGGAAATGGACGTAGTTGAGCGTTTTCGCGGCCTTCAAACGATGCCATCCATCGCCGATAAAAAGCTTTCCCTTGTCATCAAATAGTTGGACCGGGGGGAACATTTCACCGGCGCGCATCCGCTCGGAGTATTCAAGGACCGTGGCCTCGTCGAGGTTCACACGCACTTGGACGCTTTCATCAAACACGATGGTGCGGATGGGAACCCTGCGCTCCATGGTCGTGATCTGGAGAGTCGACTCGCCGGTGTTGGCGGGCTCGCGGGGGTTGATCGATGGCGTGTCCACCACGTCCGCTTTTTTGATGGCGGCAGGATCTCCAGTCTCACCAGCCACGTGCTTCGATGTCTTGAGATCCTGAGATTGGATTTCCGGAGCGTTGTGGCCCCGCGCCTTCGCGAGCGCCGAAACGGATTCCTTCGTGACCATCGTGATGCGCTCCTTCTTGACGCCCACGAGCTTGCCTGATTTGATGAGAGGATAAATGTTAGGCCGCTGGCACTTCAGATGAAGTGCAGCTTCCTTCGGCGTCATGAGAGCTTCTGCTGCAGTTTTGTCTTCCA
This sequence comes from Roseimicrobium gellanilyticum, assembly GCF_003315205.1. Taxonomy (NCBI): domain Bacteria; kingdom Pseudomonadati; phylum Verrucomicrobiota; class Verrucomicrobiia; order Verrucomicrobiales; family Verrucomicrobiaceae; genus Roseimicrobium; species Roseimicrobium gellanilyticum. The sequence goes on along the minus strand of NZ_QNRR01000011.1, from coordinate 123,972 downwards.
TGGGATTAGTCACTCTGTTGGTAGATGTGCTTGCCTTCTAAGTTGGGACACTGGCTCGCGCGTGTTGTGGTGTTAGAGTCGATCAGCCCGTCGCCGGGTCCGACCTCTCCTTCAGAACCGGACGGGCGGCTTTCACCGCATCCGGCTCCCCGGTTACTCGCTCTGCAAGAGCTCGAGCTCTGTGAAGCAGCCACAGATCCTCTGCTGTCTGGGTCTCAGAGACACCGGCAGCATGATGCGTGTCTACCTCGTCTTCTCCATGGTCACGGAGTTTCCTCCGGGCCCTGGCGAGTGCGTGGATCCTCTTTCGTCTGGTCGCCCAATAGATCCGGTCCCCGTTGTAGAAGGAGAGTGACCCTCGGACCTTAATATGCGGCTCCACTAGGAAGTCTGCATGGCTCAAGAGAGGTTCTCCGCCGTTGGGATCACGGAATCGTTTGCGCCCATTCACCGATGGCCAGTAGAGGGCGTACAGCTCCTTGGCTGGCGTCTTCTTCTGATGGCGTCTCTTGATGAAGGCCCACAACATCTGAAAGAGGGTGTGGTCTTCACGCGAGAACGCGTTGCTCACGTTCTCCGTTTTGTAGTAGGCGCTCCATGCCCGGATGTTCCGGTTCAGGGCGGCTATGACATCGCGGGTTGGCGAGTGCCGGTGGTATCGCAGAATGGTGGCCAGTTGTGCGTGGTGCCTGAGCAGGCTCTTGCGGCTCGGTTGGATGAGGGTCTGCATTCCTGACTGGCTTGCGGTCTTCTTATGCTTCCCAACCGGGAATGACCGGATGGTGAAGCCGAGAAAGTCGAAGCCAACGTTGCCGAAGGACCTTTCCACCGTGTGGCGGACTTGTGTCTTCGTGGGATGCAGTCTCAATCCGCGGATGCGCAGGAAGTCGTTCAGTGCGTCGCGCGTGTGTGCGAGGGCCTCTTCGCTCGTGTGGAGAGCCACCAAGTCATCAGCGTATACGATGATGGCTGGGACCTTCCAGCGAGTTGTCTGGTCAGTGTGCCTCAGTTTCAGGAAGTGCTGCTCCACATGCTCATGCATCCCGGAGAGAACCAGGTTGGCGAGGACGGGAGACAGAGGACTGCCTTGAGGTATGCCGGTGGTGCGCATCAGCCTCCCGCTGTCCATCGTCGGCGCATGTAGCATCGAACGGATGAACCGCAGGAGAGGGCGGGGCAGCTTGAGGCTGCGCATCAGAAAGTCGCGAGGGACAGAGCCGAAGAAGTTTTCGATGTCCGCGTCCAAAACAAACTTACCATTGCGGGCTTTGTTTGTGAAATTCCGGATCGAGGCGATCGCATCGTGCTGCGACCTCCCGGGACGGAATCCGTACACGTCACGATGCAGTCGGGCCTCTACCTCGGGTTCAAGGACGAGGGCGACGAGCCTGCTGCGGCATCTGTCTTTGACCGTTGGCAGGGACAGTGGTCGCTGCTCTGACTTTCCGGGTTTCGGGATCCACTTGCGGAGCAAGGGAGCGTGGGGCTCTGTAAAGTTGAGGCTTTGCGCAAGCGCCCACTTTTCCGGATTCGTCAGGCGGCACACGCCGTCGATGCCAGGGCTATTCCTTCCTGAATTGATTTCGCACACCTGTCTGACCGCGTAGAGGCGCGCCGCAAAACAGCGGGCCATTTGCGATTGCAGGATCTTTGTCTCTTTGTTTGCGTTTGCTCTTGCAGCGGCATGAATGCGGCACGCCCACCGATAGGTTGTTGAGTACACATGCTTCCAGGGAATTTCTTCCCAGCAGGTGGCCTCTCCAACCTTCTTCCCCACCTTGCGGCTCTGGGGCATCGGGCCTGTCTCAGTCTTACCTTCGTAACCGTCGCCCTGTGGGCTCATCCCGCGCGTTACCGCGAGCATCTGCTTTGGGGCGATTCCTTCGCTCCATGTTTGCGCCGGTTTGTTGGTTTGTTCGGCACGCCTTGATTCGGAAGACGAATCCTCCACGGGGACTGTGAAACAATCCACATGGAGCACGGCAGGGAGATTTCCTCGTTCAAGCTCGGCTGCATTTGAGGCTTTAGGGCGGACCTTTTCGCCGATCCCAGGGGTGACAGTCGTTGGTGTATCCACACCACCAACACCCGCTATGGGACGTATTCCTTTTGAATGCTGCCCGCCGCGCCGTTTCCGAGCGGCTCCTGAGTTAGGCAGCTTAGCGCTTACGACGATGCAGTCCTTCACGCGTTCCGTATTGTCCATGGCCTCTTCGCTCGCCGGTATGGAGCAGGTCAGTTCCCGCTCCTCCAGCTTTTCGGCCAGCTCCGCTTCCACCGCATTCTTCCTGGCGGGGCCGCGTGGCCGATGCTTCAATGCACTGTCAGCACGGCGGGAATTGCACCCGCTCAGCCGAGCTTGTTTCTGGTGCGCGGCTACCTTCTCGGAGGGCGCACGCAGTGGAGATTCGAAGGCGTCGCTCATGCGAGTTCCTCCTTCTTCACCCCCATCGAGTCGCACGTAGAATCAACGCGCGAGCTTGTGTCCGAACCGGCAGTCGAAGGCGAATCGTGCCGCCGGTTCTCCCCGCACTTGCGGGGGCCGTGCGAACTTTGCGTAATTTCAGTGAACGAAGAAGCCGAATCCTGATCGCTCGTGATGCCTGAGTCCTCTATCAAGCGAAGCACATCGGCCTCCGAAAACCTGACTGTCTTCGAAGTGATATGGATCGGCTTTAGTAGGCCTCGGGCAACGAAACGGCGAACGGTGCGGGTGGATACCCGGCACAGCGCAGCTACGTCATTGAATGACAACAAAGGTCGCACGTGGCCACCTTTGCTGGCCTCGACCCTTCTTCCAGTTGTCCCACCCTACAGGTCGAGGACAATGGATCCTGTAGGCTAAATATCCTTGACAGATTCTTCATCGCCCAACGCAGGCTTGTTTGGCGGGTTCTGTGGAGTGAAGTCGACGGGTAGAGCTTGAGGCCTAATCCCGGCCATAAGCAACCCTAATTTGGCGAGCTGTGCCGGGCTGAGTGCCGGCCGAAAGTCAACGTGCACACCTTTCGCAGCCATGTGTTTCTTATAGGCAGCGTTTGGGATCCACTCGAGAACACTCTTCAACTTATCCAGGTCTAGCAGCGTGGCCCCAAGCGTTTGTAAGCTCTTTGGATACATGATAGCGAGCTCGGGAAGGGCCGATGCCATCTCTGAAGCGTTGCCCCCCGCCTCGTTGAAGCGGCTCAATCTGCCCTTTCGGACGAGGACAAGCGCATCTTTCAGGCGGCGCACATATCGCTCGCAGTTTTGCGGAACAATTTTTTCCCTAATCCACTTTGGCAGACTTCTCTCAGTTGCTAGAGCGCGTGCAAGTTCAGCAGACGTCGTGGAGTTCAGAAGCCTCTTGTCTGAGAAGACAGCCCCTCGAAACAGCAGCCAAGGAATCACGGGAAGCGTCGGCAATGGACCTTTCTGTTCTGGCCAGTCGTCAGGTTGCAGAATTCCGCAAAACGAGAGATGGCGGCGTAAGATACTGTTGAATGCCTCAGCGGGCTGATCCGATCCGAGAATTGTCTCTTTGAAGTCAACGCGTCCAGATGTCGGGAACTCCGCAAAATCACTGATGGCCGCATTGTCGCCTAGTTTTGCAAAATATCCTTCCAAAGTCTGTACGATTTGTGCATGCACAATTCCATACTCACTAAGCAAAGGTGGAAGAATGGTCTCGAACGTATCGGTGACTCCTGGTTCCTGCCACATCCTTTCCGCAATGAAACAGGTGACAAGCTCACGCGAGGACCTTGGTCGGATGACGGTGTCGGATATTTGAATCGGTGCGTCGGCTCTCATGGCATGCTTTTTGAGGGGTCATGCTGTGGGCGAACGCACCACAGCCAGGGCGCCCGACAGACCTGGAACAAGTCGTTGCTTCGTGTCCACGTAGTGCTGGCTAGTAATGTGAATGTCCCGGTGCCGCAGTGCACGCGATGCAACGTAGATGCCGTATCGCGAACACATCAGACTGCCAAACTCCTTACGTAGAGTGTGGAGTGGAGTGCGTGTGTTAACCCCGGCATTCCGCAGCCATTTTGTGGTGGCATCGAACACTTTGGTGCACCTGTAGGCCGAATAGCCAACGTTGAGTCTGGGAGATGAGGGAGCTTCGACCACAAAGGCACTCGTTGAGTTTCCCCTCAGCGTTTGGAGAGCATGCATCAGTTCTCGGTCGACATTTACGTCGCCCAGTGACTCTTCCGTCTTGGGTCTGAAGTAGTCGGTTGCTTGCAGGCGAATCGTGTTCTCGTCCCACCGAAACGAGCTCCACTCGAGTTTGTCAATTTCATTCCGCCGAAGACCGGCGAGAGCCGCCAGGAGAAATACTTTCAATTGTGCAGATGGAAGCCGATCAATGTCCCGCTCCTTATTACCATGGAGTGCTAAATCGATTAGATGGTCGAGATCGATCTCGCTGTGATATCGCATTGACTGCCGGGGCTCCAAACCCACCCCTTCGAATGGATTGTGAATGAGTTTACCTTCCTCTAAATACTTCAACGCGTTTCCACTGAAGAGTGACTTTGCCTGACGCAGCTGGGAATTCAGAGAGTTCTTAGCCCGCCGGGAAACGGAGGGGCCCTTACTCGCTGCCGTAGCTAGAATCTTGTGGCGCCATTGCTCGATCTTCAGAGTGGTGATTGACGAAAGCATTGTCTGATCAATTCGGGCTTGGCGTCTCCGCAGATCATCCCGGGAGCTATTCCTGGGCGCCGCACCCATGCCAAGAATGTGACCCACGATGAGGCGAAAAGCCCGGCAGTAGTCCGCCACTGTGCGGCGCTCGATATCGCTCCTTTCTGAAGCGACTTTGATTAGGTCTCCCACTGTGGCCACCTTGCCAGCGGCCCTGTGCTTCTTGGGCTTACGCTCCGCCAACGTTTCATCCCAGCCCTTGGCAACGAGGGAGAGATAGATCTGGCGGGCTTTTTCCGCAGCTTTGTCTTGGTTGTTGGTTTGTAGCGCGAACGTTTCGCGCCGACCTCTGTATTGAATCTTCACATAAAGCTGCTGAATCTCCCGACCCGATTTACTAACTTTGGGTCTGAAGACGACGCTGCGCCAATGCCGGATATCTGTCTTTGAATGCATGGCAAAAAGCAGGACACTTTTTGGACACTTTCACTGTCCGCGTTCGACTCAACATGTCAACGAGTGACCGAGCCAATTTGCCACAAAATGTTGGAGTACAACAATTTAGTGTGACAATGGCGGACAATGAGCGACAATCGGTGACAATGTTCTCACTGATTTGTAATCAGCAGGTCGTCGGTTCGAGTCCGACAACTGGCTCCATTCAGGATGAACGGAGTGTGCGAATCGGTCGAGCAGTTGAGATGCATGCGCCGTGCAAAATTCGCCCATTTCCTGGACCTTGTTTTTGAGGGGAGCGTTCGCGCAAGTAGGTACAAAACTCGGAAGCAGCGTCGGGATCATGAGATGCAATGCATGAAGCTGGATGACGGCACCGTTGCAATTTCGGGAATGGACTTCTGAGTTGGTCCTGCCGCTTCGCGGTTGTGTCTGCTGAGGCCATCCAAGTGGATACAAATCCCATCTGTTACATCCTTGGGATCCTCATGGAAAACATCTGGGGTGGGGGGAAGTATGCGGTTTAGGTAGGGAAACAGTTTTCCGGCGAATGGGCTCTGTGAGCCCGGTTTTCTTGGTGGGTCTCATGACGGCTGGAGGCGGCCTTGAGCACGATTCAGGAGAGGGCATGAATCGTGAATTTTCCTCCTGGCACCAGCAGTTTTTCCTGTGCTGCAAAAAACGTGCCGACTGGAGGTGATGGCGTGGGAGATGCTGGTGATGGGGGGCTCACGTGTACGGCTCTTTCACACAGAGGTGCTGGTTTTTTTGGTTTTTAGTCCTATTGAATAGTTGTTTTGCATCGTTGTCTTCCCTCCGTCACAAATCCCCATGCGAACCTTTGCCATTGGCGACATCCACGGCTGCCTCGCGGCCTTTGAGGCACTGCTCTCCATCGTGCCCTTGTCTTCCGAGGATGCGTTGGTGACCCTGGGGGACTATGTCGATCGCGGGCCGGATTCGTGTGGTGTCATCGAGAGGCTCATGGCCTTGCGCAGCACGCAAGTAGTGCAGCTCATCACGCTGCGGGGGAATCATGAGATTATGATGCTCATGGCGCATCGGGATGAGGCCATCATCCGTGATTGGTGCGACGCCGGCGGGGATGCCACCATCGCCTCCTACATGGGCACGAAGCTCGCGGGGATTCCGGATGCACATTGGGACTTTCTACAAAAGACACTGCCCTATCACGAGACTGCTACGCACATCTATGTGCACGCCACCGTGGATCCAGAGGCGCCCATGAATGAGCAGCAGGATCACATGCTTTACTGGGAGCGCTATTGGAACTCCGGACGCCACGTCTCCGGCAAGACCCTCGTCTGCGGCCACACCCCCCAGCGCAACGGCGAGCCCCGCGACTTCGGCCACGGCATCTGCATTGATACCTTTGCCTACGGAGGCCAGTGGCTCACCTGCCTGGAGCCTGCCACCGGTCAGTACTGGCAGGCGAATCAGAAGGGTGAAATGCGCGAGGGCATGCTGGGGCGTCCGATGACACCGGCTGCCGTGCAGGCGCCTCTGGCGTGAGACTTCACGCCTTCGTACCGCGTCTCCCCACTCCATACTGTCATGGCCTTCCAGCCCGCCATCCCTGTCTTTCGCATCTTCGACTACGATCAGGCTCTGGCCTTCTACCGCGACTGGCTTGGTTTCACCGTGGACTGGGAGCACCAGTACACACCTGATTACCCGCGCTACCTGCAAATCAGCCGCGGGGGCACCTTGCTTCATCTCACTGAGCATCACGGTGACTGCACTCCAGGTTCCAAGGCAGTGATTCATGTCGATGACGCCGATGCCCTGCATCAAGAAATCACCAGCATCCGCCGCCACCCGCGCATGAATCCCTCCGTACAGACCATGCCCTGGAATGCGAAAGTCGTGGAGGTGACGGATCCCTTCGGGAACAAGATTTGGTCCCACCAGAGTGTGGGGTGAGGCAGGACTGGCTGCGATGAAGACGAGTTGTGCGTCTTTAAGGAGCGGCCGCCTTCGCCAAGTGTCGCCCCGTAATCCCCGTCGCAGGCTTCGGGCTGCTAGCTTCAAGCCTCCAGCCCCAAGCCAAGTCCCAACCCCAGCTCCGGCTGCCTTTCCCCTGGGGCATTTCCATTCCCGGATCCCTGCCTCATCTGCCAGCGTACCGGATGCGGGTGGATGGGGCGTGCCTTCGCCTCATCCCACCAATGCATGCTGAAGATGGCCGCCAACTCCATGCCATCCCCCAGCCAAACTCGCACCGAATCGCCCTCTCCGGGCACGCGCTCAACGACATCATGAATGGGTGGGTTCATAAGTGTTCGAGTGAACACTTTGTTGGACGGATGTCAAGGGGGAGGTGAATGGTTCCGAGCGCCTGATTGATGGTGCTCCTACGATTCGGCAGGCTTCTTTGGCTTGGATGAACTCGCTAGTTCAACCATCTGCTTAGGAAATTTCGACGCCAGCCACTTTAGCACCTCGATTTGGTCAGGTGCTGGAGCACGCCTGATTTGAACCAGAAGTTTGTGAGCGGTTGGTCTTTGCAGCGTGATGTTTGAGGCACCCTCATTACAAACAGAACAAATGGCCCGGAGGTCGCTCAACTCGGGCAAGCATACTTGTGGTTCGCCAGCTATCCAATCTATGTAGAGCCGCACCCGACGCGTGTTGTCATAGGGATCTGGTTCACCAGACACTGCACCACACCTACTACAGGCAATGTCATCTTGTTCGATGAGGGTGGAAACGAGCTGTAGCGGAATTGAGCGGTCGAACCACGGAAGTGGAGCGGGGTTGTGAAGGACAAACGATGCGGGAGTGTCTGCATCTAATCTTTCAATCACGTATCCCTGGCTTTCCGACAGCTCTCGAATGGCATCCTCAACGGCAGATGTTCCGTAGTCTGACCCACCCAGTGACGCAATGCTGAGCCCCTTGCCAATGTTTCGAAGCAAGTGTCCTCGAACCGTTTTGCAAACCAGTGAGTCTGTATGCATGTGTCCTCCTGAGGGAGGCACTAGCCGGCGCTTCACAAAGTGTCAAACCAACCTTCGTCGATTTCCACGTGCTCAACTTGCGTGACTTTGACGCCAAGACCCAGTGTCTTGAGTTTTGCGACCAATTTGCTGCCGTCGTAGAGGTCAATTGCAATGGCTCCGTCACGATTCGATTCCTTGATGGCTTCTCTCGTGAAATGCCCTGTCGTGATCAATAAGCCCTTGTCGGCTCTACCCTGCATGGCTCCTCGAAAATCTCGAACCACAGGTGCGCCGACGCCGCCTTTGTGGCGCTTGCATTGAAACACCACGCGGAAGCTAAGCATGCCATTGATAGTGGCAATGCCCCGGCCATCGATGCCTCCATCGTTCGTATTGCCGGTGATTTCCACCTGGCTGAATCCCGTTTCGCGGAGCACGCGCTGGATTAATCTCTCAAACGCCTTGGGAGAGAGCCTATCGATTAGAAAGCGAAGAAGTGTTTCCTCCCACGAGGAGGCATTCATCTCAGCTTCTGTCTCTCGTTCGGTGGCCTCGCCAAGGTTCTTCAGGGTTCCGGTCTTGCCCTTCGCGGTCAATGCCCAAATTCCGCGAATAGAATTTTCCAAGAAGCCAAGCTGCTTCAGGTAAGTCCAAGACCACGCGAGCTCATAGTCGAGATGGGTGCGATTGTAGGTCGCGGAGCGTGTCTTGTGTTTCTGCTCCACTATTTCATCGGGGAGCTTCAGTAAGGCGATGACTTCTTGAACCAACTCCTCTTTTGAAGCTGAGCCGCCAAGCTTCTGCAGGGCTTCCAAGGAGGCCTGCATGAGAGTCTGACGGTGGGGAAATTCAGCCATGAGTTTGGCGAGGATGTTACAGAACAGAGCAGGTCACATTCAAAGCGCAAGGCGCAAGACTTCCCCCTCACTCCAACTCCAGCCCAAAGAACAACCGCAGCCACGGCTCCACGTCCTCGAACTCCACGGCTTTGCCGGTGGAGATGAGGAAGGACTTCATGTTCTCGGTGAATCCTTCGCCGGCGAAGACGACGATGCCGGGGATGGGCCAGGCGGCGATGTCTTGAATCACGGAGGGAATCTTCTCCTCGGCAGTGCCTTCCACGCCCTGGAACTTGCACTCGATGCCCAGGGTCTTGCGCGTGACGGGGTCGGTGAGGACGACATCGATGCGACGGCGGGCTCCCCAGATGCGGCGGGCGACGACCACCTGTTCGCGTGCCTGCAGGCCGAGCTTGGCGGCCAGTTCCATGCACAGCTTCACGAGCTGCGCTCCGTTGGCGACTGCCGTCTTACGCCCAGCCATGTTGATTCAATGAGGGATGATGTGGTGTGATGGAAGATGATGCCGACGATGCGGGTGTGGACAGCGCATGGCTCACGCGCTTCACCGCGAGCGTGGCGTGGTCGCGCTCCATCTCGGTGCCGACGAAGCGTCGTCCCGTGCGCAAGGCAGCGACTCCCGTGGTGCCGCTGCCCATGAAGGGGTCATAGACCAGCGCGCCTTCCTTGGTGGAGGAGAGGATGCAGCGTTCCACCAGGGTGAGCGGCTTCTGCGTGGGGTGCCTGCCGTGCTGCTTCTCGTCCTTGCCTGGCGCGGGGAAGCGCCACACGGACTTCATCTGCTTGCCGGTCACGGCCTTCATGGCGGCGTAGTTGAAGGTGTGCTTGCTCTTTGCGGACTTCGCGGCCCAGAGCACGGTTTCCGTGGCGTGGGTGAAGTAGCGGCAGGAGAGGTTCGGTGGGGGATTGGGCTTCTCCCAGGTGATGTCGTTGAGAATCTTGAACCCGAGCTGCTGCATCGCATAGCCCACGGAAAAGATGACGTGGTGCGTGCCGCTCACCCAGATGGTGCCGTCGGGCTTGAGCGCCTTCTGGCACCACTCCAGCCAGGCGAGGTTGAACTCATGGTTCAGCTCCGCGCCGCGGGACTTGTCCCAGTCGCCCTTGTCCACCTTCACCATGCGGCCGTTCTTGCAGGTCATGCCGCCGTTTGAGAGGAAGTAGGGCGGGTCGGCGAAGATAGTGTCAAACACGCCATTCGGATGCAGGTCCACCGCGGCCTCCATGAGCGCGAGGCAGTCGCCCTGGTAGAGCCACGCGCCGTGTTGCTTGTCCTCATGAATGAGCCGCGGCGCATCCGTGGGACCTACGCTGGCGACAATCGGCGCCTGTTTCACCAGCCACTCCGGCCGCAGCACCGGGTCCGCAGTGTCGGACTTCGGTTTTTTGCTGGGAGCATTTCGGCGGGACGACATTCCCTGTTCAATCGAATACGCGGGGGGCGAGTCAAGCACGATTCGAGAGTTCACGCGGAAGATACGTGTAACTTTGAGCGGCAGGCGGGTGGTGCGGAGAGGATTAGCCGCAAAAAGACGCAAAAGGCTCAAAAGGGTGGGCGGAAGGGAGTGGCGGGTGAAGGAGACGCTTCGGGTTAACCGCAAAGGGGCAGAGGGGCAAAGGACGCAGAGGGGGGGAGGGTTTTGGGTCCGCGGTGCGCGGCACGGGGTGGGGTAGTTGCGTTTCGAAGCAGAGGAGGCAGAGACGCGCAGGTGGAGCGTTCGCTCTGACTGAATGAGGTAGCCGCAAAAAGACGCAAAAGGCTCAAAAGAGTGGGGGATGGCCGGAGAAGGCCCGCAAGCATCCCTCCGCGCCCTCTGCCTCCTCCGCATCGAGGGGCACCATTCTTGAGGCACATTCACCACTCATGATCCCATCCCCATAATCCTCTGCGTCCTTTGCCTCTCTGCCCCTTTGCGGTTAACCAGAAATGACCCAGCCACAGTGCTTCCACCCAGCGACCTCATCCCTTTTGAGACTTTTGCGTCTTTTTGCGGCGAACCCGCAGTCATGGCCCTGACCCAGACGGCTGAAGCCGTCGCTACTTTTGGGCTGCGCCCGTCCACTCCCCGATCGCGCTTGTGAAATTTTTCACAAATTGATCTTGCCGCACGCCCTGCCGCGGGCACTTTCCCTTTCAGCCCCTCCCTTCCGCCTCCCTCATGGCTACCACCGTCCGCGAACTTGAAGCTCCCGATGCCGCCGCGAAATCCGCGCTGCACGAAGAGGCGGTGTCAGACATGATTGGTGAGAAGCTGGTGCTGAACATGGGCCCCTCTCACCCGGCCACCCACGGCGTGCTCCGCCTGGTGCTGGAACTCGACGGTGAAATCATCACCAAGGCAGACCCGGATGTCGGCTACCTGCACCGTGGGGATGAGAAAATCGCCGAGAACATGCATTACAACCAGTTCGTGCCCTACACGGACCGGTTGGACTACTTGGCCCCCCTCGCCAACAACGTGGCCTACGCCATGACCGTGGAAAAGCTCATGGGCTGGGAACTCCCCGCCCGTGGCAAGGCCATCCGCGTCATCTGCTGCGAAATGGCCCGCATCTCCTCCCACCTGCTCGGTGTGGGGGTGTTTGCCATGGACGTGGGCGCCATGTCCGCGTTCCTGTACACCTTCACGGAGCGCGAGAAGCTCTACAATCTCAGCGAGCAGCTCACCGGAGCCCGCTTCACCACCAGCTACACCCGTGTCGGCGGCCAGACCCGCGACATGAATGAGGCCTTCATCACCGGCCTGAAGAAGTTCCTGGGTGAGATCCTCCCCGTCATCGATGAGCTGGAAGCCCTGCTCTCGAAGAACAGCATTTTCCTCGGCCGTACCCAGGGCCTCGGCGTCATCACGAAGGAAGACGCCATCACTTGGGGCATCACTGGCCCGAATGCGCGTGGCAGCGGTGTCGACTTCGACATCCGCAAAGCCAATCCCTATCTCGACTACGACAAGTACGAGTTCGACATCCCCATCGGCACCACGGGGGACAGCTATGACCGCTACCTCGTCCGCATGGAAGAGATGCGCCAGAGCGTCCGCATCCTGAATCAGGTGCTCGCTGACCTCCCCGGTGGCGCCATCAACGTGGGCGACCCCAAGGGCATGCTTCCGAAGAAGGAAGGCGTGCTCATGAAGATGGAGGAGCTCATCCACCACTTCATCGTCGCCACCCAGGGCCTCGATGCTCCCGCCGGCGAAGTGTATTTCGGCGCGGAGAATCCCAAGGGCGAACTCGGTTTTTATCTTTGCAGCAAGGGCGGCGGCGTCCCCTACCGCCTGAAGATTCGCAGCCCCTCCTTCATCAACCTGAGCATCCTGCCCAAGCTCCTCCCCGGCCACATGCTGAGCGACGTCCCTGCCATCCTTGGCAGCTTCGACTTCGTGATGGGCGAGTGCGACCGGTAGAATCTTTCTTTTTCAGATATCCGACCATGGCACTGGCAGTCCCCGCAGAGCTCGAAGCGAAGATGGATGAGGTAATCACGCATTACCCCGTCTCGAAGCGCAGTGCCGTGCTGCCGCTCCTTCACCTCATCCAGCATCACTTCCGCTACATCAGCGAGGAGGCGGTCACGTGGGTCGCGGCGAAGCTGGAGCTGGAGCCCATCAAGGTGCTGGAAGTGGTCACCTTCTACCCCGGCTTCCGCCAGACCGCGCCCGGGAAGTTCCACATCCGCGTGTGCCGCACGCTCTCCTGCGCCATGGCAGGCAGCTATGAATTGATGGACTCCCTGTGCAAGGTGACAAATATTGACCGCTCCCACACGGACCACCATCACCCCATCGCGGTGAGCCCGGACGGGAAGTACAGCATCGAGTTCGCCGAGTGCCTTGCGAGTTGTGGGTTCGGTCCGGTCTGCATGGTGGAGGATGACTTCCACGAAGCCATCCAGCCGGACAAGGCGGAAGACCTGCTGAAGAAGTACCAGTAAGGGGAAAAGCGGGCCGTCACCTCGGTCCGCCCTTTATCTCTGGCGAAAAACTCCTTGTCAGCGCCCTTGGGTGACGGCACGTTGCGGTTTCTGCTATTGCGCAGGATTTTGCTCATTGACTGCATGTCTTCCCCGTTCCGTCCTACCTTTCTCTCGTCCGAACTTTCATCGCCCGCCGGAGCTGGCTTTGGTCCCACCCAAGCCACCAGGCAGCCGAACAGGCCCGGTGGCGGACGTGGTCGTGGGGGTGGCGGCGGTCGCGGTCGCGGTCGTGGTGGCCCCATGGGTGGCGGCCGGTTTGGCCGGCCCGGACCTGAGGAGCCCACGAATCCTGAAGATGCCGTGGAAGTGGAAGGCACCGTGGCCGCTGTGCTCGCGGGCACCATGTTCCGCGTGAAGCTGCGCAATGGCCACATGGTCCTGGCCCACATTTCCGGAAAGATGCGCAAGCGGTTCATCCGTCTCGTGATCGGCGACGAAGTGAAGCTCGAAATGTCGCCCTACGATCCGGACAAGGCGCGTATCGTTTACCGTCTGTGACCGCGGCAGGAGCCTGCTGCGGTTCATGACCGCAGGTCCGCCTCACTCTCGCCAAGAGCTCCGCGATGTCTGACTATCACCTCACCATCGCGGACAAGCAGACTGGCCCACACAGCCAGTTCTACATCATCCAGGGCATCCGGGAGGGGCGCCTCCGTGGCAGCGAACTCATCTGGCGTCTTGGCATGGAAGGCTGGCAGCCGCTCCGTGAGCTGGAGGACTTCTCCAGCTACTGGCCGCCTTCGCCGGAGATGCTGGCCAAGGCAGAGTCCGCGAAAGAACTGGCCCGCACCGCGCTGGACCAGCCCCAGCCGTGGCTGCGCTTCTGGGCACGCATGCTGGACATGGCGTGGTTTTTCTGCGCCGTCACCTTCTTGCTGGGCTTGATTCTGCCGGAGTCTGCCCGGCAGTGGCTTGGGCAGATCGAGCGTCCGCTCATCCCGCTGGAGCCTTTCTTTCTACTTTTCTATGTTCCAGTGGAGGCCTGGATGCTCTCCCGCTATGGCACCACGCCGGGACGCTCCCTCCTGCGCATCCAGGTGCGTACCCTTCCTGGCGGTTTTCCTTCGTATCGGCAGGCCCTCCACCGCAGCCTGCTGGTGTATGTGAAAGGTCTCGCTCTGGGGCTTCCCTTCATCACCATGCTGGTCATGCTCTGGTGGAAGTTTCGCATCATGGAGTCGCGCGTCGCTCCCTGGGATGAATCGTCAGAGACCCGCGTGGAGCATGGCGAGCCGGAACCCTGGCGCTACGTCCTGCTCACCGGCATCGTCCTCGGCGTCGCCATGACCCTCGGCCTCCTGCTGGTGCAAAAGTGGCCCGAGCTTGAGGCAGCGAGGCGCAACTACTTGTCCAGGTGAGCGGCCTGTGCTTCATGAGGTGAAAGCAACCTCATGGCCGGCAGCATCGTCTACTTTGACCTCGAAACCCAGCGCACCGCCAACGACGTCGGCGGCTGGTCCAACAAGCACCAGATGGGCATGTCCATCGGCGTGACCTACAACGCCGGGCAGGGCGTGTACAACATCTACAGCGAGCAGATGGTGAACCAGCTCATCGCCGAGCTGCGCTCCGCCAGCCTCGTGATAGGGTTCAACCATGTGAGCTTCGACTACGGCGTGCTCGGAGGTTACTACGCCTTCGACCTTGCCATGGAACTGCGCAGCCTGGACCTCATGGTGGATCTGGAAAAGGAGCTCGGCCATCGCCCCAAGCTGGAGGACGTCGCCGTAGCCACCCTCGGCGTCGGCAAGACCGCCGAAGGTCTCCAGGCCATCCGCTGGTGGCAGCAGGGTAAGCTGGCCGAAATCGCCGAGTACTGCGCCTACGACGTGAAAGTCACCAAGTGCGTCCACGAATACGGCGCCCAGCACGGCCATGTGAAATACAAGGACCGCAACGGCAGGGAACAGCAGCTCGCGGTGAACTGGACGCTGTAGTTCAATAGCCGCAAAAGAACGCAGAGAACGCAAAGAAGGTTGGGTGCTGGGCGAGGTGATGTAGTGGGAGGGCTCGTTCCGCTTTGCGGGAGCACAGGTGCAGAGGCGACGTTCGGAAAGTAGAAGGCTTCTCCAGAAGCCTTGGAAGTTCGAGATTTCCGCGCCTCGTTTGACGGAGGCGCACGCCTGAAAGGCTTCTGGAGAAGCCTTCTACATTTCTCCCCCTTCCAGCCTCATCCTTTTGTGCTCTTTGCGCTCATTCCCTTCCGTCGGACATGCTTCACAATGGCCTTACACTACGGAGCAGACACCGTTTTCGAAGCGAAATCGCCCCACCCCGCAGACAAAATTTCGTGACATTCGCCTTCCGGCGCGGTTGGATCGAAAAGAATTTAGCCCTGCGCAACCCGGGTCTCCCCGGCGGGTTGGTGCTCGTATTCAATTTGATCCTTCCCCCATTCGTTTCCACCTCAATTTCCTACGTTTATGGCCCAGGCAATCATGGATCCCGAGGAAGTGCGCCGCTTCGCCAAGGAGCTCAAGCGCTTCAATGACGACGTGCAGGTCAAGGCCGGCGCGTTGCACGCCCGCTTCACTGCGCTGGGCAGCACCTGGCAGGACCAGGAGCATGAAAAGTTCGCGGAGGAGTTCATCACCACGATGAAGGCTCTGAAGAAGTTCACCGAGATTGCGGAGAAGCACACGCCCTTCCTCCTGCGCAAGGCGCAGCGCATCGAGCAATACCTCGACCAGCGTTGAACGTGAAGGTCCGGCGCGCGTCGAACATGGCGCTCCTTCCCGGCTAGCGGCATCCTCCCACCATGGCAGACCAGGCAAAAGTCACTTCGCTGGATGCGCTCGATTCTTTGCGGGCGGCATCCATCATTTTCATGACCAAGGCGCGCACCGCCGTGGACCAGGGCTCCGATGAAGTCCGTCGAGCCCGCTACTGGCTGGAGCATGACCGTCGCCCGCACTGGGAAAGCCAGCTGAAGCGCCGCACCGCCAACCTGCACCGCGCTGAGCAGGAGTTGCTTTCTGCCAAGTACTCCGAGTTCAATGACACCCAGACCATGCAGCGCTCCGCCGTGCGCAAGGCGAAGGAAGCGGTGGTCGAGGCCGAGGACAAGCTCCGCCGCATCAAAGGCTGGCTGCGGAATTTTGACACCTCCTTTGACCCTCTGACCAAGAAACTGGATGTCTTGCGCCAGTACCTGGACAATGATCTGCCCAAGGCTGTGGCGCACATTGTGCAGATCCAGCGCACGCTTGAGTCCTATGCGGAAGTGAGCCCGCTGCATGCCTCGGCGCCACCGGCAGCGGACCTCCCTCTGCCCGAAACCCCTGACGAGAAGCCTCCGACTGCATGAGTACCAAAGCCGCCGCCTCGAACCTTGGCCAGATACTCAAGGAATACTTGATTCAATGGCAGGACACCCGCAACTACTGGCGGGATGCCAAGAGTGCCGAATTCGAGCACAAGTACCTCGAAAAACTCCCGGGCTACGTCCAGATCACGAGGAATGTGATGGATGAGATGGACACTTTGCTTTCCAAACTGAAGCGCGATTGTGAATAAGACGATGACCGACATGCGAACAAGCCGGGGCATGCAGCTCCTGGAGACTCTGGAAAAGACCGTCGCGGAGTTCGCGAAGCGGGAGGAGGAGCTCAACAAGGATCTGCGCGCTCGCCAGCAGGCCGTCGAAAGACGGCTGCACGAGGCCTCCGGCCATACTGAGTCCCACCTCGCTGCGCAGGTCGCGGAGACGGAAGCCGCGCTGAAGGCCCAGGAGGAACGCATCGAGGCCAGGTACGCCAGCCGTCGCGCCCGCGTGGAACGCACACAGAAGAACCGTGTGAGGAACCTCCCCCGCCGTGCGCGTGAGACCCGAGATCGCTGGATGAGTGAGCTGCAGATGCAACGCTTCCGCCTGGAGCGGCAACTGGCCTCTGACCTCAATGCGCTGGAGCAGGGGATGGGCAATCCCACCCAGCATGTCCCGGCCTATTCGGAGCGGCAGGATCAGATGCGTCGGCAGGCGGGCACGCTCTTCGGCGGGTATGGTGGGTTCCTCCGCCGGCTGCGCCGCAAATCTCCGCGTGCAGGCGAGCCCGTGCCGCAGGATCCGGGCGTGCTTCACCAGATGCTGGTGGATGCCGGAGGTCATCTCGATGTGGCGGAGCAGGAACTCCCTGCCTTCAAGGCCCTGGCCCTGCCGAAGTTCTTCGCGATGGTCCCCCTGTGGATGATTTTCATCGTGGCGCTGCTCATTGGCGCGGCCATCATCTACGTGCCCGGAGCCTCGCAGACTTCAGTGACCATCGCGGGAATCGCGGCGGCGGCGATCTTCCTGGTCTTCTGGGTCCTGCACTTCATGGGCGGAAGCCAGGGCGGTGAGAGTGCGAAGCGCATTGCAGGCTCACTCGTTGAGGCGCGCCGGTTGCTGGATTTGGTGGCAGCGGGCTCGGACAAACTTCGCGAGGACATGAGGCAGCGCTATCAAGGCGCCATTGACGAAGCGAATGCGAACATCCAGGAGCAGAGCCAGCATGCGGACTCGGTGCAGAAGGAATTCGAGCGCACGGAGAAGGCCCGCATCGACGCGCAGTATCCGCGAGTGATGGCACGCATCGACGCGGCGCATAGTTCGAAGGTGGCTGCCATCACTTCCCAGGGACCTTCTCAGGTGCAGGGATTCCATGCACAGGCGGAATCACAGCGCCAGGAGGCCCGTGAACGCCACGCCACCGAGTCTTCCGCCTACTCCTCCCATGAGAAGACCTCCTGGGAGACACTGCAGTCGGACTGGAAGGAGCGCGTCACGCATCTGCATGAGGAGATCGTGCAGATGAATGAAACGGGGGATGCAGAGTTCCCGGCGTGGTCGCAGATCACGGCGGATACCTGGCAGCCTCCGCGCGACTTCACCTCCTTCTCACGGTTCGGACGTCTCGATGTGGACTTGGCCCAGCGGGTGTCTGTTCCCAAGGATCCGCGCCTGGCCCTGCCTGCCGGCACGACGTACTCGCTGCCCATCTCGCTTTCCATGCCGGATGAGGCTTCTGTGCTCTTCGAGGGCGGCATCTCCGGCGAACCCGCCGTGGTCGGCACGCTGAACAATATCATCCTGCGATTGCTCGCCAAGACGCCTCCGGGGAAGGTGGCCTTCACCATCATCGATCCGGTGGGGCTTGGACAAAACTTTGCCGGCCTCATGCACCTTGCGGATTATGAGGAGGGCATCATCAACCGCCGCATCTGGACCCAACGTGACCAGATTGAAGAACGCCTCGCGGAACTCGGTGAGCACATCGAGAAGGTGATCCAGATGTACCTGCGCAACGAGTACGCCACCATCACCGAGTACAATGAACAGGCGGGCAGTGTGGCAGAGAAGTATCACTTCCTCATTGTGGCGGACTTCCCGGCAAACTTCAGTGAAGTCGCCGCGCGCAGATTGCAGAGCATCGCCACCAGCGGCCCTCGCTGCGGCGTGTACACGCTCATCCACTGGGATCAGCGCCAGCCCCTGCCGGATGGCTTCTCGCCAGATGAACTGCAGCAGAGCAGCATCCGGCTCATCAAGCAGAAGGACCGTTTCATCCTCGGCTATCCGCAGGCGAAGACGGGCACCACGCTCACACTGGATGCGCCACCTCTGCCGGAGGATGCCGCCGCGCTTGCGCACCGCATCGGGAAGGCGAGCATTGACTCCAATCGTGTGGAGGTGCCCTTTGAGCAGATTGCGCCCGCGCCCGGAGAACTGTGGACCGGCGATACCACGAACGAACTGCGCATTGCCATCGGCCGCACCGGCGCCACGAAGCTGCAGTACCTCGCCATCGGCAAGGGCACGCGCCAGCATGCGCTCTTCGCGGGTAAGACGGGTTCCGGTAAGTCCACCCTCTTCCACATCATCATCACCAATCTCGCGCTCACCTGCAGTCCGGACCAGGTGGAGTTCTACCTCATCGACTTCAAGAAGGGCGTCGAGTTCAAGTGCTACGCGGAAAACAAACTGCCGCATGCGCGTGTGGTTGCCATCGAGAGCGATCGCGAATTCGGCCTCAGCGTGCTCCAGCGTGTGGATGATGAACTGAAACGTCGCGGGGACATCTTCCGCAAGCTGGGCGTGCAGGACGTGGCCGGCTACAAGCGAGCTGGCGGCGCCGAGCCCATGCCGCGCTCCCTGCTCATCATCGATGAGTTCCAGGAGTTCTTCGTCGATGACGACACCATTGCGCAGACTGCGTCACTGCTCTTCGACCGCATCGTGCGTCAGGGCCGTGCTTTCGGCATTCATGTGCTGCTCGGTTCGCAGACCTTGGGTGGCTCCTACTCGCTCGCCCGCGCCACCCTCGGTCAGATGGTCATTCGTGTCGCCCTGCAGTGCAATGAAGCGGATGCCTATCTCATCATGGATGAGAACAACGCCGCGCCACGCCTGCTCTCCCGTCCCGGTGAGGGCATCTACAACGACGCTGCCGGTGCCATCGAGGGGAACAGCCCCTTCCAGGTGTGCTGGCTCTCCGATGAAGAGCGCGATAAGTGGCTCGCGAAGGTGCACGAGATGGCCGTGGCCAAGAACGACGAGCATCCCGCTCCGGTCGTCTTCGAAGGCAATGCACCTGCCGACATCCGCGAGAACGAACGCCTGCGTCACTACCTGCTCAAGCCCCCGGCAACTGCACCCGTTGCTGCTCGTTGCTGGCTTGGCGCGCCGAATTCCATCAAGGGACCCACGGAAGCGGTCTTCCATCGCCAGAGTGGCAATCACTTGCTCGTAGTGGGCCAGCGCGACGAAGCGGCCGTGGTCATGCTCGGCATGTCCATGCTCTCCCTCGCCGCGCAGCATCCTCCTGGGACGCTGAAAATCGTGCTCTTCCACAGCGCGAATCCCGGCTCGCAGGATGCGGAGTTCTTTGAGCGCGTGGCCGGCATGGTCCCGCATGAGGTCACCGTGGCCCGTGGCCAGGACATCAGCGGCGCGATGGAGATCCTCTCCGAAGAACTGAAGACCCGCACCGTCAGTCCCGAACATGGTGCGGATGCCCCACGCACCTTCCTGATTGTGCACGGCCTGCACAAGTTCAAGAAGCTCCGCCAGGAGGACGACTTCTCCTTCTCGATGGATGATTCCTCCGGCTCGAATCCCGCCTCGCAGTTCAACACCCTCATCACCGAGGGTAGCGGTGCGGGTATCCACGTCATCACCACGGTGGACACGTACAATAATCTGAACCGCTCCATGAGCCGCAAGGCCCTGGGCGAATTTGAGATGCGCGTCGTCTTCCAGATGAGCGCCAACGATTCCGCCAGCCTCATCGACTCACCCAAGGCCGGAAACCTCGGCCTCCACCGCGCCCTCTACTACAACGAACAGGAAGGCACCCTCGAAACCTTCCGCCCCTACGCCGCCCCCGATGCCACCTGGCTTCAACAAGCCTCCGAGCATCTCGTGTCGCGTTCGGAGTTGTCGACGCTGTTGCCGAGTCCGTGAGTGAATTCGCGGACCGCTAATGGGCGCTAATCAACGCTAATAAAAACAAGTGATGGGAGCTGATTTCATTTTGGCATCAGCTCCTAATTTTTTGAGCCTTTTGCGTCTTTTTGCGGCTAATCCTGGCGGCGCTACATCACCCCTGACATCGCCTTTCCACATTCACTAGCGACTGCCGGCGTTGTGCTGGTATGCTACCATCCCCTCATGAAGCTCGCGGACCTCACCACGCATCTCAATAACCTGCTGCAAGTCAGCACCGTCCCGGACTACCCACCAGCACTCAACGGTCTGCAGCTTCAAAACACTCGCGGTGAGATCACAAAGATTGCCGCTGCCGTGGACGCCCACCTGCCCGTGGTGAAGGCCGCCATCGCCCGCGGCTGCGATCTCCTGCTCGTGCATCACGGTCTCTTCTGGAGCGGCCTCCAGCCTATCACCGGCGCCATGTTTGAGAAAATCAAACTCGCCACCGAAAACAATCTCGCCATCTACAGCGCTCACCTTCCGCTCGATGGCCATCTCGACCTTGGAAACTCCATCTTGCTCGGACGTGCCATCGAACCCGATGCGGCATGGGAACCTTTCTTCCCCTACAAAGGCTTCAACATCGGCGTCCGCGCCACCGTCGAGATCCCACGCATCGAGCTCGTGCAACGCTTCGAGCAAGCCATCGAAGGCAAATCCCACATCTGCGCAGCAGGCCCGGACATCGTGAGGAACATCGGCATTGTCACGGGCGGCGCAGGTTCCGAAGTCGCCGCCATGAAAGCCCTGGGCATTGACACCTTCCTCACCGGCGAAGGCCCCCACTGGAGCTACACCCTCGCCGAAGAGTTGGGCGTGAATCTCCTCTACGGCGGTCACTACGCCACCGAGACCTTCGGCGTCGTCGCCCTCGCAGAACATCTGAACAACACCTTCGGCCTTCCGTGGGAGTTCATCGATCATCCCACGGGGATGTAGCTCCAAAGTAGCTTCGGCTTCAGCCGCATTCAGTATCAGGGGGCATTCCATTCGGCTGAAGCCGAAACTACTTTTGAATGCGCCCCCTCAATCCACCCAGACAAACGCATTCGAGTTCAGCACCGCGAGGCAATAGTCCGTCAACGCCTGCTGCAAGGTCTCCGTATGCGCCGTGTGCTTCTGCAAAAACGCCGCACCTACCGCAAGCTCCTCCTTTGTCGGCTCACGCGAAAGCAGCACCCGACTCGTCACCTTCACCAGCATCTCCGGCGCACTATCGCCACCGCTCTCGCTCATCACCTTCTTCGCAAGCTCTCTTGCCGTCTCCTGACTCACCTCCGAGTTGAACAGCAGCAGCGCCTGCGGCGCTGTTGTGGATTCACCGCGTCGCGCGCAACTGATGAGCGCATCCGGCCGGTCGAACAAGTCAAACAACGGATACCGCAGATTCCTCCGCGAGAACGTGTACACGCTCCGTCTCGCGTGCTCTGTGGGATCCTTCGTCACATCTTCCCGCTGCTTCTTCAGCAGGTTGTTGCGCACCTCCAAAGGCAGCGGCAGTCGCACACTCGGACCACCCGCCTTTGGATTGAGATGATCTGAAGTGTAAAGCATCGCATCACGAATCGCCTCACCCGTAAGACGCTTCCGCGGCATGCGGGAGTAGAGATTATTCTCCGGGTCCTTCGCCAGCGCGGATTCCCACGCAGCACCTTTGCCTACACTCTGCTGTCGGTACGTGGCTGAGAGCACAATCATCCGGTGCATCTTCTT
Source organism: Roseimicrobium gellanilyticum (assembly GCF_003315205.1). Lineage (NCBI taxonomy): Bacteria > Pseudomonadati > Verrucomicrobiota > Verrucomicrobiia > Verrucomicrobiales > Verrucomicrobiaceae > Roseimicrobium > Roseimicrobium gellanilyticum. The sequence goes on along the minus strand of NZ_QNRR01000011.1, from coordinate 101,904 downwards.
CAAGCTCCAGCCCTGACGTGGCAACTCCATCGCCAGCCAGTCCAGCAGTTCCGCATTGGTCGGCTTGTCCCCCTGCTTCCCAAAATCACTCGCACTCACCACGAGCCCCTTGCCAAAGTGTTGCTGCCACAACCGATTCACCGCCACCCGGAGGAAGAGCGCATTGTCCTTCGTTGCCAGCCAATCTGCCAACGCCTCGCGGCTCCCACCCGCAACCTCTCCACGCGGATTGGCAATGCGCGGATATCCAGGCTGCACCTCAGGTCCCGCACGGCGTACGTCTCCACGCACATACGCATGGCTCACAGGACGCGGCCCATCTGCCTCGCGCATCTCCGGCCCCAGCTGACGGTCCCGCGCGATGGGCGGCAGCACATCAAAGAACGCCCGAAGCCGGTAGAAGTCCGCCTGACTCACGGCGTCATAGGGATGATCGTGGCATTGCGCACAGCTCATCGTGAGCCCCAGAAACACCGACCCCACCGTGGACGTCATGTCATTGAGCACAAAGTGCCGGCGCTCATCCTGATTGTTGATGTCCGGCATGTCCGGTCCCGAAAGCAGGAACCCAGTCGCCGCCGCCTCACCACCTTCCATCTTGTCCCCTGCGATCTGATGGCGCACAAACGCATCAAACGGCATGTCCCGATTCAGCGCGGAGATGACCCAGTCGCGGTACTTCCACGCATGCTTGCGCTCGATGTCGTGCTCGAAGCCATCCGTCTCCGCAAAGCGCGCCAGGTCCAGCCACGGCTGTGCCGCAGCTTCCCCATACTGCGGTGAAGCCAGCAGGCGATCCACATACGCCGCATACGCATCATCACTCGGATTCGCCACGAACGCCGCCACCTCCGCCTCCGCAGGCGGCAGGCCGATGAGGTCAAAGGTCACGCGCCGCAGCAGCGTGGCCGCATCCGCCTGAGGCAGAAGCTTGAGTCCCACCTTTTCCAGTTCAGCTTCCACGAATCGATCCACCTCATTTCGTATCACACCCTGATGCGCTACCGTGGGTAGTACCGGCGTGCTCAGCGGCACAAAGGCCCAATGCTGCCGATCCTTCTCCGTGATGACCGGTTCATCCTTCACGGGGTCGGCAGAGGCCCGAATGGCCCTGGCGGAAAGGGCCGGAGGTCCATGCAGCGACAGCAGCGCGCAGGGCAGGATCATCGCCCGTGTGAGTGTGGTGAAACTGACAGTCCTGCGATTCATGAGTGACCGTCCTAGCTCTTTAGAAAATGGATAGTCGCAAAGATGTTGAGGGCAAAGTACAGGGTCGCCAACATCGCATACAGATCCCGCCGTGCTGCGAGCAAAATGAGTGCGAGCGTCGCAGCTCCCGCATAAAAGGGCGATTCCAGTAGGGCAGCCATCGCACGCGTGTTTTCAAAGATGAATGCCAGGAGCCTCCACGGTGAGCGGAGGGCGGTTTCCCAACTGTCGATGAGCCAGACCAGGCAGCTCAAAACAGATATAATCGCCGCACTTAGGAGTGCCCTCTGAATGTAGGAAGGAGACGGCATGGCAATGCTCACACGAGTATCGACTTCACCACATTCCCCGCCACATCCGTGAGTCGCTCATCCCGTCCGTTGTGTCGGAAGGTGAGGTTCTCGTGATTGATGCCCAGCAGATGCAGGACGGTGGCGTGCAGGTCATGCACATGCACCTTGTCCCGCTCCGCACGCAGGCCAAAGTCATCCGTGGCGCCATGCACGTGGCCGCCCTTCACTCCCGCCCCGGCGAAGACCGTGGTGTAGCCGTAGGGATTGTGGTCGCGGCCCTTGCCCTTTTCGCTCATGGGCATGCGGCCGAATTCGCCGCCCCAGATGACCAGCGTATCCTCCAGCAGACCGCGCTGCTTCAGGTCGCGGATAAGTCCTGCGACCGGCTTATCAGTCTTGGCGCAGTGGGCAGTGTGGTTGTCCAGCACATCCTCATGCGCGTCCCAGCCATTGGTATCGCCGGAGTAGAGCTGCACAAAGCGCACCCCGCGCTCCACCAGTCGACGCGCCAGCAGGCAGCGCGTGCCGAAGTCACGCGTCACCGGATCATCCAGTCCGTAGAGATTCTTCGTCGCCTCGCTCTCGCTGGAGATGTCCACTGCCTCCGGCGCGGCGCTCTGCATGCGCCAGGCCAGTTCATAGGACTCCAGCCGCGCCGCGAGTTGCGTGTCGTGATCGCGCTCGTCGAGGTGCAGTTGATTCAACTCATGCAGCACATCCAGCGTGCTGCGCTGACGCTCCGCCGTCATCCCTTCCGGTCGCTGCAAATGCAAAATCGGATTCGGCCCCGGCCGCACTGGCGTGCCTTGATACGTCGCAGGCAAAAATCCACTGCCCCACGCAGGTGCACCGCCTTTGAGTCCACCACCCGGGTCCGGCATCACCACGAAGGAAGGCATGTCCGCGTTCTCCGAACCCAGACCATACGAGACCCAGCTACCCATGCTCGGCTTGCCCATGAGGATGCTGCCCGTGTTCATCTGGTACACGGACTGCGGATGATTCACGCTGTCGCCATGGCAGCTCCGGATGACGCATAACTCATCCGCCACACCCGCCATGTGCGGGAGGAAATCGCTCATCTCAATCCCGCTCCGCCCACGTGGCGCGAAGGGCTTCACCGGACCCAGCAGGGGATTCTGCGCCACCTTGCGACGTGTTTCGAAGGTGCCCACGCTCTCCGGCAGCGGTTTGCCCGCCCACTTCATGAGTTCCGGCTTTGGGTCGAAGAGGTCCACATGACTCGGCCCCCCATGCATGAAGAGCCAGATGACCCGCTTCGCCTTCGCAGGGAAATGGGTCCGCTGCGCCGCGAGGGGATTCCCTGAACCCGTCATCGGGCCGGAGGCCAGCAGGCCGTCTTGCTGTAGCAGATGCGTCAGCGCAATACTGCCCATGCCACCGAGAAAACGTCGGCGGTCCGTGGACAGGTGCGGGGAGCAGGAGCAGGCAGCCATGGTTCAGGCGTAGATGACGAACCCTCATCGGGATTTCTTGCAGACGCGAGAATATCGGGAACGGGACTGTGGAGCGAGGAAAAAGAGCGGAGGCGCAATTCCACCTTTCGCTCGTGCAAAATACCAGCGATGATGGCGCAACCCGCCGTCACTCCTTCAGAACCGGCCCCTTGGCCCCGTGCGAATCCATCTCGTCCTCAAGTGGGGGCAGAGACGATTTAACTCCAGAAGATGACTGAAGCGCCGCCTGCTGCGGAATCCAAGCCCCCACGCAAGTCCCGGTTTTGGCGATGGCTGAAGCGCGGGTTTCTGGTGCTTTTCGGGCTCCTTATCCTGGCGGTCATTTTCCACCGGCAGCTCCTCGAGTTTGGGCTGAACTGGGGCGCCACCTACTTCGCACAGAAGCAGGGCTTCACCCTCGAGTGGGACCTGGAGGGCTCCATGCTCTCCGACCTCAAGGTCAACGCCCTCAAGGTTCGCGGCCCCGAGGGCTCCACGGTGGTGGACATTGATATGAAGGACGCCGAGCTGCGCTACAGCCTGTGGAAACTGTGGCGGGAGGGGACCGGCAGCTTCCTGGAGGAGATTCGCCTCTCAGGCGCCACGATTGAGGCGGACATCCGAACCCGCATCGATACCCCTGTGCCACCGCCCAAGGTGAAGCGGAACAAGCGACCGCCCGACATCTGGGTGAATCGCATCAACCTCCAAAACGTCAACGCGCTCATCCACACCGACGAGGGCGACATCGTCCTGAAAGACCTGAACCTGCTCATCGATGAAGACGAGCCCGGCTCCCTGCGCATCCAGGAGTTCATCCTGCCTTCGGCAAACCTCCATGTGCAGGACGTTGAGGGCCGCACCACGGTGAAGGACCGCCGCCTCACCATTGCCGACCTGCGCATCGACCCGAGTGTTACCGTGCCCCTGCTCTATGTCGATGTGAAGGATCTCCATCAAGGCGCGATGGAGTACCAGCTCGACGTGCACTCGGGCAAGGGCACCTTCTCTTCCAAAGGCCGCATGGAAGGCGTGGGCACCGAGCCAGCGTTGAATTCCACGGTCAAGATCACGAACATGGCCCACACCGAAGTACAGCGCTGGACAAAGCTGCCTGAGGGCTTCGCCACCACGGTCACACTTGCAGACATCAAGGTGAAGGGGCGGCCGCAGTGGCCGCGGCAACTGGATGCTGAAGTCGTGTTGCAGGTCAGCGGCGTGCGCGTGGCCGGCTATGCGTGTGATACTGCGGAACTCCTGGGCACCATCAAGGAAGGCACGTTGCGCGTGGGTTCCTTCAAAGTCGCCTCAGGCCCCAATCTCCTCGAAAGCCAGGCCACCGTGCAACTTCCCGAATCGTGGAAGCAATTCGGCAAGGCAGACATGCAGGTGCAGTGGTCCCTCGCCGCGCCGGATCTCTCCACCGTCAAGCAGGCCGGTGTGGCCCTGCAAGGTCGCCTCAATGGAAATGGCACCGTCTCCCTCGCAGAAGGAAAGGTGCGCGAAGCCACCGCGAAGCTGGACGGTGCTGGCATCAAGCTGCCTCAGGCAGACATTCCCTCCCTCAAAGTCGACATCACTTCGAACGACACCGCGGTGCGCATCAATGAATTCACCGCCACCCTGGATGAGCTAGGCAGCAACAGCCTTCGCGCCACGGGAGAGATGGTGTTGAGCGGACGTCAGCCCACCCAACTGAAAGTAGACGGCAACGTCTCGGACATCGCGAGTCTCTTCCGTGTGCTGAAGCTCACAAACACTCCACCACCCGAAGCCGGACGCGCCGAGGTGAAGGTGACCTCCGCCTTCGATCTCATGGATCTGCGCGAGAAGAATTTCAACCGCACCACCGCCCAGGCCTCACTGCAGGTGAATGCCCTGAAGTGGCGCAATGGCGACCTCCAGGCACTCGTGACCGATGTATCCCTGCGCGACGGCATCCTCGCACTCACGGCCAATCTCAATCATCAGGGCACCAACACCGCCACGCTCAAGTCATCACTCCAACTCTCCGAACGTCAGCCCGCAAAAGTGGAGTGGACCGCGCAGCTCGGCGACCTCGCATCATTGCTTCCACTCGCCGGCGTCCAGCTCTCCCCACCACCACAAGCCGGTGCCGTGACCTCGAAAGGCAGCGCCACATTCGCCCTGGCAGACCTGCGTGAGAAGCAGTTTCAGAAAATCGCGGCAGAGGGTGATGTGCAACTCTCCAAGCTCGCCTGGCGCGAAGGGAAGCTCGATCTCTTTGCATCCCAGTTCTCCGTGACGAATGGCCTCCTGCGCGCTAGCAGCCACATCGAACACGAGGGGAAAAACACCGCCGACGTGGATGCTGAGATGCAACTCACCGGTCGTCAAACCACTGCCGCGAAGTGGCAGGTGAATCTCAACGAGCTCACCACACTCGGACCCCTCATGGGCCTGTCACCCGCACCCACGGCAGGCACAGTAGGCTCACAAGGCACAGCCTCATTCGATGTGGCCGACCTGAAGGAGAAGCAATACACCCGTCCCACTGCAAAGGGCGGGCTTACCGTGGCCGGATTGCAGTGGCGCGGCGGCACGGTGGAAAATCTCGATCTCGCCTTCACCGTGCAGCAGGGCATCGCAGACATCGCCTCAGGCATGCTGAGATTCGACAAGGACAACTTCATCACCCTGCAGGGCCGCATGCCGCTGGATGTACAGCAGCCCTTCAGCGCGGAGGTGCATGCGAAACTCCCACGCCTCACCGCACTCGCACCATGGATGGGCACCGCGAAGTCACCCAAGATCACCTCCGGCAGCGCCGAGATCGATTGGAAAGGCAGCGGCATCATCGCCACACGCAACATCACCGGCGGCGGCACCATTGCGGTGAATGCCGTGAAGTTGGAGGGCCGTACTGAAACTTATGACCTCTTCCTCAATACCAAACACGAAGGCAAGCGCGCGGAGATCACAGAACTGAGGGCGAGCGCGGGAGAGTTCAAACTCGAAGCGCAGGCCACCGTCTCCGACACCGATCTCAACGTGCCCAGGCTCACCCTCTCCACGCAAAAGGTGAAGCTGCTCGATGGCACGGTACAGCTCCCCCTCGCACTTACCAAACAACCACGCCCCGCTGTGCCACTGGATGAAGCTCGCCCCATGCATTTGCAGCTCAAGATGGAGAAGCTGAATCTTCAGCAGGTGTTCGATACCATCGGGAAGAAGGCCCCGGTGGAAGGCACCGTAACAGGCGACGTCCTGTTTGAGGGAACACTGAGGGAACTGCAGGGGAAAGTGAACGCCTCGCTCAGTGGCGTGAAGAGCAAAGCCTTGCAAGGCAAGCTTGATGCGGCACAGGCGGACGTGGCACTCGTTCTGGCGCGTGATCAACTCACGCTCGATACCACCGTGAGGCAGTCGCCGTTGCAACCTCTCAAGGTCACCGGTTCCATGGCCCTCGATGCCGAGATGGTGACGAAGAATCCGAAGGCGCTGATGGAAAGATCCTTCAAAGCACACGTGAGCCTGCCTGCATCAAAGCTGGATGTGGTGCCGCGTTTCGTGCCAAAGCTGGAGAAGCTCGATGGCACCATCGCTCTGGAGGCGGACATCACAGGTACGCCTGCGAAGCCCACGTGGTCCGGTGAATTGCGTACCCTGGTGACTGGAGTGACGGTGAAGGACGTGCCCATGGACATCAAGGACGTGAAGGCAAATCTCGACTTTCGTGAAACGCGCGTGGAACTCAGTGATGTGTCAGCGACGGTGGCCGGTGGCAAGGTCCGTGTGCAAGGCTCGGTCGATGCGAAGGACATGAAGAACCCCGCGATGGACCTGCGACTCGTGGCGGATCAAGCCTTGCTGGTGCGTGACAACACCATGAGCTTCCGCGCCAATGCGGACGTCTCTTGCAAAGGCTCCCTCACGAAGTCCGCCGTGACCGGTCGCGTCGAGTTGGTGCGAGGGCGTGTGTTCAAGGAAGTGGAATTTCTTCCTCTGTCGCTGCCGAATCAACTCCCCCCTCCACCACCTGCGGTGCGCACAGGCAAGGCAGGACCTCCTGCCGCACCTGGACTGCTGAAGGACTGGACCTTTGACGTCGCCGTGGTCACGCGCGATCCCATCCGCCTGCTGGGAAATGTGATGAATGGCAGCGTGCTCGTGAACGCGGGTGTCCGCGGCAGCGGCGCTGCTCCCGCCATCGAGGGAAAGGCGACCATGGAGGGGGTGAAGCTCATGCTGCCCTTCAGCAGACTCACCATCACCCGTGGCGAAATCATCTTCACCAAGGACAATCCACTCGACCCGCAAATCGACGTGCAGGGAGATTCGCTCATCAACAACTATCAGGTGACCGTGTATGCGTATGGCAGGGCGCGTGATCCAAAGCTCCGCTTCACCTCCAGCCCGCCGCTGCCGGAGAATGAAATTGCCTCCCTGCTCGCCACCGGTTCCACGGCAGGGGACGCAGGCGGTGCCGAGGGCATGGCCGCCAATCGCGCCGCCTATCTTCTCGTGAGCCAGATGTACCGCAAGCTCTTCAACAAGGCCGCGCCCAAGCGCCGGTTCGATGAAGAACCCTCCAAGCTCAGCTTCAGCGTGGACCCACTCGGCAGTGGAGGTGGTCGCAGCGGTGGCGGCACAGGACCGGGCGTGACCGCGCGGTATGAAATCAATGACAAGCTCCAGGCCACGGGCTCTGCGGGCGGGGAAGGATTCCGTGGATTGCTCTACTACCTGGTGAGGCTGCGATGATGAAAACGGGGGACACCATCGAAGCTAAAGCCGAAGGCCTTGGACTGCGTGCAGCCTGCTGCCGCTTTCCAATAGTGCAGCCTGCTGCACACCCCACCGCGACGAAGTCGCCAAACTCTTCCGGACGCTTTGGCCCACGAGTAAGTGTCCTCATCATCGCTCTTATTCTCTGCGCCACCGTCACCCTTCCCGCCCAATCACCCGCCGTAAAAGAAACCCCTTCCCCCAACACTCCCGTACCCGCCGCGACTGTCTCCGTGCCGGTGGAGTTGCAGGGGCTCTCCGTCCGCGCCGATGGTGTATCACAAACCAATGTGGATGACGTAAAAGCAGTCCTCGAAGAGCAGCTCGGCCTCGCGGGAGACACTTCCATGTCCGACCCGCTGGCGGATGACATGGCGTTCTTCCTGCGGCAGCGCCTGCTCGACTTGGGCTATCCCGAGGCCACCGTCGCATGGACGGTGGAAGGCGGCACAGCCGTCCTCAAAGTCGAGGAAGGACCACGCTACCTGGTGGGTACCATCACCTTTGAAGGGAACACCTCACAGAAGGAGGACGACCTGCGCGCCTACCTCCTGCGGCCCACGCATGAGAAGCTGGGGCGGAATGATGCCAACCCTCCTCTCGTCGAGAACGACATCCAGAAAGGCGCGGAAATGGTACAGCGCTATTTCCAGGCGCAGGGTTATTTGAATGCCGTGGTGGCAGAGCCACAGATCACCATGCGCTCGGAGACGAAGACGCAGGATATTCTGGTGAAGATCACCGAAGGACCGCGCTATGACATCGGGCATGTTTCAGTCACAGGCGATTGGGAATCCCAGCGCAAGGAGGTGATGGCAGCCATCGAGGGCATGACCGGTCAGCCTTTCAGCGAGGTGAAGATTGAAGAAGTGCGCAAGCAACTCGTCGGCCTCTACCAGCAGCGCGGGTACTTCGCTGCGGAAGTCATCTCTTCAGCCGACTTGTCCAGGGTGCGCGGTGGACCCGTGCCGGTGGTGTATCAGGTCATCCCAGGAAATCTCTTCCGCATCGTCGGCATCTCCGTGGCACCGGGCTTCTCCAAGGGGGCGGATCGCATTGTGCGTGCCAGCTTCAAGCGCTCGGTGAACCATGTGTACTCTCCTGCCGACTTGGAGGTCATGCACAAGCAGGCCCTGAAGTCGGATGTTTTCTCAAGATTGGATGTCACCCCCAAGAAGATGACGGATGACACCATCACCCTGGAACTCACCGGTGAAGAAGGCCCCACGCGCACTCGGGCGGCGTATGTCGGTTATGAAACCTTCAAGGGTCCCATCGTTGGGGGCGAACTGCGCAAGGTGAACATCTTCAACTCGGGGAACGCCGGGCAGCTCAAGGCGGAGTGGAGTGGTGTGGGCATCACGGGAGTGGCCAGACTCACGGACCCGGCGGTCTTCAACACCTCACACACGCTGGACATGTCCCTGTATGCGGACGGCCAGGACATCTTCGACTACAAGCGGCAAAGCTACGGCGGAAAGGTGGTCCTCTCACGCCAGTGGACGAAGGAGTTCTCCACGAACATCTTTGGCGACTACTCGATGAACACTTCCGAGTCCGACGTGCTCACACCGGAGGAACTGGGGCCGGATGATTACAATCTCGGCATTGTCGGCTTCTCCACCATCATCGACTTCCGAGACAGCCCGGTGCTTCCCTCGAAAGGCTTTGTGTTCAACGGCAGCATCTCCGGCACGCTCGGCGGAGACATCTCCTACACCCGGGCCGATTTCAGCTTTGCCTACTTCGTGCGTTTCACGAAGAAGATGCGCGCCGCATTGCTGGCACGCACCAGTGCCATCCGACCCGAGCGCAGTCTGGATGAGGTGCCCATCGACCTCCGTCTCTTCAACGGCGGCGCGAACAGCGTGCGCAGCTTCGCCGAGCGCGAGATGGGTCTGAAGAGTATCAATGGCGATACCCCTGTGGGCGGCACCTTGAGCCAGACCTTCAGCGTTGAGTTCTCGTATGAAGTTGCGAAGAACCTGGAACTCGCTGTCTTCACTGACATGGGCACCCTGACCCGCGAGGAGGATACCGTCTTCAGCCGACCGGAGGACGTCCGCTACGCCGTCGGCCTGGGCATCCGATACAAGCTGCCCGTCGGCCCCCTCCGCATCGACTACGGCTACAACCTGAACCGCGAAGAAGGCGAGGACATGGGCGCGCTGCACATCACGTTTGGGTATGCTTTCTAGGCGAACACCGGACCGCTAATGGACGCTAACACTCGCTAACAGAAAGACGCAAAAACGAACCGTGCAGCGTGATTGGCATCCATCAGCCCTGGGATGCGCTGGCCTCCGGCCGGCGTGATGGCGTCTCGAAATGTGTGAGATTTTGTCTTTGTGCGTCCACATTCGATGCGTCAGTTGTTGGGAATATGTCCAACAGCTTTGAATTTCATCCTGTCACATACGAAGAAGCTGAACACATGGGGTCGGAATTTGCTGAAACTCATGGTGATGCTGCTGAAGGAATCATCGCAGAGTCGGAATATGACAAACTCTTCGAGCATTTGGCCGAGGCACTCGGTCGGGTTGGGACATTCGCAGAGGGGGCGGGGTCGGGTGCCGACTTCAGCGGCTATCGGTATGTGGACCAGATACCGTGGATTACCATTGTTCCCAGTGACGATGTTCCACCTTCAAGGGCTGCACAGGCTGCGTTCGAGGCTATCAACTCTGCCCATCGTCCCTTTGCGGTATCGTTCGATTTCTATCCTGACGCTCTTCTCATCCTCCCACAGCGCAGGGTGTTCACCACCTTCGCGGAGGAGGAGATTCGAGGCGGAGACTGAGCTCCCTATTGATGAGATACCCCTTTGCAGACGTTAACATCGACTTCGTGGAAGGATGGCTCGATGTGACAGATTCCCTTCCCGAGGGCGCTCCACCGACTTTGGGGAAGGGCGATTGTGGCTTAGGCGCCTTGCAGTTCACAACGGCGAGGTGTGGCGGGTGAAAAACCCAAGTTCGACAAGAGAGTGCTGCAAGAGCTGTTGAGGGAGTTTGAAATTGCACAGCAATTGCCCATGGCACCCACCATTCTTGAAGTGGGACTCTCATGCTTCGGAACTTTTGGGATCTACGCGGACTATCTCAGAGATGGTTGGCTATCCAGAGCCTGGTACATCTCGGATGGAGAACATTTGACCTTTGTCACCTATTGGGCGGAAATTTCTTATGCGGCGCTTCAGGAGCTTGACGAAGCGCACCTGATGACGGAGTCGATCCGGTTCTAACCACTACTCCCCCTCCGGAAACAAATCCAACGCCAGCTCCCGGAAGTTCTTCACGCGGTGGAACGTGGCGCAGTCCGCATCATGATGATTCGGCCCGTTGATATTCGACCGCGCGATAATCGCAAGGTCGTCTCCATCCACCACAGGGCGCGCATACATGAAGGACTGTGAGACCTTCTTCGCCTGGGCCACGCATCCGGCGGGGAACCAGTTCAGCCCATCCACGCTGTACTGCAGCATGAGGAAGCGGCGATCATTGCCGCCCGCCGTGGTGGTGGACTCCTTGGTGTCGGTCTTCTCCTTCACGGTCTTGAACCAGTCGAAGACATCGGTGCTGTCGGCGGGATAGTTCGCGGTGGCCCAGAACAAGCGGGAAGGCTCATCACGAATCACGCAGAACTTGAGCTGCCCACCCGGCATGGCGTGGTAGTGGGTGAACTTCAGCCCGAGAGGTGCACTCGGACCCTCATTCGTGGCATCCAGCACGCCGCACAGATTCGTCACAGCCTGACGTTTCAGCTTCACGGCACAGAGCACGCGCAGCTTGCCACCTACTTCGAGCACATTGGGCTCCAGATACTGGCTGGAGACTGCGTCATCCTTCGCGAGTGTCATCATGCTGGGTACTCCGGGAAAGGGGACAGGTGCTGACAAGCGCCATGATGCTGGATCCATCGGGTTGTGCGAGAGATCACCTGCGATGAGGCGAGGACCACGATTCTTGCCCAGGCTCAGGTCATCCGTGGCCCAGTAGATCTTGTCCTCGCGCTGCACCATGCCCGTGTGGCAGTTCCAAAAGTGTCCTTTGAAAAGCGTCACTGGCTCGGACCATGTTTTTCCGCCGTCCATGCTGTTCAGCAGCACGAGATCATCATTGCGCGACTTCGTGCCGCCCTTGTTCGCGAAGAGGTAGAGCGTGCCCTTGTGCAAGAAAGGCGCGGCGGAGTAGTAGGGGAGGCTCGAAATCTCCGTCCACGTCTTCCCACCATCCGTGCTGCTCAGCAGATGCGTCACGCTTTTCGTCGCTCGCCGTTCTTCACTCCACTTCGCTCGCGGAACCACGGGCACCACGGCGAGCAGCGAGCCATCATCTAGTTTCGCCAAGCCGGGGCCTTCCACATAGAATTCCGGGTCTGGATTGCGGAAGATGACGGTGTAATCCTGAGCAAGCGGCTGGGCAGCGTGGAGCGTGAGGCCGGGGATGAGCAGTGCTGTCATCACTGCGCATGTGAGCGAAAGGAAGCGGAAGGGAGAGTGGGTCATGGAGGAAGATGCCGGCGAAGTGAGCTGGAGAACGGTTCACAACGATGCCGGAAGGGGCGCCATTTCGCGTGTCGGTTGGAAAAAGTGGGGCAAATGCAGTGGAAGCGCATCCTTTCATTTGGCATGCTTGTCATGCCGGAGGCCCAATCTTTCGGCGGTTGAATGGAGGACTGGTTCCGATTTCATTTCCCGTGCTGTTGACGTCGCTTCCCGACACATCACGGACAGAAAAAATCGATCTTGTTCACACGTTGTAAAACTGGTTCAACATCCCTATGAGAAACGTGACCTCGCCACTTCACGCCATCATCATCCTCGCGAGCCTGATGGCTTCCCAGGGATGGACCGCAGAGCGTCCCGACCTCAAGGGCGTGGTGAAGGACGCTGTAGGCAAGCCCATCCATGAAGCGCACGTCTGGATCTACACCGCCAGTGTGAAGAAGGGCACCAATCCCCTGTGCCCGAGCTGTTATGCGGACTGTTCGAAGAAGGCAGTGACGGATGCCGCCGGCACCTTCACCATCCCCGCCCTGGACCCAGAACTGAAGTTCACCATCCTCGTGCAGCGGGAGGGGTACAAGCCGTTGCTGGTGCGCAAGGTCGACCCAGCTAAAGGTGCCATGGAAGCGAAGCTGGAGACCTTTGACTGGAAGCAGCTCGATCCCAAGCGGGTCATTCGCGGCCGTGTCGTTGACGCCAAAGGGGCACCTGTGGTGGGTGCAGAATTCTCGGCGGGCATGTTCAAGACCAGCTCATGGGAGGGGTACTCTCCCAACATCTTCGACCCCGTGGCCGTGTCCGATGCCGATGGTCACTTCGTGATCACTGCCAAGGACCCGATTAGCTATGTGGCGCTCAATGCCAGGGCACGCGGCCTGGCTCCACTCACCACGCCCCGGCTCAGCCCTCAGGAGTCCGAGCACCTCATCCGCATGGATGTGGGAGTCACAGTCTCCGGAAAGCTGGTGAAGGATGGCAAGCCTGTCCATCCCGCTGGCATGGGCCTCGTACAGACGGATCGCGGTGCGGATGGATTCCTGGGGCACACGGACATCGCGACGAATGAAGTCGGCGAGTTCGTCTTCTTCAATGTGCACCCAGACATGGAGTTCGCGGTGTACTCGCTCATGGGCGGGCTGAAGGACCGCGGCGCCGCAACCTTGCGGAAGGTGGCCACCGGGGCACACGGATCCACCTCTGATGTGGGTACCATGGAGCTGGGGCGTGCCAGCAAGCTCTCCGGGAAGGTGGTGCTTTCAGATGGCAAACCTCTGCCTCCCGATGTCCGTGTCATGATCTGTCGGGATGTGGCATGGGATCTCCAGATAGCTTCGGTCTCCCCGGACGGCTCATTCTCGTTCGAAGGACTTCCCGCAGAAACGTACAGCGTGAGCCTGCGGGTGCCGGGATACCGCCTTTCGGAAAAGAACGGCAGCTTCGAAATCTTGAATAACAATCTCCTGGGACGTGTCGACGAGGACATCAGCGGTCTGCAGGTGCTGCTGGACCCGGGCAAGAACGATGAACGTCCTGACAATCAAAGTCGGTACCAGCGAGCTCAGATGCCGGAGCTCCAGAAACAACCGTTGCGCGGTGCCCCGTAAGGGGGGAGCGATTGAAATGGGCCTGAGCGCTGACATAGCAATGCAATTCTGCGGTAGACAAATCACCGCAGCTGAACTTGACGCCTTCGAAGGCAGGCACGGCGTATCTTTGCCGAAGGGCTACCGGAAGTTCATGCGCGCATACAATGGGGGGATGGTAAGCCCTTTGGCGCACTTCACGTTTTTAGATCGGGACTACTGCTTACATTCGCTTTACTCGCTGAATGACAACTTCCCTTACGAGCTTGATCGCATGTGTAAGTCGCTGAACTGGGAGATGGCGTACAGCTTGGGTCATCTCTGCTTTGGTCGGGACCCCGGCGGTTCCGAGTTCTTTATCGCCACACGGGGTCCGGACAGTGGCGCCATCCACTTTGTGGATCGTGAGGAGGCTTTGGGGTTGGGTGTCGTGAGAATTGCAGACTCCTTTCGGCAGTTGATGGAAGGGCTAGTTCCTGCCTGAGGAGCCAGCTTGCGCTACCCTTGCTCCGCAGTTGTCATCCCCACCAAGGGCGGTATCTTCCCGGCCCTCCAGATTCCCTTTCTGTATCCCGTCAGTACCGTCATGCCCCGCGTCCACATCCGTACCTATGGTTGCCAGATGAACGAGCGCGACTCCGAGCAGGTGTCGCAGATGTTCGTGGAGCGCGGTTATACCATGACGGCCCAGGAGGCCGAGGCGGATGTCATCCTCATCAATACCTGCTCCGTGCGTGATCAGGCCGAGCAAAAGGCGCTGGGGAAGATGGGCATGATGAACAAGTTCCGCGCGGAACGCCCGCAGCTCGTCACGGGCTTCATGGGCTGCATGGCCCAGAGCCGCGGGTCTGAGCTCATCACCACCTCCAAGGTGGACCTCGTCGTCGGTACGCAGAAGTACCACCGCGTGGTGGAGTATGTGGAGCAGATCATCCGCGGCCGCGAGCAGCGCCAGATGGATGACGAACGCTTCTCCATCGTCGACACCGAGGAAGAGCAGGCCTCGCAGAATGCCATCCGCGATCACGAGCTGAAGGACCGCCAGGCTTCCGCCTTCGTGAGCATCATGCAGGGGTGCAACATGAAGTGCACCTTCTGCATCGTGCCGTACACCCGCGGGGGTGAGCGAGGCCGTCCTATTGCCGATATCGTGGAGGAAGTCCGTCGTCTCGCCGCACGTGGCGTGAAGGAAGTCACCCTGCTGGGCCAGATTGTGAATCTCTACGGCCGCCATGAATTCCCCATGAAGGATGGCAAGAGCCCCTTCGTGCAACTCCTGGAGGCCGTGCACGAGGTGGACGGCATCGAGCGCATCCGCTTCACCAGCCCGCATCCCATTGGCTACAAGGCAGACCTCATCAATGCCTTCACCTGCCTGCCGAAGCTGGCCGAGCACGTCCACCTTCCCATGCAGAGCGGCAGCAATGCCATCCTGAAGAAGATGCACCGCCCCTACTCCGCGGAGAAGTTTGAGGAACTGGTGGCGAAGATCCGCGCCGCCCGCCCCGGCATCGCCGTGACCACGGACATCATCGTCGGTTTCCCCGGCGAGACGGATGAGCACTACGCCGAGACCCGCGCCCTGTGCGACCGCCTGGAGTTCGAGAACGCCTTCATCTTCCGCTACAGCAAGCGCCGCGGCACCCCCGCTGCCGAGATGGAAGACGCCCTGCAACTCCCCGAGCGCGTGAAGGAGGAGCGCAACCAGGACCTGCTGGCCCTCATCAACAAGCATGCCCAGGCCAAGTATGTGCCGCTCGTGGGCACGAATGTGGAAATCCTCTGCGAAGGCCCGAGCAAGACGAACGCCTCCCGCCTCACCGGTCGCACGCGCACGAACAAGATCGTGGTTTTCGAAGGGAACCCCGAGCGCCACATCGGCCAGATTTTCGACGTCCACATCACGGAGTTTCAGGGATTCACCCTGTATGGCGATCCTGCCCTGACGGCGTAAGCGTAACTGCTTGGCGGCGCGGCGGCTTGCTTCTTTCCCCTTGCAAGCCGCCTCATCCAGCGGGAATGCAGTCCTCCGCACCCCCTCCATGAATTTGCAAGAGCTCTACGACTGGATTTTCCATCAGCGCCCGGATGGCGAAGGATTGTCGCTGAAGGCCACGGGCTTCGTCGTGGGTGCCCTGCTGGTGCTGAGCCATCTGTGGGCCTATCTGAAGTCGGAGCAGGCCATGGCCATCGCGAAGAACTTTCCGCGCAATCGTGCTTGGGGCATTGCCCTGCTGGCCGTGGGTGCGGTGTGGAGCTATTTCCTCGTCTCGTACATGGACATGGGTGAGTTCTTCACCTGGCGCCGATGGCTTGTCATGCTGCTGCCGGTGACCTTCGTGCTGGTGGTGAGTTTTGTGCCGGAGTTCCTGGCCGTGCGCGCGCTCGGTGCCCTGCTGCTGCTGGCGGCATCTCCCGTGTTGCACGCCGCGTTCCTCCAGCCGCAGACCAGCCGCCTTCTGGTGCCCATTCTTGCCTATGTGTGGGTGCTGGGCGGCATGTTCCTCGTCGGCATGCCTTACTTGCTGAGGGATGGCATCACTTGGGCGACGGCAAATCCGGGCCGCTGGAAGATGGCCTCCGCTGGCGGCGCCGCCTACGGCGTGCTCATGCTGGTGGTGGCGGCGATTGCCTGGTAGCAGCCAGAGCGGCACGGAATAGCCGGAAGCATTCACCGCATGGTCATGGCCGCTCCTGCCCGCCCCCGCGTGCTGGTGATTCGTGGCGGGGCAATTGGAGACTTCATCCTTACCCTCCCTGCCATTCGCCTACTGAGGGAGAATATCCCGAACGCATACATTGAGGTCTTGGGGTACAAGCCGATCATCGACCTCGCCTTGGCTGCGGAGGTGGCGGATGCGACCCGCAGTCTGGAGCACGGCAGCATGGCCCGCCTTTTCGCCCCCAAGGCCCCTGCCGAGGGGGAGCTGGCCGACTATTTTCGAAGCTTTAACCTCATCGTCAGCTATTTATACGATCCGGACGGCCACTTCCGGGAGAACATGGAGCGCATGGGGGTGAAGACTTTCCTCGCATGTCCGCACCGGGTGGTGGCGGGGAAAGGTCATGCCGCTGAGCAGCTTGCGAAACCTCTGGAGAGCTTGGCCATGTACCTGGAGGACCCCGCTCCGCGTATCGCCGTCGCAGAGCCCGTGGCCGCACCCGAAACGATAGTTCGTTTCGCCAGCTCTCTTTCTGAGACTCCCGCGGCCAGCCCCATCGTGGCCCTGCATCCGGGCAGTGGTTCATTGAAAAAGAACCTGCCGGTGGAGCTCTGGATCGCCGCAGGGCGGGCCCTCAGCACGGCATTTCCCCTGGTGCGCCTCGCACTCATCACGGGTGAGGCGGAGCATGAGCGGGGCATCACAGCACGGGTCCAGGAAGGCTGGCAGGGGCTGGACTACCTGCACTGGGATCAGATCCCCCTCACCCAGCTGGCCGGGCATTTCTCCAGCGCCGCGGCATTCATCGGGCATGACAGTGGCATTTCCCACCTCGCCGCGGCGTGCGGCGCTCCGTGCCTGCTCTTCTTTGGTCCCACGGAACCCCTCACTTGGGCACCGCGCAATGCCGGTGTGCAGGTGGTGAGCGCGCCGGAGGGGACGCTGGAGGACTGGCCTGCGGACCGTGCTCTGGCGGAGATGCGCCGATTCTTGCAAGGTCTGCGCCTCGGAAGTGAAAAGTGATGCCGCCGCTTGAGGGGCGGGCAGGTTGCGCTACGATTGTGTCACACTCACATGTCCGCCAATCCCAAGCCTTTCGAACGCTTCCGCACCTTCCTGATGTTTGGCGCGCCCGGCAGTGGCAAGGGCACCCAGGGCAAGGTGCTCGGTACCATTCCACGTTTTCATCACATGGCGTGTGGCGATGTCTTCCGTTCGCTGGATACGCGCACCTCGCTTGGCCAGGAGTTTGTGGCCTTCTCGAGTCGTGGCCAGCTCGTGCCGGATGAGACCACGGTGAAGCTCTGGCGCGCGAACATCCGTGACCGTGTGACGACACACCAATTCAAGCCGGACATCGACTTCCTCGTGCTGGATGGCATCCCGCGGAATGTGGAGCAGGCGAAGTTCATGGAGCAGGACATCGACGTGGTGCAGGTCTTTCACCTGAGCTGCCCGGACCGCTCTGAGCTGGCCCGACGCCTGCGCAAGCGCGCGCTGAAGGAAAACCGCTTCGATGACGCGAATGAAGAGGTCATTGCCAAGCGCATCCGCACCTACGAGGAGGAGAGCAAACCCATTCTCGACTATTACAGCACTGGCATCTACGAAGGTCGCCAGATGGTGACAGACGTCGATGCCAGCCAGCCCCCGGCAAAGGTGGTGCTGGATGTGCTGTCCCGCATCATGGAGCTGGATGTGTGGAAGGAGCGCGAGAAGGTGCGCGTGTAGGGCCTCCCTGCCGAATCGCCTCGTGCTTGCCCGTTAACCATCATCCGCCACTCGCCCTCTTCCCCACGGCAGGATCACACATGCTGCGCATCGCTTTTCTCGGCACGGGAGACATTGGCCTGCCCTCGCTGGAGGCTCTGCTTTCCAAACAAGGGCACGACCACGAGGTCGTCGCCGTCGTCACCCAGCCGGACAAGCCGGTGGGACGGAAGCAGGTGCTCACCCCGCCCGAGGTGAAGGTGCGTGCGCTCGCTGCCGGTGTGCCGGTGCTGCAGCCGGAGCGCATTCGGAATGAGGTGGAAAAACTCAAGGGGCTCCAGGCGGATGTGTTTGTGGTCATCGCCTACGGCCAGATATTGCCGCGCACTGTTTTGGAGATCCCGCGTCTGGGCTGTTTGAATGTCCACGCATCTCTCCTGCCAAGGCATCGCGGCGCCTCGCCCATCCAGGCGGCTATTCGCGAGGGGGATGCAGAGACCGGTGTCACCATCATGTGGATGGATGAAGGTCTCGACACCGGGGACATTCTCCTTCCCGTCCCCATTGCCATCGACCCCTCGGACACCGGAGGTGTGCTGCACGACAAGCTGGCGGCGCTCGCTCCCGAGGGACTGCTTCGTGCGTTAGCCATGGTGGAGCAGGGGACCGCGCCGCGCATCAAGCAGAACGACGCTCTCTCGACGCATTCACGGAAGTTGGAGCGCGTGCATGGCAAGCTGGACTGGACCCGCCCTGCGAAGGAGCTGGCACTGCTCATCCGTGCGTACAATCCATGGCCGGGTACCTATTGCCTCCTGCCCGCTGTGGGGGGAGCTCCTGCGCTACAGCTCAAGGTCCACCAGGCTGGCGTCGTCCCTGATGCTGAGGCCTGTCCCACGCCCGGAACCATCCTCCGAGCCGATGACCACCTCCTCGTCTCCTGCGGTCAGGGTGTGCTGGATCTGACCGAGGTGCAGCTCGAAGGTCGCAAGCGGATGAGCGCCCGCGATTTCCTGCAAGGCCGCGCGGCAGAGGTGGGTATGGTGCTGGCTTAGTAGCTGGCCAGTCGGAGCTCGTCTCCATCCCCCTTGCCCTCTTCCCCCCTTTCCAGTACCCTTTTCGAGAAATGACGTTTCTCCCCATCCGCCGCCTCTTTTCACCGACCAGTATTTTTACCATGGTCTGTTGGTGCTGCGGTGTCGCCCTTCTCAGCCCCACGGTCATCCACGCCCAGCGCATCACCGGCCCCAGTGTGAACGCGCGCACCGTGCTTCATCCAGACGGCACCAAGACCGAATCGACGAAGGACCCAATCAAACTCCAGCAGACGGAAAAAACTTTCGACGCGCGCGGCGTCGTCATCGCGGAAAAGATCTTCGTGCTCAACCAGAACGGCGATCCCACTCACGGCGCCATCTATGATGGCCAGGGTACGCTGGTCGCCAAGGTGATGTTCTATTTTGATGACCTCGGCCGGGTTGTGGAGGAACGGTGTGTAAACACCCGGAATGAAGTCTTCCGCCAGGTCATTCGCCAGTATGACAAGAGTGGCCGCCCCCTGCCGCCGAAGGCATTCGACTACAAGGTGAGCGCCCCACACATGTCCGCCTCCACCCTGGATTTCACGAACATGCCCAAGCTTCCGCCGAAGCAGGACCCCAACGCAGCTCCCCAGCAGCCCGGCCAGGCTCCGCAAATCGAGTCTGCGGCGCCCGGCTACCGTACGAATGCCAGCGGTGGCATCATGGTTCAGCCGCAGGACAATCCCGCTGTGCCGTCGCAGCCTCAACGGCAGGCCCAGCCTCCGCCCAAGGAAGAGAAAAAAGGCTTCCTACGCCGGTTGTTTGGTAACTAAGATGAGCCTTCCGGTCCGTCGGTGTTGGCCACATGCCACACCTTGAAAGTCCTCTCGCCCGCCGGCAGTTCGACCGGTCAGGCCGGCGGGCGGAGGATGTCTTGGGGTCATCGGACACACAGGGCAAAAAGGTTGTATGCCGACCCGGAGAATCGCCGCTGCTTTCCGCGGCGGTTGTATCAAATATTCCGAAGTGGAGAGCAGGTGAAAAAAGCAGCCCTCATTCCATTCGCGAGGAGGGGCACGCCCATCTTATGCTGGCGGATATGCTGGAACCCTGCATGGCAGCATGGCTAGAAACTCCGGCACGCCTACCCAGTGCACATTCACCTTCACCGGCCCATGTCCCTCCGTCTGGACACGGTACTGCTGCCACATCCGGGAGAATTCACAGGCTACTACCGTGTGAATCGGAATCACGCGAGTCCTGCCCCACAAAGAGAACACATGAATGTGGGCTGCGTCCCACGTCACCCGCTCTCCAAAAACCAGCAGGTGGAGCGTCAGAACGATGGCATTGACCACCGTCGCAAACGACAGTGCGAACTTCGCATGCGGTCCACCCCACGCGAAACCCGCCAAGGCCAGCAATCCCAACCCAACCACCCAGAGCCCCTGTACCATCAGTCGGACACCCTTGGGATATTGCAATACTTGCGCCCCCGTGTGTTGCCGCACCTCCTCCTTGCTCCAGTTCATGAGGACTCGCATCACCACCGCACCTGCTACGCCCACGAGCGTTATCACCATCCCATAGTCCAACCCAAGTGTTGCCAGCATATCGGGAAGGAGAGATGGGAGGGACATGGAGGGAGGGGGCAACCTCGCCGTTGAGCGACCCTTGCTCCACAAGGAAGCGGTGAACGATGGTTCAAATGCTCAACACACTTTCGGAGGTGCGGGGGCGCGGGAGCAAGGCGATGAAGAACGCGATTCAATCATGCTTCCACCGCAGTCGCGCCGAGCTCAGCATCCATCTGCATGACGAGGGGATGGTCGGGCTGGATGGCCCTTGCCTTCTCCATCCATTGGCGAGCTTCGTTGCGATCATTCAGCTGGTTGCACACCTTGGCGAGGTAGCAGCAAGCCTGGATGCGAACCTCAGGTTCGTTCTCCGGCGCGGTGAGCGGCTCCAGGAGGATGACCGCCTCCGTGAGCTCGCCACTCTCCACGAGCAGTCCGCCCAAGGTGGCATGCACAGGACGCGCTGCGGGTAGAAGGGCATGAGCCTCCCGTGCCCATGCAAGAGCACGCTCGAGGTCCCAGCGTTTCCCCTGAAGACCGGCGGCAGCAGCCATGTTGTCGAGGAGCATTGCACGTTCCCCCGGTGCCATGGAGGCGCGGGCCAGCACTGTCTCGGCGTTGGCCAGAGCTTCCTTGAGTTTGCCCTCCCGCGCCGCAGCCACGGCACGATGGTGAAGACGCACGAGCTCGGGGTCGGGACGGTAGAGCCAGCTCTCCTCAAAGGTGAAGCCTGGCTGATAGCGCCGGACGACCGCCAGATACTCCTCCAGCCCCGCCCGCGTGTCACGGATCGATCTGCCGCTGAGGTGTTTCAAGAGTTGCTTGCCATCCGTGCAGCTCTTCCACTCTTCAATTTGCAGGTCCATGGGCAGGAGTGTGAACATCAGGATGACCGACTGCGCGAAGACGAGGGGTTTCGTGATCCAGTACCACAACGGAGGCTCGGTGTACGTGGCCTCTGCATGACGGTTCACCCAGGCGATAAGCAAAAGTAGCAGGACATCCACCACTATGCCGGCAAGGACGCAGACAGCACCACGCCAGCAGAAACCTTCGAGAGACGTCGGCTGGCAGTGGGTGATGCCATTCCATGGCTGCAGATGCCAGACCACCGGCACACCCAACAGATGGAAGCGCCACCCTTTCTCGCTGGTGCCCCACTCCATCTGCAACGGGTTGAAACTGACTGCGCGCGCTGCGAGGTAGTGCGCCGTCTCATGCAAGACCATGCGAAGATGGGCCCACACGAAGACAACACCTGCGAACAGGAACGGCAGAAAAATGAGGAGGGTCAGTGGGACGAGGATCACTCAGACGGCAAGAGAGCAGAGGGAACCACGCACGTAAATGGATTGTACGAGGACATGGGGAACATCGTCCCGGTCTTGCTTTCGCCGTTGCCAGCGTCGGCGATTTTTCGCTAGGTTGTGTCATGGGCTCCGTGGAGCAATCCGTCATTGCGTGCGTGCACATCAACAGTTTTGAAACCATGACCGGGATGAATGCTCTCCCTCTCACAGCCGCTCTTGTGGCGCTGCTTCTTTCAAGCTGCACGAGTCCCAAGGTGGGGCCAGCGGCGCCAAGGGTGTATTGGATGGGTACACCCGAATACAAGGCTCAGGTGGCCAGGCTCAACCTGAGCCGTGCCGAGGCTGACAAGCGCTTGAGGAAATACTATGGCTTCAAACCTTATCCTCTACTGAGAGCTTGGGAGGCTGCGTTGGTCGATGACTGGTATCACCTCAGGGGGCCTACTGAAGCCGACGTCTGCCTGAGTGGATGGTACGTCCATGGCATCACGGGTGCCATCCAGCACCGCGGAGCCAGGCATGACGTGCTGGAGTATCGCGGGCAGCCGGGCAACTTCCGCTGGGTGCACGTCAAGAATCTCCAAGGCCGTAGCGACCAGGGGAAGGTGAGCCAACTGCCACATCATCTGCGACGAAAGGCGGAACGGAACTTCCCCACTGGTTTCCTCATGCCGTCTTTGCCCAAGGTCGAGAGCAAGCTGCCGCGAGGAGGCGACTTGGATAGACCCTCAACACGCGACATCGAAGAGCGTGTGATGTGGTGATGGCAGGGGTGGCTATCCAATAGCTACAGCTACAGCACCGATGCCACCATCAAGTGAGCACTGCTCCCACATCTGCGCTGCCCACGAGCTTTGCATAGCGATGCAGGTAGCCCCGTGGCACGTCCTTCAGCTTCTGCATTCCTTTGGGTGGTGAATGCTCCCATGCAGCCTTCCGTTTCGCCAGTTCCGCATCATCCACACACAAGGTGAGCTTTCGCGCCGGGATGTCGATTTCGATGAGGTCGCCAGCCTGCACCAATGCGATGGGACCACCCGCTGCTGCTTCCGGTGACACATGACCAATCGAACCTCCACGCGTGGCACCGGAGAACCGTCCATCGGTGATGAGCGCGACGGATTCACCGAGGCCGCGACCGGCAATCGAAGCGGTGGGCGAAAGCATCTCCTGCATGCCTGGGCCGCCTTTGGGACCTTCGTAGCGGATGATGACCACATCCCCCGCCTTCACCTGACCCGTGAGGATGCCGATGGTAGCGGACTCTTGGGATTCAAAGATCACGGCGGGTCCACGGAAGCGCATCATGGAGGGAGCCACACCGGCAGCTTTCACCACGGAGCCATTCGGCGCGAGATTGCCAAAGAGGATGGCCAGCCCACCACGCTCGGAATAGGCGCGGTCGAGCGGACGAATCACCTCTGCGTCCAGCACCTCTGCTGTGGATATGTTCTCTCCGAGCGTCCTGCCTGTCACGGTGAGGCAGTCTTGATGAACGGCCCCGGGCTTTCCGCAGAGTGTCTTGAGGATGGCAGACACGCCACCAGCAAGATGGATGTCTGACATGTAGTGAATGCCGCTGGGTGCGACCTTGCACAGGTGAGGGATGCGGTCGCTCACGTCATTGAAATCCTGCATGCTGAGCGGCACACCCGCTTCACGGGCGATTGCCAGGGTATGCAGCACGGTGTTCGACGAACCGCCCATGGCCATGTCCAGCGCGAGTGCATTCTCAAAAGCGGCACGCGTGAGCATGTGCGAGGGTCGGATGTCTCGCCGCACCAGTTCCACGATGGCACGTCCCGCCTCTGCAAAAAGCCGGTCACGTGCCGGGTCAGTCGCGAGGGTGGAGCCATTGCCCGGAAGCGCCAGCCCGAGGGCCTCGCACAGGCAGTTCATGGAATTCGCGGTAAACATGCCGGAGCACGAGCCGCACGTGGGGCACGCGTTCCGTTCGATGTCATTGAGCTGGCCTTCGGTGATGCGCTGCGCCGCATGCGCACCCACGGCCTCAAACACGGAGGAAAGGTCCAGCGCGCGTCCCGTCACCGGGTCGCGACCCGTCTGCATGGGGCCGCCCGAAACGAACACCGCGGGAATGTCCACACGCGCCACGGCCATCATCATGCCTGGGGTTATCTTGTCGCAGTTCGGGATACACACCACGCCATCGAAGCAATGTGCCCGCAGCATGGTCTCCACACTGTCTGCGATGATTTCGCGCGAGGCCAGGGAGTATTTCATGCCAGTGTGGCCCATGGCGATGCCATCATCCACTCCGATAGTGTTGAATTCAAAGGGCACACCACCTGCGGCGCGCACGGCCTCGCGTACCTTCCATCCCACCACGTCCAGATGTGCGTGTCCGGGGATGATTTGCACAAAGGAATTCGCAATGGCGATGAAGGGCTTTCCCCAATCGTCCTCCGACTGGATGGCTCCCGTGGCACGAAGCAGGGAACGATGAGGCGCGCGGCGAGGGCCGGACTTGATGGTATCGCTGAGCATGGGGGGAAGGAGGTTAGGCCTCCGGCCTGACAGAGGACGATGGGCCTCTGGCCTGTCGGGTATGCAGGGTGGGTTGTTGTTCTGGTGAGTGGGTGTCGCGTGCGCCGCGTCTGGGCATTGCAGAGCAGCAACGTCCTCTGATCACTTTTGCACCTCCAAACTCCATCCCCAGATCCCATCACAAAATTACCCATTTTGTCATTTTGTGATACCATTTCAGTATGGACTATACCCTGCGCGAACTGGAGTGCTTCACCGCCGTCGCAGAGGAGCTTTCCTTCACGCGCGCCGCGCGCCGGTTGCATCTGGCCCAGCCACCTCTTTCGCGGCACGTCCGCGTGCTGGAGGAAAAGATGGGTGTACGCCTTTTCGAGCGTGACCAGAAGGGTGTCTCGCTCACGGCGGCAGGCGGTCTTTTCTATGAAGAAACGCGTGGCATCCTCCCGCAGCTCTCACGCGCCAGCGAAGCCGTGCGTCGCGCCGCGCGCGGTGAAACAACACGACTGCGCCTCGGTTTCGTGAGCGCCGTGCTCAGCGCGGAGTTGGTGGAGACCTTCCGCAAGTTCCGCGGTGCACATCCTCAAGTGCAGGTGATGCTGCACGACAGTCCGCCCGCAGAACAGCTCCAAGCGATTGCGGAGGGTCGCCTCGAGGGTGGCTTCGTGGGGCTGATGCCGGACGACCATCCTGCTGGTGTGAAGTTCGTTCCCTGGAGGAAGGAGCCCTTGTTGTGTTTCCTGCCGGAAGGGCATCGGCTGACGAAGCTGAAGCATGGCATGCAGAAGAAACTCCGCATCGGTCTCGCTGATCTCTCTCGTGAACCCTTCATCGCTGTGAGCGCGGGAGCTGCTCCCGCTTTCGCTGCGCTTGTACACACGCTGTGCCGCGAGGCAGGGTTCCGTCCCCGCATCGTGCTGGAGTCTCCGCGTGCGCAGGCCGTGGCCGTGATGGTGGCTGCGGGCTCCGGGATCGCCTTGCTACCGGAGAGTCTGGCTCATTTGATGGGCAGAGCAGTGTGCGCGGTGCCGTTGAAGGAGTCGCCGGAAATCACGCACGTGTTCGCGCACGGACCTGGCAGGATGAGCGGTGCGATGCGGGAGTTCCTGGAATTGCTGACTGTGCATGGCTCCTCACAACGGTGACAGCAGCTCCTTGATGTCCTCATGCGTGAGCTTCAAGGACTCTGCGCTGCCTGTGAGCAATCCCGTGATGAGTGCGCTCTTCCGCCGCTGCATCTCCACGATGCGCTCCTCAATCGTACCCTGGCAGATGAGCTTGTGCACAAAGACCGGATTCTGCTGGCCAATGCGATGCGCACGGTCCGTGGCCTGGGCTTCGGCTGCTGGATTCCACCAGGGGTCGTAGTGAATCACGGTGTCTGCCCTGGTGAGGTTCAGCCCCACGCCGCCAGCCTTCAATGAAATGAGGAACAGCGGCACCTTGCCCTCTTGGAATTCGCGCACGGGCTTCTCACGGTCGGTGGTGGAGCCGGTGAGCTTCACAAAGCGCAGTCCCTTCTCCACGAACTGCTGCTCCAGCAGTGCGAGCATCTCGGTGAACTGCGAGAAGATGAGGATGCGTCGTCCTTCCTCCAGCAGCTCTGGCAGCAATTCCTCCATGAGGAACTCGGTCTTTGCGGAGGCTTCAATCTTCTTCGCGCTCTCCGTTTTCAGCAATGCTGGATGGCAGCAGACCTGGCGGAGTTTGAGCAACGCATCCAGCACGATGAGCTGGCTGCGCTCGATGCCTTGATCGCTGATGGCATCGGCCACCCGCTTGTTCACCGCCGCCCGGATGGTCTCGTAGAGATCCGCCTGTGTCTTGTCGAGCTCGATGGTATTGAGGATTTCTGTCTTCGGAGGCAGATCCTTGGCCACGGCATCCTTGGTGCGTCGCAGCATCACGGGTTGCAAACGCGCGGCGAGACGCTGCTGCGCATGCGCGTCCTGCTTCTTCTCAATGGGATTCCGGAAGAAGGCGCGGAAGGCATCCTGCTCACCGAGGAAACCGGGCATGAGGAAATGGAAGAGGCTCCAGAGCTCGCCGAGGTGATTCTCCATCGGCGTGCCCGTGAGACAGAGGCGATGGCGTGCATTCAACGAGCGGGCAGCCTGCGCCGCCTTGGCCCGGGCGTTCTTGATGCCGTGTGCCTCATCCAGCACGGCAACATGCCACTCATAGGTCTGCAGCTTCTCAATATCTCGTATCAACAACGGATAGGAGGTGATGACCACATGTTGCTGCCGGATATAGGCGAAGCGCTCACGACGATTCTCCCCGTGCAGGATCATCACGCGCAGGGCAGGAGCGAATTTCTTGATCTCAGATGCCCAGTTGCGGAGCACACTCGTGGGCGCGAGGATGAGGCTGGG
The DNA here is from genome assembly GCF_003315205.1 of Roseimicrobium gellanilyticum. NCBI lineage: Bacteria > Pseudomonadati > Verrucomicrobiota > Verrucomicrobiia > Verrucomicrobiales > Verrucomicrobiaceae > Roseimicrobium > Roseimicrobium gellanilyticum. Next base: position 74,944 of record NZ_QNRR01000011.1, on the reverse strand, counting down.
CCGGTCTGCGCGACCAGATTCCACTTCCGTGCAGAGGTGCGAGATGGTCTGCACTGTCTTCCCCAGGCCCATGTCATCGGCAAGGATGCCATGCAGGCCGTACTCGCGGAGGAACTGCAACCAGCGCAGGCCATCCAGCTGGTACGGTCGCAGCGTGGCGCGGAGACCCGGCGGCGGCTCCACCTGTGGCAGCTCCGTGAAGGTGGCGAGTTTCTCTCCCAGAGCAGTGAGCTCCCTGGGCATTTGCAAAGCCATGCCCTGCTGCATGCCGAGCTGCGCGGCCCGGAGGCGGTCCACCATGAGCTTGCCCTTCTTCTTCGCGCTTGGAGTGAAGAGCTCATGCAAGATGGAGAGGATGGGCAGGAGGCGATGGCCTGGCAGCGAGATGAGGCGCTCTCCAAGCTCCGGCACCACGAAGAGGAAAGGCGCATTCGGGCTCTCCGCTACTTCCTGCACGGTCAAACCCTGTTGCACTGCCTCCGCGAGGATGGGGATCAGCGAGACACGGCGTCCCTCAATCTCCACGCCCATCTCCAAGGAATACATGATACCGGCGCCGCTGCCCTGCTCTGTGTTCAGGGAGGTGACCCAGTGGTGATCCTGCAGCGGAATCACATCGAAGCCGAAATCATCTGAGGCCTCGACACGCCAGCCGCACTTTTCCAGTCGAGGCGCATCCTGCTGGCGGAAGGTCTTCCAAAACTCCAGCTCATGTCCTTGCAGCACGGCGAGGTGATTCAGTGGTGCGCTGGTGACCACTCCCGGGTGCGCCTCCATGAAAGGCAGCATCCCCAGGAACATGATCTCACGCAGCAGCGCACGCTCCGCCTCTGTGTCGCGAGGCAGGCGATGCGTGATGCCATCCGCGGTGTGCCATTCATGCTCCGGCGAGCGCACCGTGATGGAGAGGCGGTCTGGACAGCCGGGATACGTCACCATGGGATCCGCCACGGGAAGACGCAGGGTCCTGGCGGATTTCGCATCCTTCGGCAACGAGGCATCGATGCGGCGCAGCAGCAGCAGCGGTTGTGGCGCGACCTTTGCGTGGTGCTCGATGCGCATCGCCTTCGCTGCGGGGGCAGCCGTGGCTTTGGGCTCTGGAGGAGGAGGTGGTGGCGGCTTCGTCACGCGCTCCTCTATGTCGGGCTGGTGCAGTTTTTCGCTCGCATGTGCCACGAGGGCGGCGGCATGTTTGCAGAGGGTGCCTGCCGGGCAGAGGCATCGACTCAGGATGGTCACACGCTTTTGCTCCTGCCACCGTAACGTTACCGTGGTTTCATACAGCGTGAGGCGGGTGTCCGTCACGTGTGCGGTGATTTCCAAGTCGCGTCCATCCACCAGTTCTGCATTTCGCACGCGCACACGGCCTGCCTTCGCAAGCTGGGTGCCTTCCACCGCATTGCGGCCGAAGGTCCACATCCATTCTCTCGAATGCAGATGCTGCCAGACTGTTGCGAAATCCATGGGGGACAGGTTCTTTAAGTGAAAAGTGGGAAGTGAAAAGGGATAAGGACGACTGAGTTGGAGGTTTCGTGTGTTCTGCACGGGGCCTGCTGTTTCGTCAGGAGAGTAGCCCAAGGCACGCATGAGCCGCTGCGAGAGCGATCTCATTAGAGGAAAGGAATGTGGGCAGCAACCCAGCCCATTCGATGAATCATGAAGCTTTTGCAGATGGTGCAGTCCGGCATCCTCACCGGAGTGACTTCAGCAGCAGCCGTGCTGGTGCTGGCCGCGTGTGACCCTGTGCCACCCCCACGAACCGAGGAAACCACCACCAAGCCCTACCAGATGGGTGGCGGGTCTGATAAGACCATGGATCACAATGGCGAAGTCTCCGGCAGCTCGGACCCCGCACGGCGTGAGTAGACCTGGGTGGTACGTCGTATGCGCCTATGTTGTGTGATGCAGTCGCGCCTGGTGTGACGTATCCCTTGGGAAGGAGTCAAAGCGCTGCCATGCCATCCATTTGTACCTCCACGTTGCCGGTGAAAATGACGGTGGTAGCCGCGTGTCTGCTCGTCATGACGATCAACAGTGTCCAGCTCCCCGCCATGCCGCCGCCCAAGGGTGGCTCGGGTGATTTGATTGGCACTCGTGCGCCGGAGTGGCATCTGGATGGATGGCTGAACTCCAGGCCGCTGAAGCTCGCGGATCTGCGAGGCAAGGTGGTGTTGGTGCGCTGGTGGACGGCCCCCGAGTGTCCCCATTGTGTGGCGACAGCGCCGGTGCTGAATGATTTTCAGAAGGATTACGCGGACAAGGGATTGGTCATTGTGGGGGTGTACCACCACAAAAGCAGCACGCCACTGAAGGAGTCAGAAGTTGCGGCCCATGCGCAGCGTCTGGGATTCCAATTCCCTGTGGCCATCGATCGCAACTGGACCACGCTCAAGAAGTGGTGGCTGGAAACGGGCGACCGTCCCTGGACCAGCGTGAGTTTCCTCATCGACAAGCAGGGTGTGATACGCCACATCCACGAAGGTGGCCGCTATGAAAGCGGCAGTGGTGACGCGAAGCTGATGGAGGAGAAGGTCAGGGAGCTGCTGCGAGAAGGGTGAATCCCTTCCGACGTGGCCCAAATGAAAAAAGCCCCCATCGTTTCCGACGGAGGCTTCGGGATGGAAATATCAGCGAGCGTTTCGCTTACTTGATTTCGCCGTGGTATCCAGCCTTGTTCAGGGCGGCAAGGAGATCCTTCAGGTTGAAGTCACCTTCCACCGTGAAGGTTTTCGCGCCCTTGGTGGCGGTGTGGGTGGTGGCGCCGGGGACGTCCTTGATGGCGTTGGCGATCCCAGTGACGCACTTGCCGCAGCACAGGTGGGTGCCGCTCACAGTGGCGGACTTCACTTTCTTGTCGGCGATCTTCTGCTCAGGAGCGCCAACGCCGTAGTAGCCGGCGGCGAGAAGAGCGTCGATGGCCTTGTCGGCACCTGCCTTGGTCTTGGCGGTGATGGTGGCCTTGTCGTCTTCTACGACAGCGGTCACGTCCTTGACGCTGGTGAGCGCCTTGGTGATGCCCTTTTCGCAGGAGCCGCAGCAATTGTGCAGGCCGGTGAGGGTAACGGTGGTTTCCGCACGGGCGGTAAGGCCCAGAGTGAGGAGAATGGCGGTGGTAAGCAGAGTGATGGATTTCATGGGAGAGGGGAGGATAGACGTGGATCCACGGCCTGTCTTTTCAAGATCGTGGGGAAAACGTGACGGAAAGGCAGGGCGGGCAGCTGAAGTTTGCCGCAATCCACAGGCACCGTCCGCCCGGCACTTGCGGAAGCAGGAGAATCAGGCTGAGTTTGATCTCCAATCTACCATGGCCTCAACGTCCGATGACTCTCCATCATTCTGGCAGACCCGAGCTTTGCTTGGCATTCTCGCGGGAACGCTCGTGGCCTTTCTTGCAGGGCACCTGTTGAGCGCGGGAACCACATGGAACTTCAGTGATGGGAAGACCCTCAATCCATGGGACAACTATGTCAGTGACTATGCTTACCGTAGTCCGGTCTGGTGGTTGTTTACGGGGTGCATGCTGGCATTTGCGGTGGTGCAGGCATGGTTTGCATGGCGGATTTTTTCGTCCTCCACACATTCAGCAAAAGAATTTCTCGTGGTGTCATGTTTCGCTTTTGGTGCGTTGAGCATGATTGAGGTCGCCGTGTTTCCGGTCAAACCGCCGGAAATCAGCCTTGAAGAACTGCAGGCGAGGATGGATGCCGGCGCGTGGGACAGACTGTGGGCCTCCATGAAAGGGGTCTTCCATCAGGCCACGGAGCGCTCTGCTCATGAAGTCTTCACCGCCTTTTCAGGGGACAGGGCTCACTTCCTTGCGATCACGCGTTCCATGGCCGCATTGCTGTTGGGGATGGCTGCAAGCCTTCTGCTGGATCAGTGCCGGCGAGGGCGAGGGGCAATCCTTGTGCTGATTGTGGTCGCGCTGGCGGCACAGGTCGTGGCAATGGTCACGGGGCGTCAATGGCTTCCCGGACTGTGGCAGCGCGTGGGCTTTCTGGCAGTGTTCGGTTGGATGCTGGTGATGCGACACCTGCTCTTCAACGCACGGCTGACGAGGTAAATGGGTTCGATTATCTCTTATCCCACCCCGTATTCGGCTTGGTCCACAAAATGCGAGCTGCGTAGATTCGGTCATCCGCGCCATAGGCGTTGTTCTTGGGGATGATGTAGCTCGGCCCGTGCGTCTGCATCCAGTCCGAGTCGGTGACCCACGTTTCATTCTCGTTCACCTCGGTGATGCCGAAGTTCCCAAAACGGGACCCGTTTTCGGGCAGGATGATGCGCTCGGTGTCGCGACGCACCACGAGCTTCCCGGTGTCCACCTGGGCCATGAAGAGCGGGGCGCGATTGCGCATGATGTGGTCATTGTACGCGCCGCGCCTGGTGTATACGAGATGGAGCGCATCGTCGTGATTCACCCAGTGTGCCTGCGTGTTGTAAGTGCCGAGTTCAGTGCCGTCCTCCCAAGTCCACTTCTTGATGGGGCCAAAGGCTTGACCGTCATCACTCACGCTCACATAGCCGGCGGTGTCATTGCGGAGAGTGAGATAGTACTTGCCCTTCCATCGTGTGAGCGAGGGCTCATACACGCCGCGACCGGACTCAAGTTCGAGCTCCGTGCCATGGCTCACGTACTTCAGCGTTTTGCCGTCGAAGGAGCAACGCAGCACGGTGACTCGATAGTACTTGTCGCCCTTCGCCTGGAAGTAGATGGGCAACAGAATGTCGCCACTCTCGAGGTCCACACGCTGCACGCAGCCTGCGCCGCTGTTGTAAAACTTGGCCTCAGCGGGCATGTCGAGCATGGCCCATGGCGTCCACGTGCGGGTCTTGTCATCGTATACGGAGAAGCTCGTCTCGCGCTTCCGCTGGTGCATCACCCTGTTGTTTTCATAGCGCACGGTGTGGCCGATGCCGAGCAGCTTGCCGGATTTCGCGTGCCACTTTGGCCAGAAGTCACACGTGGCCACCACAATGTCATTCTCCTCATTGCGGCGGCCAAGCTCAGCCAGGTGTTCCTTGGGCGCGGTCCACGTCTCGCCGAGATCATCAGAGCGCATGTCGTTCAGCGCATAGAAGACATCACTGCCGGTGAGGAGCAGCCGCTGCATGGTGAAGACCACGGAATTTGGATTGCCTGGAATGATGCCCGCACGCGGATGCACCCAGCACATCTTGCCATCGTAACCTCGCGTGAGTACATCCACCTGCACGCGATAGGGGGCGTCGCTCTGCCACGCCTTGTGCTTGTCTGCGAGACGTTGTGTCAGCGGTAGCAGCACCTGTGTGATGCGTTGCGCGAGAATTTCCTGGCCGACGGGATTCGGGTGGCAGCCGTCTGTGGTCCAGTCCTGGAGCACGTGCTTGAGCTTCGTCTGCATGAAGCCCCAGTGACCGAAGTGATCCACCAGCGGGGTCTGTGTTTCGCGCGCCACTTTGCGGCAGAGTTCCATGTACTGCGCGAGACGAGTGTTGCCGTCTTCGCCGAGGCCGTTCTTGGGATTCTTCTCGCCGAACATCGGCTCCGTCATGAGCACGGGCTGGATGTCTGCCGTCTTCAGGCGAGAGACCAATTCGCGGAGGTTCGCCTCGTACTTGTTGAGCGGCAGACGGCTCTCGGTCTTCTCCTTGTCCACCCAGCCATCATTGGTGCCGTACATGATGGTCACGAGGTGTGGCTTTTGTGCAATCACCGCCTTGTCAAGCCGGAGCAGTGCCTGGTCCGTGCGTTCACCTCCGATGCCGACGTTCTGCACTTCGATGTTCAAGCCTTGGGCACGGAGCTGCTTCTGCACGAGGGCGGCGAAGCTTTGCTCCGTGGTCACCCCGGGTCGCACGGCCTTGGTGATGGAGTCACCCAGTGTGATGATGCGGATGCTCTCTTGTGCCGCGGCATCAGGGGCGATGGCGCATGAAAGGAGACAGCCGCAAAAAAACGCAAAAGGCACAAAGTGATTTCGCTTCATGGTGTGCGGTACTGCGGCGTGAATGATGGAGTTCGACCGGCTATTTGAGCCCCTCAATGAAATCCAGAAGGTCCGCCATGTCCTGGGTGGTCATGCCGGTTTCGAGGCCCTCGGGCATCAGGCTTTGAGATGACGACGACGAGCCTTTGATATTGCTGCGCGGGATGTTGAGCTGTGCGCCGCCCATCATCTTGATGGTCATGCTGGCTGCCTCGTCCTGGGTGATGATGCCACTGAGCGTCTGGCCATCCTTGGTGTTCACCGCATAGGCGATGTATTGTGGCGCGACTTCCTTGTGAGGATCGAGGATGGCAGTGAGCAAGGCATCACGGCCCTTCGTCTTCACCGTGATCAAGTCGGGGCCTACTTCAAGTCCCTGGCCAGCTGCACGATGGCACGCAAAGCAGCGCTGCATGAACACCACCTGGCCTTTGGCCGTGTCCCCCTTCGATGTCAGTGCCGGTTGGAACTTCGCGATCACCGACTCACGCGATGGCGGAATCACACTGGCCAGCACCTCACGGGCAGACTTGGCGATAGCCTTGTCCTCCAGTTTCAGCAGAGCCTGAACCTGGGCTGCGCTGAGGTCGGCAGGCTTGATGCCCTTCTCGCCGCCACCCTGCATCGCTGTGAGGAGTGCCACGATGCGGGCGGGCCGGGCAACGAGGGCGGCGAGCGCGGCTTCGCGTGCCTTGGGCGTGTAGGTGGACCAGTGATTGATGATGGCTTTCGTCGCGTCATCCGCAGACCAGGTGGCGAGCGTCTTCACCGCTGCCGCTTGCACAGCCTCGGGTTGGCCGGAAGCGAGGCAGGGGGTGAGTGCTGCCTTTGCTTGCGCGAACGGAGCGGACTCCATGAAGGCGATGGCATCAAGCCGCTCAGTTTCCTTCGCGGACGGATTGCCAGCCACGGATGACGCGGTGGTAAAGACAGCGGAGAGCTTTCCTTCCTTGTCGGCTTTTTCCAAGGTGGTGCCTGCACGCTTCAGTCCCTGGGTGTAGGAGCTGATCCACAGGTTGCGGGATGCTGCAGGCGCGTTCGAGGCCGAGAGAAGCTTCAGCACGTACGAGTTCGCGGTTGGATCGCCGGCACTGCCGATGATGCGGATGAGATCCGCGGCAAACTTGCCCTGCAGCGGTGCAGACCGGGTGCTGATGATGTTCTCCAACAAGCGCAGCGCGCGTTGCGGCGGTGCGGCAAGGATGGCCGAAGTGATGTACTCATCATCGGCGGAAACTTCCGCAAGCTGAAGCGCGGCGTAGTGAGGATTGGGGCGGTCGACGGGCTTTGAGAGAAACGGCTCAATGCCATCCTTTGAGCCGTCATCCATCCCACCCAGGAGAAATGCGAGATGCAGGCGTACTCGTGGCGATGCATCCTTTACCAGCGGTTCCAATGACTTCCACAGGACAGGGGAGGGGATCTTGCCGTTCGTCCGAATGGCCGCCAGCATGACTGCACGAGCGCGCACATGTTCATTGGAGTCTTTGAGTGCGATGACCAGATGTTCATCCGTCAGCGCCTTGAAGCCGTCCAGGCACCCCAGTACATGCAGTTTCGCGAGGGGATTGGAAGTCTTCCTGATGAGGGAATCCAGCAGCGGAACAGCGGCTTTCTCGTTGCGCTCATAGATCAGGCGCGAGGCGCAGTCACGATGCCAACCGTTGGGACTTTCCAAGGTGTTGACCAGATCTTGCAGAGACACTTCCGCCAGCGGGGCGACTTTCTTCGGGTTCTGTCCGTTCTTGATGAGGCGGTAGATGCGGCCACGATCGTTGCCACTGTTCAGGTCGATGTGTTTCTTGATCTCGTCTGGAATGCTCCAGGGATGCTCAATCACCTCGCGATACATATCGCAGATGTACAGGTGCCCATCGGGCGCATTGGCGAAGTTCACCGTGCGCACCCAGGTGTCCTTGCTGGCGAGGAACTCATATCCCTGCTCATCCGCCGGGCGAGCGCCCTTCACACTCACCCCATCCGGGGAGATGATTTTGCGATGCACGAGCTGTCCGCCGGCATCGCCGGAGAAGGTGTTGTTCACGAACTCCGGTCCATAAGCATCACCGCGATACACCGTGGTTCCCGTCGCTCCGGTGAAGTACCCGCTCACACGTCCACCGCCTTCGACCGCACCCTTCACCACGCCAGCCACACGCCACCGGGTGCGGATGATGCGCCATGGTTCATCCGGGCTGATGCGGAAGACCTCTGCCGCTCCACCATCTACGGCCACGCTGCGCTTGGTGGGAGGCATCGTGAAGAAGGGGTTCCGGGTCGCAAAGCGGTCATCGTAGATGAAGAACTGCAGGTGGTCGCTGTTGCTGCACACATACTTGCGACCCCAATCGTCGAAGCTCATGCCGTACTGGCCCCCCCCCGCCTCCAGGCCAAACTCCAGGGTGCGGGGATCAAACCAGAAGTCGCGTCCGCCCAGCTCCATCTCGGGAAGTTCCGGGCGCTTCAGGCACTTTACCTTGCCACGGTTCCCACCGCCGGCCTGCACATGGATGCGATTGTCCAGACCCCACTGCGGACAATTCGCCATACCCTGCACATTGAGAATCTTCAACCCCGTGCCGAATCCGGTGTACATGGTATCCCGCACGTCGGATTTCCCATCTCCATCCGTGTCCTTGAAGAAGATGATGTCAGGCGTTGCGACCACGAACACACCTCCGTTGGCGCAGATGAGCCCCGTAGGCCATGCGAGATTGTCTGCGAAGACCTTGGCTGTTTCGAAGAAGCCATCACCATCCTTGTCCTCCAGCATGGAGACACGGCCGAGATGCGGATTGGCGTCGCGCATCTCTGAGTAGTCAATCATCTCGCACACGAACATACGCCCGTGCTCATCGAAGCTGATGGCGATGGGCGAGCGCACATTGGGTTCATGTGCGGCGAACTCCAAGGCAAAGCCTTTCTTCACCTGGAAGGTGGCGATGGCGTCCTTCGGTTCCACGGCGGGATAGCGTGGCAGATCCTTCGCCGGATCCACAGTGACGGCACCCTTGGTTTCGCCATACGCCTTTGCGTAGGTCGTCTTGGATTCGATCCTTTTTGAGTCACTCTGCAACTGGATCTGTGCCCTTGGCTGTTGCGCATGCAGGACGGAGTTCGATAGTCCAGCAAAAGCTAGGAGATAGGGGAGCACGGAACGAGGCTTCATGGGAAAGGGCAAGTGTGCGAGGAAAGCTACGGCGCAGGAAGCAGCGAGTGCGGGCAGGGGATGACCGCTTTCAGTACTTTTGTCATGGGAGCTCCATTGCCCCATGACCCATTGGGCGCATTGGTCCCCATGTGCGGGCAAACTTACCCTGCGAAGGCTTGTGTCCTCACGGCAGCTTCATCGCGCGCTGCACCAGCCACTCCTGGATGGCCGCGTAGAACTCGTAGCGCATATAAACCGCGAGGCGATCCTTCACATCGATGCCACCGGACTCCTCCTCGGTGACGAAGAGGCGGAACTCATTCTCTCCGCCGGGATGTAGATTGAATTTTTGATCCAGCATGAGCCGCGCTTGATTCAGCGCGCTGAACCACGCACGTGCATGGTCGAGGGGAATCTCCAGCAGGTGGCGGGGCTCTTGTCCCTCCTTGATGCCGCGATGCTGGCGCACGTTGTCCAGATCGGCGAGCACGGTGCCCACGTCTCCGGCGAACTGCTGCTCGAGCTCATCCGCGACGAAGTCCTTCCAGTCCTCCAGGAACTCATCATCGTCATCATTCTGGGCCGCCCGGATGGGTGGTGGGAAGAGGCGTTTGTGGGCCGCTTCATCGGCCACACTGGCATCTTCCGCCACTTGCCGCAGCAGGTGCAGGTGGAAGTCATCCAGATCGCTCATGCGCCAGGATTCTCGTTCCTTCTGAAGGGTCAGCCGCATGGTGCTTGCTAGTCGGCTCTTTCGATGGTGGAGAGAAGCTGGAATCCGTGAAGCTCCCTCACATAGTGCTCGGCGCGTTCACGCGCCCCAGTCCAGACAATGCTGCGGCCCTGTTCATGCACCTGCAGCATCAGTCGCTGGGCTTCCCTTTCCGGGTAGCCGAAGATTTTCCGGATCACGTGGGTGACGTAGCTCATCAGGTTCACCGGGTCATTGTGAATGACCACGCTCCACGGGGTGTCAAGCTGGCTGTCGGTGTCCTCACGAGGCAGCTCGATGGTGCGACGCTCTGGGGTGGTGACAGGAGGCATGGCTTGATGACGAAATCGGGACGGAAAGTGTTACTGGTGAAGTTCGACCTGCAACGCGGTTTCGCGCTTGAAGATCTCTGTAAAATTAGTCTGGAATGCGGGAAATGCTACTGGCTTGAACCATTCGTGAAAAGGAATGCATCCGGGCAGGTAGTGGTGCAGACCTTGGGCCAAGTCAGACCAGCCTTCCACTTCCTCGCAGAATTCGAGACGCGTCCCATTCGCCAGTTGGAATCCCAGCGCAATGGTATCGAATGAGAACAGGTCAATTTTGTACGCCGCCACCGCATGGACGTCTGTCCACGGAATGGTGCGCGTGTGATCCTGGGTGGGAGTGAGCTCGCGAATGAGCAGGCCGTGCACATCCGCCCCGAGCAGAATGGTGGGGGCCAGGTTCTTCCTTTTCATCCACCACCTGCTGCCCAGCCAGGCCAGCGCACCGAGAGCCGCCAACACGAATATTGAAGTTTGCATCTGAGTTTGCTGGTGAACACCCAACCGGGCGCGGATTGGACGCTGCACCTGGTGAACTCTGCCCAAGCGTATGATACTCAAATCCTACTTGCCATATCGGGAACTAGGAATTAACATCGCCACCCCTCACCCATGAGCCCCGAACAAGTACAAGAACTCAACGCCGCTGTCCGCGGATTTTCCCCCTTGGAACTCACCCACTGGGCCGTGGAGCGCAGCGCTGGCCGGGCCATTGTAACCACGAATTTCCGTCCGTACGAGGCCGTCATCCTGCATCTCGCGACCCAAGCCCAAGCGGACATCCCTGTGCTCTGGGTGGATCATGGCACGAACCTTCCGGAGACCTACATTTTTGCAGACAAGACGATTAATCAGCTCGAACTGAACATTAAACCGTACCTGCCCCTGATGACCGCCAACCACTGGCTGGCGCTCAATGGCGGCCAGCCCCCCATGCCGGATGAGGTGGAGCGAGTGGAGGCTTTCAGCCGCATCATGAAGCTGGAACCCTTTGAGCGCGGCATGCGTGAACTGGCCCCCACCGTTTGGATCACCGCCCTGCGCAAGGAGCAGAATCCCCAGCGCGCCGCGACCCTCCAGCCAGTCATGTGGGACGCGAAATTCCAGACCCTGAAGGTGAACCCCATCCTCGACTGGACCCCGGTGGAAATGGAGGCCTACCTCGCCGAATTTGAGCTGCCCAACGAGCGAACCTATTACGACCCTGCCAAGGGCGACGAGAAGCACGAGTGCGGCCTGCACGCGAAGCTCACCACTGACAAGGCCTGATCCTTCCGGCCGACCCGCACCAGCCCTGACCATTTTCCTTTTTCATGTCCGACATCACGCACCTTCAGTTTCTTGAGAGCGAAGCCATCTACGTGCTCCGCGAGACCGCCGCGCAGTTCACGAAGCCGGCGATGCTTTTTTCCGGCGGCAAGGACTCCATCGTGATGGCATGGCTGGCGCGCAAGGCGTTCCACCCCTCCAAGCTTCCCTTCCCGCTGCTGCACATCGACACCGGGCACAACTTCCCCGAGGCGATGACCTACCGCGACTGGTTCGTGAAGGAAGTGCGCGCCGAGCTTGTGGTCGGCTCGGTTCAGAAAAGCATTGATGACGGACGTGTGGTGGAGGAGCGCGGGCACAATGCCAGCCGCAACAAGCTGCAGACCGTGACCCTGCTGGACACCATTGAGGAGCACCAGTTCGACGCGTGCCTTGGCGGTGGTCGTCGCGACGAAGAGAAGGCCCGCGCGAAGGAGCGCTTCTTCTCGCACCGTGACGAGTTCGGCCAGTGGGACCCGAAGAACCAGCGCCCCGAGCTCTGGAACATCTTCAATGGCCGAAAGAACTTCGGTGAACACTTCCGCGTCTTCCCCCTGAGCAATTGGACGGAAATGGATGTGTGGCAGTACATCCGCCAGGAGGAGATTCCCCTGCCGAATCTCTACTTCACCCACCAGCGCCGTATCATTGAGCGTCACGGCCAACTTCTCGATGCCGAGACCGGCTTCGTGACCCTCTTGGAAGAAGAGAAGGCCAAGGTGAAGGAGATGACCATCCGCTTCCGCACCGTGGGTGACGCCACCTGCACCGGCGCCGTGCTCTCCGATGCGAAGACCATCGACGATGTGGTGGCCGAAGTCGCTGCCGCCCGCCAGACCGAGCGTGGCACCCGCGCTGACGACAAGCGCAGCGAGACCGCCATGGAGGACCGCAAGAAGGAAGGGTACTTCTGATTTCTGCCTGCCTGCCTTCTCGCGCTACCGCATCTCTGACCACCTCTTCTTTCGCTACTGATTTTCATGGACCTCCTCGTTAACCCCACCGAATCCAGCCTCCTGCGTTTCACCACCGCCGGCAGTGTGGATGATGGCAAGAGCACGCTCATCGGCCGCCTGCTGTATGATTCCAAGAGCATCTTCGAAGATCAGCTCCTGGCTGTGGAGGAATCCTCCAAGCGCCGTGGCGATGCCCATGTGAATCTCGCCTTGCTGACCGATGGCCTTCGTGCCGAGCGCGAGCAGGGCATCACCATCGACGTGGCCTACCGCTACTTCGCCACGCCGAAGCGCAAGTTCATCATCGCAGACACACCGGGTCATATCCAGTACACGCGAAACATGGTCACCGGCGCGAGCACGGCGGACCTCGCCATCATCCTGGTGGATGCGCGTCATGGTGTGGTTGAGCAGACCCGCCGCCACTCCTACCTCGCTTCTCTCCTTCGCATTGAGAAGGTGGTCCTGGCCGTGAACAAGATGGACCTCGTGGATTTCAGCGAGGAAGTCTTCAACAAGATCATTGCGGACTTCAACGAGTTCCGGAAGAGCCTTCCGAACGAGGTGGATGCCACGCTCATCCCCATCAGCGCGTTGAACGGTGACAACGTGGTGGACAAGTCGGACAACACCCCCTGGTACAGCGGCAAGACCCTGCTGGAGCATCTCGAGACCGTACAGGTACGCGGCGGCACCTCTCAGCACGATGCCCGCTTCCCCGTGCAATGGGTCATCCGTCCCATGTCGGATGACTACCATGACTTCCGTGGCTTCGCCGGGCGCATGGCCAGCGGCACCTTCAAGGTGGGTGAGGAGGTGCTCGCGCTTCCTGCTGGTATGACTTCGCGCATCACTGGGATTCACACCTTTGAAGGTCGCAAGGAGGAGACGACGCCCGATCTTTCGTACTCCATCACGCTCGCAGACGAGATCGACATCAGCCGCGGTGACATGATTGTGCGGCCGGACCAGGCTCCGCAGCACAGCCCGCACATCGATGCGATGATCTGCTGGTTTACCGAGAAGAAACTCAAGCCCCGCACGCGCTTTCACCTGCGCCACACCACCCGCGATCTCCGTGCTACAGTGACTGACCTGCACTACAAGGTGGACATCAGCACCATGGAGCAGGTGGGGGACGTGAAGGAATTCGGGCTCAATGACATCGGCTGCATCCGCATCAAATGCGCCGCTCCGTTGTTCTTTGATGCCTACTCGAAGAACCGCACCACCGGCAGCTTCGTCCTCGTGGATGAACAGACCAACAACACCGTGGCCGCCGGCATGATCCTTCGCGCCGTGGGTGACGAATCGACGAAGAGCACAGACGAGTTCGCGATTTAACTCACCCTCGCTTAACTACCTCGTTCCAAGGCGCGGCAAACCTGCCGCGCCTTTTTCGTCTGCCAGAACGCTGCGACGACTTGGACGTGGGCCGTCGGAGCCTCGCTGACGTCAACCTCTCATGCTCATGAGGTGGTAGGGTGATGGCTCCTCGCTCGTTGGCAACTTCCAAGAGGACTTGCGCATCAAGCAGCGTGGGTCGTGAACAACACGCACTACCAGGGCTGGATGCCGGGCTGGCAAATTTGGTTCCAGCAGGAAGGAGGCTTTCCCTCTCTTGCGCCACGTACGGGGAGGACTATGCCTCGAAACGGTAACTGCGATGGCGCGTCGTTTTCTTTTTCATGGCCTGCGCGGAGCTATGGAGCTGCCGCGCAGGCAACGAATGGCATGTGTCTCATTACCGCTTTGCGAAGGCTTAGCGCGACTTCTCAAAGCGGAACGGACTTACTTGCCCTTCTTCTTCGCAGCCTTCTTCGCTGCTTTCTTTGCGGTCTTCTTGGTGGCCTTCTTCTTCACAGCGGCGGCTTTCACCTTCTTCGCTGCAGGCTTCTTGGTTGCTTTCTTTGCGGTCTTCTTGGTTGCCATGATGATGTTGTTTTAGGTTTCGTTCACAGTCGCATTGGTTGCGAGGAACAACTGATATCACAGCTTTTCAAAATAAGGAAGCATAAATTGTTCGCCGCAGGCTCACGCCAAGCGTCATGACGCGCGCATGCGATTGATCCATTTGGATTGTGGATAGATGAACTTTTGTCGCGCCTGCATCATCAATGATGTGATTTCACTAGGGAGAATGCATCATGGCGTAATGCTCCGATACAACGTCGTGCATGAAACCCAATAGAACACCGCGCATCAAAACGCCTCGTGCCCGGGACAAAAAAAATCCTCTTCTGGTGCCCAACCACATGCCTCCAGCGGCACGATTGGCGGCGATCGCGGCCTCACGTTTGCGCACTTTTTCGTACGTGGAGAGAAGCGCTTTCACATCGCCATCACGTCTCAGAACCTGCTTCAGCACATCAACAAGCATTGCGGCATCGGCGAAGCCAACATTCATTCCCTGGCCACCGATTGGGCTCATCACATGAGCGGCGTCACCGCAGAGGATCGCACGACTGCTCACGTAAGCATGACAATCGAGGCGCTTCGGTGTGAACCACGTCTGGTTGATTTGCTGACCCGCATCCAGGTTGACTCCTGTTCGTTGGCGCACCATCGCACTGATGAACTCAGGTGGAGTCCACTCCATGGGTGAATGGGTCTGCACGATCCACCGACGCAGCCCATCCGGAAGAGGAAACGACTCCACGGCACCCTCCTCAGTGAAGAACACATGACCGTCATCTCCCATGCCGCTGTGCCCCGTGAAGTCCCCCATGACGAAATGGCAGGCGTAGGTGTGCGCCCTTGTTCGCACTCCCATGAGTTCGCGTATTGCGCTGCGATGCCCATCACAGCCAACCGCGAATGCGGCGGTGATACCGCCGATGCCGTTCGTCTGTAGAGTCACGTGATCCTCCTGTGGGCTGATGCCGGTTACCGCAGCATTTCTCACCAGACGAACGGAGTCACAGGAACGCAGCTTCTCCTCCAGGAGTGACATGCTCAGACGTTGCGGCAGAGACAAGACGAAGGGATGATCGCCGGGGATGCGCCTGAATGAGCAACACCCGACGAGACCCTGATCACCGTGCACGAATACATCCCGGATTGGAATGCCGCGAGCCACAAACTTTTCCGCCAGCCGGATCTTTGAGAGGATGGCCAGTGACGGTGGCGTGATCCCAATGGCTTGGGAACTGCCCGGCAAATCGGCGCGCTTCTCCAGCACGAGGGTGCGAATGCCCGCATCTCCGAGGAGATTCGCCAGCAAAAGGCCCACCGGGCCGGCGCCGACGATGGCCACCTCGCAATCAAACTGCGGGCGCGGCGGGCGCGTGTTCTGCATAGGCAGCACCTGCGGACATGGGAAGTGCATTCGCGTCGTCAGAAGAAACGCCAAGCCTCGTCAACAGCGCAGTCTCCACTGTCAGACCAGGGCCGAAGGCAATGGCGCACGTGAGAGCATCTTCCTTCCCGGCATCGGCCAACATCTGCTTGAGCACGAAGAGCACCGTCGCGCTGCTCATGTTGCCGTAGTCGCGCAGCACCTGTCGGGAAGTCTCCAAAGCTGTCGCGGGCAGCGACAGGCTCTGCTCCACCTTGTCAAGAATCGCGCGGCCACCGGGATGTACTGCCCAAGCATCGATGTCCTCGGGTACCAGCCCCTTCTGCTGGAAGACATCTTCCACAATGGGGCGCAGACTGGACTGGATGATGTCCGGTATGTAGCTGCTGAGCACGATGTTGAACCCCTGATCTCCGATGTCCCATGCCATGTCTGCTTCACCTGCCGCGACGAGGGAGGACACAAACCCGTCCAAGCGGTAGGAAGGTTGTTTGGGCGCAGGTGAGCGAGCACTGACGATGGCCGCGGCCGCGCCATCTGCGAAGAGCGAGTTCGCAAGGATGGTATCCTGATGGGCATTGGACTGCATGTGCAGACTGCAAAGCTCGAGGCACATCACCAGGACCACCGCATCCGGGTTGGCCTCACAGAACTGAGCCGCCATGCGAAGAGCGGGGAAGGCCGCGTAGCATCCCATGAAGCCCAGAGTGTAGCGCTCCACGCTCTGCGGAAGTCCCAGCTCGCGGATGATGTGAAAGTCGGGCCCCGGATTCATGAAGCCCGTGCACGACGCGAAGATGAGATGGGTGACTTCGTCTTTTGTGAAGTCTTCCACCTCGGCAAGGAGCTTGCCAGCGAGGTCCACAGCGAGCTTCCGCGACCACTCGGCATAGACCGAATTCCGCTCCCCGGTGGTGGGAGGTATGAGCGTGCCATGCTCATCAAACTTGAAAAGCGAACCTTCCGCGTCCGGCAGGAAGTCTCCATACACACTGTGCCGGGTCACAATGCCGGAGCGCCGGTAGATGGCATGAATGAGGCGTTTGGTCCGCTCATCCTCCGCCAAATCCTTCAGTCGATCCCGTGCGAAATCCTGATGGTACGCAAACGGCGGCGTCAGTGTGGTGATGTGATGAACAAAGGCCGGCATGGTATTCAGTTTCCCTTCGCGCGCACGAGCTTCACCGAGGCTGTTACTTTCACCGTATCTCCAACGCGCACCACCAGCATTGCGGATGGAACATTGATGCCGCATTGTTTCAGCGAGAGGCTGAAGCTCACGTCAAAGGTGGCGGTATCCTCTCCAAACTTCCAGTTGCCCACGGTCGCTACGACGTCGTGCTTCTTGCCGAGCAAAGTCAGGGAGAAGGGTAGATTCGAAGGTGTCTTCCCATCCGGCATGATGGTGGTGAAGGAGATGTCCTGAAACTTTCCCTCGATGAGCGGGTAGTCTGCGACCTTCATGGACTTGTGCATGGTCGCATCCCGCTTGTCATTGTTCGTGTCCATGCCCGCCGCCTTGACCTTCACGGTGGCGCTGAGGCTCTTGGGGCGATCGTCATCGCCCGTCACCACGGTAGCAACGAACGGCTCTGCGTTCACAGCACCGTCCCAGCTATGCAAGGTGGAGTTGCCCGAGAAGGCGATCTCTGCCGAGCCGTCCCACTTCGTCGTGGCGCCAGAGACACGTCCCGCCGTCATCAGCAGGACCACCGCAGCGGAGAAGAGCAGGTGTTTCATGTGCGGTGCACATATTGTCCCCAACACCCCGGTTTGCCAATTACCTTCCGCTGGCGGTCCGGATGAATTTTACCAGGTCTGCTCGCTGCTTCGCGAGATCGGGCAGGTTGAGGTACATCATGTGGCCAGCGTAGTAGTCATCGATCGTGATGTTCTTCGCGATCTCCGGGGCCACATTCAAATGATTGAAGGTGTAGTGCGAGGCGAAGTAGGGCGTTGCCATGTCGGTGTATCCGCAGGAGACATGCACCTTCAGGAAGGGATTGCGCGTCATCGCCACCGCCAGCGTATCGGCCACATTCACAAAGTCGTTCTCTGCACCCCAATTCCACTTGCCCACGCTCGCGAGAATTTCATACGGGCGGTCTTCCACGTACTTGAGTTCGCTGCGCACATACTGATTGAAGGTGGAGGCAAAGGGCGAGAAGAAGGCGTCCGCACTGGGGTCGCCTTCCGCGGACGAGGCGAGTCCGTTGCGCACGTGCCCGGTGTACCGGCTGTCGAAACGCCCCACCTGAAGTCGCTGCTCCCTCAGCAACTCGACGGAGAACCTCTCCAGCCCCGGACGCAGATTGGCGCGATCCAGCCATTCGGCTGACACTCCGGTGAAACGGGCCATTTTGTCCACCAGGGCTTTCCGCTGAGGTTCGGGTAATGCCGCGCCAAGCATGAGACCCTGAAGGTACTCACCCATCGCAAAGGCCTCTGCCTGCTTCAGCACTTCCTGGATGGTGAGCTTCTGCAGGTCTGGAGCCAGTTTGCGATGATGCCACGCGGTGGCGGTATAGCTCGGGAGATACAACACGTGCGGGAGGTCGTTGCCTTCGCCGCCCCAGATGGTTTGGAAGTTCAGCACCGTGCTCACCAGCATGATGCCATTGAGATTCATGCGATGCTTTTGCGCGAGCTCACCGCTCAGCGCGGCAGCGCGGGTGGTGCCGTAGCTTTCTCCAATCAGGAACTTGGGCGAGGACCAGCGTGTGTTCTGGGTCACATAGAGCCGGATGAACTCGGCGACGCTGCGGGCATCTTCCGCCACCCCATAGAAGTTCTTGGCCTCATCTGCCTTTGTCGCCCGGCTGTAGCCTGTGCCCACGGGATCGACAAAGACCAGGTCCGTCTCATCCAATAGCGAATATTCGTTATCGACCAGTTGATAGGGCGGAGGCACTGCGCTGCCATCGTCTTGAAGCTTGACCCTCCGGGGGCCCAGCAGCCCAAGGTGCATCCACACGGATGAGGAACCGGGGCCTCCGTTGAACGAGAATGTCACAGGCCTCTGCGAAAGATCATTCAGCCCGTCCTTGGTATACGCGATATAGAATATCTCCGCCTTGGTCTTCCCTTCCGCATCCCTGATGGGCAGCATGCCTGCCACGGCAGTGTACTCCAGACGCTGACCTGCCAGTGTGATTGCGTGTTTGGTGGACACGTCCTTCGGGGTTTTCCTCTCCTCTGATTCAGGTTTTTCCTTGCTTTGGTCATTCTCTGATTTGCTGGTATTCGCGGCTTTATTTTCTTCGCGAGGCGCCTCCGGTTTTACATCTGCCAGAGCATGCGTCGAAAAAACAAGAGCGCAGCAGGAGAGGAAGGTGCGGAGTTTCATGCGGGCATGCTCACCGTCCTGCATGAAAATGCAACGCAATCCTTATGCATTGCAGGGTCGCATACGCCGGAATTCCTTGTCAAATCAGGGACCCTCTGCTATGCAAGCGTTATGTTCCTGAACTTAGACCCCCTCAAAAGTGATCTCACAAAACTGGCTGGAATTCTGAACCAGTTCAAAAGCGAGTTGGTGCAGACGAAGCTGGTGGAGATGTTCTTCTCCGGTGGAGGCGTTCCTTCCGCGCCCGCAGATGCTCCGCGTCGCAAGGGCAGGCCTCCGGGCTCGGGCAAAAAGGCCGCTGCAGCTGCAGTGGGCGCACCGAAAGTGGCTGGCAAGCGCAGGGCTCGTGGCAAGATGGGCGCCACCGGCGCACTCAATGCCCTTATCAAGCAGGGCTATTTCAAGACACGCCGCACCATTGCAGATGTTGTGGAAGCCTGTGAAGCCAAAGTCGGCGTCGCGATCAAGGTGACCAATCTCTCTGGTCCTCTCGCTCGGTTCGTCCAGGAAGGACGTCTGAACCGCGCCAAGAACAAAGAGGACAAGTACGAGTACTGGGCCAAGTAGCCCAGCAGGACGTGTTCCCGTCCCTCTTTGCAAGAATGCGCGCTCTGGCGGTGTGATGTTCTCATGCCGCTTTTTCGCGCTCTGCTTCTATTCTCTTTCATCACCTGTGGTGCTGGCCTTCGCGCCCAGCACCCAGATGCATCGCCTCCAGTGCCCGCAATTGGGGGCTCCAGCATTCACGTCGACCCGATAAAGGGTGATGACACCCATGACGGCGTGGCAGGACCAGTGCGAACCATTGCACGCGCGATCCGGTTGGCAAAACCCGGGGACACCGTACACCTCGAGCCAGCGACGTATTTTGAAAGTGTCGACCTGTCCGGCAAGCATGGTGAGCCGGGCCGTCCCATCACCATCGATGGACATGGTGCGATCATCGAGGGCTCCGATCCTGTGAAACTCGCCGAGTGGGAATCCATGGGCGACGGCCTCTATCGCAGGGTGAAACTGATGCCCCGCATGGATGAGGCAATCTTATCGCGCTGGTTTTTCCTTTGGGATGATAAGATAAACCGCATGAGTCGCTGCTCAAAAGGCCCGAGTCAACCCCTCAAAAAACCTGCGGACCTGCTGCCGGGGGAATGGACTTACGTAAAGGAGGAAACCGCCTTTTATGTTAAACTTCCAGCGGATAAACCTTTAGATAGCGTCCGCATCCGTTATCCACTGCGGAGCAGCGGTGTGGTGTTTTCGCGCGAGGGCTCGCATCTGGCCGTACGAAATATCACGGCCACGCACGTGCATAACGATGGATTCAACATTCACGGCGCCCAGCGAGCGCTGACTTTCGAGAACATTGCTGCCATCGAGTGCGGGGATGATGGCTTCAGCGCCCATGAGGATGGGGACTGCCGCATTGACGGGTTTGTGAGCATTGGAAATGCCACGGGCCTCTGTGACACGGGCACCAGCCGCACCTATTACAAGAACGTCTACATCAAAGACTGCGTGGGATATGACCTGTTTTTCATCGGTCTTGAGCACTCGGTGGAGAATGCCATCATCGAGAGCAGCGCGGCTCGCGCCTTTCACCTCGATGGATTCCGCCTCACGGATGGGCAGACCTGCACGCTCCGCATGCGCAATGTCTCCATGCAACGTGTGGGCGGCGGAGCGAATGAAGTCCGCGTGGGCCGGGGTGGCGTGCTGGAAGCAGAGCGTTGCACCATCACCAATCTCAACATCCAGGTGACACCCGGCGGCAATGCCGCAATACGGAAGTCGCTCATCAACGGCGAACCGAAGCCGGAGATCATCCTGTGGACCAACTCCCTGTGGCGCAGCGAGGAGAATGTTTATGACGTAGCTTTTTGGAGAGTGGGGCAGCAGGTATTCGCTGCCGGGAAATTGGAGGACTTCCGGAGGCTGATGGGAGGGGAGACTGGTTCGCGCGCGTTGTCTCCCGGTGAAGCGGCACAGGGTATCGCGGCATCAACGTCATCGAGCCCGCCAAGTGAGGTCGGCATGGATCCGGAATTGCTCAAACCCCTGCGGGAAAGGGCGAATAAGATACTTTCCAACGTCGGTACCCCGTGAGTTTTGCTCAACTTCCTTGCCCGATGCAGACACCTGTGCCAACCTTTCTCCCAGCATGACGGGATGGATTGTTGCGGTGGTGCTTCTGCTGGCGGGCGCAGGGGTTTCTATGCTGCTGTACAGAAGTCTGGCACGGGAACGGGAGGCCATGAAGCTCTTCAAGGAGGGTGATGCACGTCGTGCGTCGCGTCGGAAGCGTGTCTTTGATGTGCTTCAGGTCGTTGGGGATGCCATCCAAGGTGGGCAGCCGGAAAGCACGCTGCACCGCTTGATCACACAGGGCGCAGCCACCGTGGTGGAAGCAGAGGGCGCCGTGCTGTACCTGCTGGATGAAAAGGCCGGAGTGCTGGTGCCGCGCCATTGCACCCGCGACTGCCCGCCACTTATTGCACTACCCGAGCGCATCGTGAACCAGGCCAAGACGAACGCCGGTACCCTGCCCAGCTTTCTGCGTCTGCACAGCATCAAGCCGGGTGAGGGCGTGGTAGGCTCCGTCTTCAGCAATCTCAAGGAGGAGAATGTCCCGGATCTACGTCACCACCCGAAGTTTGAAGGCAAGGCGAATCCATTCCAACAGCATGTCGCGGCTCTCATGGCGCCGCTGAAGCATGGTGCTCGCGGCCTGGGTGTGCTCGCCGCCGCGTCAGAGCGCACAAAACCCTTCTCTCCGCACGAGTTGGAAATGTTCGACGCGCTGGCAGAGCAGTGCGGCTTCGCCCTCGGAAATGCGCAGGCGCACCAGGAAGCAGGCGCCAAGCGGAAGCTGGAGAGTGAACTTCGCAACGCGAGCGAGATCCAGCGCATCCTCCTTCCCGAGAAAGCGCCGGAAACCTCCGGTTGGGAAATGGCTGCCAAGAACGTGCCGGCCAGGCTGGTGAGTGGCGACTACTACGACTTCGTCCCCGTGGGGAACACACACATCGGCGTGGCCATTGCGGATGTGTGCGGGAAGGGGATTCCCGCAGCGCTCATCACCGCCATGTGTCGTAGTGTGCTGCGCTCCAATGCGCGCGAGACCTTGAGCCCCGCCGCCGTCTTGGGTGCGGTGAACCGCAATCTGTTCCCCGACATTCGCGAGGACATGTTCATCACGGTCTCTTATGCCGTGCTGGCAGACGATGGAAGCAGTCTCACCATCGGTAGAGCGGGTCACACGCCCCCCCTCGTCTGGCGCAAGAGCACAGGCAAGGTGGAAGTCATTTCCGCGCCGGGCGTAGCCGTCGGCGTGGACAAGGGCAGCGTCTTTGAACGGATCACCAAAGATGTGCCCATCCCCATGGAAAGCGGCGATGTGCTGCTGCTCTATACCGATGGCGTCAATGAAGCCGTGGACCACAAGGAACTGGAGTTCGGGGAGGAGCGCATCAAGACCATTTTCGCCCTCGCCGCGCCCAATGGCGCTGATGCAGTGGTGGATGCCCTCTGCGATGCGGTGAAAAAGTTCATTGGCGGCGAACCCCAATCCGACGACATCACATTGGTGGTGATCCGGAAGAAGTAATCCGTGGAGGCGCGTTGCGCCCCCCACCGCCCCCCCGGCCCTGGTGCGGTATCCCGCCAGGCCACCCTGCCCGCCATGGCGAACTTGCCACGGGCCCCCATTCCATGCATAGTCCCTGCCCCTTTCCCCCACCCCTTTTCCCACTGAAGAAATGAATCACAGCGTCGACGAAACCGAAGCTCCCGCCCAGCAGCCCCAAGAAGAGCCCTTTGTGGAAGCTGGCCAGCAGGACCCCGCAACCGCCCTGGCGGCTGAGGTGGAGAAGTGGAAGGACCTCGCCGTGCGTACCGCCGCCGAGCTGGATAACTTCCGCAAGCGCTCGGCCCGCGACATGCAAGAGGCCCGCTCCTATGCCAACGCCGACCTCCTCCGCGGCCTCCTTCCGGTGCTGGACACCTTTGAGATGGGTCTCGAAGCGGCTCGCATCGAAAGCGAACAAAGCATTGTGTTCCAAGGCCTTAAGATGGTGCAAGGCATGTTTGCAAACCTGCTGAAGGAGTTCGGCGTGGAGGAGGTGCCGGCCCAAGGCAAGCCCTTTGACCCGAATTTGCACGAAGCTCTCAGCCAGGAAGCCAGCGATACCGTGCCGGACGGCACCATCCTGCGGGTACAGCGCCGGGGGTACAAGCTGAAGGACCGCCTCCTCCGCCCTGCCAATGTCGTGGTCTCCAGTGGGGCTGCGGATGCGTAATCCTGCTTCCCCGGCAGGATGGTCGAGGATTGGCACGACAGGCGCATCCCTCCACTGACCACGGGTCTCCCGCCCTCCAGTCCTCCCACATCAGCACTGATAGAACTTCCCCTCACATGGCCAACAAGCGTGACTACTACGAAGTCCTCGGCGTCGCCAAAGGCGCAACCCAGGACGAGATCAAAAAGGCCTACCGCAAGCTCGCGGTGCAATTCCACCCGGACAAGAATCCCGGCGACCACACTGCCGAGGAGAAGTTCAAGGAAGTGGGCGAGGCCTACGACGTGCTGAGTGATGAGCAGAAGCGCGCGGCCTATGATCGCTATGGTCATGCAGCGTTCGCAGGCGGCTCACCGGGAGCCGGTGGCCCGCGTGGCGGCTTCCATGATCCCATGGATATCTTCCGCGAGGTGTTTGGCGGCGGTGGTGGCGGTGGAGATATCTTCGACATGTTCTTCGGCGGTGGTGGTCGCCGTCGCGGGCCTGGCGGCGCACAGCGCGGCAGTGACCTGCGCTACGGTTTGGAAATCACCCTGGAAGAAGCGGCCAAGGGCGTGGAGAAGGAGCTTGAGTTCGAGCGTCTCATCGCCTGCAAGACGTGCAATGGCTCCGGGTCGAAGAGCGGGAGCGGCACGAAGCAGTGCCGCACCTGCGGTGGCGTGGGCCAGGTGATTCGCTCCGGCGGCATCTTCCAGATCCAGCAGACCTGCCCGGAGTGCCAGGGATCAGGGCAGACCATTTCCGATCCCTGTCGTGACTGCCACGGCGTGGGCCGCGCGAAGGACAAGACACGCATCCGGCTGAAAATCCCTGCCGGCATTGAGGACGGATCCCGCCTGCGCTCCAGCGGCAATGGTGACGCGGGCACCAAAGGTGGCCCGAGCGGCGACCTCTACGTGGTGATCAGCATCAAGGCGCACGACCTCTTTGAGCGAGATGGCTTTGACCTGCATTGCGAAGTGCCCGTGGGCTACCCCACTGCGGCGCTGGGTGGCGAGGTCACGGTGCCCACGCTCGACGGCAAAGCCACGGTGAAGGTGCCGGCTGGCACGCAAACAGGTTCCACATTCCGACTGCGTGGTCAGGGAATGAAGCGCCTGGATGCGGATCGTCGTGGTGACCTGTATGTGCACGTGCAGGTGGCCGTGCCCACCAAGCTCAATGCGGAACAGAAGGAGAAGCTGCAGGAGTTTGCCAAGGCGCTTGGCGAACACCACTCGCCCATGCAGGAGTCGTTCTTTGAGCGGGCGAAGAAGTTCTTCTTTTAGCACCTGACTCCACGTTCACCCAGGCTGCCGGTCGAATCCCCACTGCCATGAAATCTACCGGCGTCCTGCTCCTGCTCATTGCCTGCCTGCTTACAGTGGGCTGTACCAGCAAGGACAAGCAGGATGCTGTAAATCTCGACAACCGTGCGGTGGAGATTTGTGCTGCACTCACGAGCGCAGGCGTTCCCTTTGCATCTCACATGAACAAGTGGATGGATGGCGAACGGACCGACGTTGCAGCCCTCAAAAGCGCGCTCGCATCCATCGAGCCGCTGCCTGGGAAATTCCGCGGTGAATTCGAAAAGCTGCCTTATCCCGAGAACCAATATGCCGTGACGGCCTACCGAACCAGCATGCTGAACTATCTGGATGGGCAGCAGAAGCTGGTAGAGTCGCTCAAAGTGGTTGTGGAGAAGGCAGCCCTGCACAATCCCGGAGACGAAGCGCTGCGCAGGGAAGTAGCGGCAGAGTTTCGTGGGTTTGAAGCGACCCAGAAGAAGACCCTCAATGATCTGAATCTCAAGCGCGAGAGACTCAATTCCTTCTTGATGGAGTAAGCGCCGTACTCCCGCAGTTCAGTTTCCCTTCGCGCATCGCTCCTCCTCCGCTCACATGCCGGCTACCTCAGCTTTCCTTCAAAACTGGCTCGAACCCATCTTCGGACACTGGCTCTATGTCGACTCCATGCTGTGGACGGTGGTCGGCTTTCTCGGCGCCGCCATTTTCGGCAGCCGCTTTGTGCTTCAGTGGCTGCAGAGTGAAAAGGAAAAGAAGCTGGTGGTGCCCTGGTACTTCTGGCACCTGAGCTTCTGGGGCAGCGTGCTGAACCTTCTCTATTTCCTGCACCTCGACAAGGCACCACTGGTGCTGGGCAACTGCTTCCTGCCATTCCTCTACGGACGCAACATCCTCTTCCTGCGCCGTGCGGGAACGAAGGGCGGCGGCAGGAAAGTCTTCGCCGCTGTAGCGGTGCTGGTGCTCGCAGGTTTTGGGTGGACAGTGTTCTTTGATACGGAAGGTGACTCAGGGCCCGGTGGCTCTCCCGAACATCGCAGCAAGGTGCTCCTGCAGCAGACTGCCACAGCGTTGAAGAATTATCACGCCAAGCACGGCCAATTCCCTGGCGGCGATGCCAAGGGGATCCTGGAGGCCCTGAACAAGGAAGGATTCCAAGTAGCCGATGCGAACCAACCTGACGCAGGCGATGTCTCGCTCGATGGATGGAAACACCCCATTCAGATCCTTGCCTCCGGGAAAACCTTCGTTGCAAGGTCCGCAGGAAAGAATGGGAGCTTCGATGATTCGCTCAGCGAGACTCGCGATGATATCTTCATCCAAGGCAGCGTGCCCTGAGGCACGGTGATTTGAAGTTCATGCCCTTCTGTCGTATGAAGGGCTTATGAAAATCATCGTCTTCACCTCGCCAGCCATCACCGCGCAGGTCAATGATTGGCTGAAGGAGCATCCGGATATCGAGGTGATCAGCATGGCCCAGTCTGAGTACGATGGGACGATTCATCTGACCTTGCTGTACAGGGAGGCCAAATAGGCAGCGTTCGACGGAAGCGCGGGCCTTTGCGGACGGCGGATGCGACGTCAGCGCATCGCATGGCTGAGCGGGTCATAGCCACCACGTACTGCCACCTCACGGAATCGTCACCTCAGGCAGTTTGCCCATCATTGCAGCGTCGGTAGCGAGTGAAGTTCAACTCACTGCCGACATCATGATCGATCAAAAACTAACATCCCTGACCACGCTCGGATGCGCCGCTCTGGCCATCCTTGCTCCGCTGAGTGCTGCGGCCAAGTCGCCGCATTCCATTTCCGTAACGCCCGTCTCGACGGTGGCTGCCGGTTCCTTCCTCACGAGCGCCGCTGAAATCGTCGCCCACGATCCAGCCACGCAGCGCGTGTTTGTCGTGAATGCACAGGCTGCGCGCATCGATGTCTTCAGCATCGCCAACCCTGCTGAGCCCACGATCGTAGGTTCGATTCAGGCAAGTCAGTTCGGTGGAGTCGCCAACAGCGTGTCCGTGCATGATGGCGCCATCGCCGTGGCGGTGGAATCGACGGTGAAGACGAATCCTGGCAAGGTCGTGTTCTTCAACACGAACCTGCAGTTCCTTGCGGAAGTGACCGTGGGAGCGCTGCCCGACATGGTGACCTTCACCCCGAATGGCCGCTACGTTCTGACGGCGGACGAAGGTGAGCCCAGCGACGACTACTCCGTGGATCCCGAAGGTACCGTGAGCATCATCGACGTCTCCAAGGGCGTGGCTTCTGTGACCCAGGCCGATGTGCGCACGGTGGACTTCCGTGCCTTCAACTCGAAGAGCCGTGCGGAACTCTTCAACGGCACCGGGCCCAAGCCCGCGATTCGCGTCTTCGGCCCAAACGCCACCGTGGCTCAAGATCTGGAGCCGGAATACATCACTGTGTCCCATGACTCCAATACTGCCTGGGTGACGCTCCAGGAAGCCAATGCGATTGCCATCATCGACGTCAACTCCGGCACGGTGTCGGATCTCGTGGGTCTCGGAACGAAGGATCACTCCCTCGCGTCGAATGGCTTTGGCTCCAGCAACGCACTGGACGCGAGTGACCGTGACGGCATCCCTGTGGCAAACAACGGCCGCATCAACATCCAGAACTGGCCTGTGAAGGGTTTGTTTCTTCCGGACGGCATTGCCTCCTACAAGGTGGGTAACCAGACCTACCTTGTGACAGCCAACGAAGGTGACAGCCGTGAGTGGTCCGGCTATGCGGAAGAAACCCGCGTAGGCAGCATGGCGCTCGACCCGGCAGTCTTCCCCACGGCGGTGGCGACGGAACTCAAAAAGAACAACAACCTCGGCCGTCTGAAGGCTACCAAGGCTCAGGGCGACACGAACGGAAACAACATCTACAAGGAGATCTACACCTTCGGTTCCCGCTCCTTCTCCATTCGCGATGCCCAGGGCAATCTTCTGTGGGATAGCGGCGATCAGTTCGAGCAGATTCTCAAGGAAATCCTTCCAGACTTCTTCAACTCAAACCACGAGATCAACAAATTCGACGACCGCAGCGACGACAAAGGACCGGAACCCGAGTGCGTGACTCTGGGCAAGGCCTTCGGACGCACCTACGCCTTCGTCGGACTTGAGCGTGTGAGTGGCGTGATGGTCTATGACATCACCAGCCCGACGGCCCCCGAGTTCGTGCAATACGCGGACAACCGCGACTTCACCCAAGCTCCCAATACACCAGCTGCTGGTGACCTCGGTCCTGAAGGTTTGTTCTTCATCTCCGAAGAGAACAGCCCGAATGGCAAGCCTCTCCTGCTCGTGGCCAACGAAGTCAGCGGCACCACGACGGTGTATGAAATCAACAAGGTGAAGGGCAACAAGTAAGCGTTCACCTCACGTCAGAAACAGAAGGTGCTGAACACGCGGCAGATTGCGAAAGCAGTCTGCCGCTTTCCTTTTGGCGGGGAGAGCAATTCTGGTGATCAGTCATGGTGCTATCTGCTTCCTGCCAGCGGCTTCTGCGCGGTGAGCATGCGACGCCTGCCGCTGTCCTGATTGGCAGAGTCAGCGTTGGCAATGGAATTCACCCCGTCGCCAGTTCCGTAAGTGTAGGGAAATCCAGCACCCTGATCTCGCGGCGTGGAAGCCACTAGTGCATCATCCGGTGCTGGGGTGCCTTCCGGACTCGGAGATGACTGACGCACCGCCGCCGCCACCATTGGTGGCTTCTTCAGGCTCCTAGCCTGCTTGAGATGGGATTCGTCAAATCGCAGCACGGCCGATTCTGCGCCCAGGGATACTGTGGCCACGGTGTCCTTGCGGTTGGAGGCGAACGTGACTGACTGTAGGCTCATGCCATTGCTTCCAGGCTCGCCTTTCTTCAGGCGAAGGCGTTCGCGAGTCTTTGTGTTCGCAAGCACCACGATGGGATTGTCTTCAGCTCCGAAACACCCGGCGATGATCCAATCCCGCGCGAACGAGACACGCTCAGGAGTGACCGGTGCAGTCTTCAGGACAAAGGGATTCTTCCCCCATGATGCTTCATACCGCTCCGCAGGGTGGGCGCTGGGCGGGGAGAAAGTGGCGACCTCCTGCGCTGGTGCGAATACCGGTGCGGCAAGCATCCATGCGCAAAATGCCCGCCTCACGAAGCGAGTAACAACACATTTTCGTTCATGGCCGCTGTCACGGCAAACGCATTCCGGCTGGACTCGTGCGAGCCCAGCCGGAAGGAACAACAACCTGGATGACAATATACTCAAGGAACGTGACTGACCTTAGTTCTTGCAGCCGCCGAAGATGGCCTGCATCACCTTGAAGAACACGTCTGTGTTATCCATGGTGCCGGCGAAGAGCGCGCTGCCGTTGCCGAAGGAATACACCGGCACGTCCGAGGCGGTGTGCACCGCGCTGGAGCCGGATACCTGGCCGGTGATGAGGAAGTTACCGGCGGTGTCGCGATTGAGCGGACCGGAGGGATAGGTGTTCAGCGGAGCAGAACCATTGAAGGGCTGCTGACTGTCACGAAGCGGGAGGGGATTCGTCCTCCAGTTTTCGTAGCGGTCCGAGTTGCCGGCGTAGCCGATGATCATGCGGTTGTCGATATCGGTCGTGGCAGGGTAACCATCAGGAGCGGTGACATACTGTGGGAAGCCAGCGGCTTCGTAGGGACCAACAGCGCCCTGAAGGGTCGGGGACGTGGCGTTCGTCAACGTCGAGAGCGTGGCATCCGGCACAGTGGAAGCGCCGATGATGTTGATACCGGCGCACTCGTGGTCCGCGGTCACAACAATGAGCGTGTCGCGGTTCTGTTGTGCGAAGGCCTTCGCCACACCGATGGCGCGGTCGAACTCAATGGCGTCAAGCATCCAGCGCTCGCTGTCCATGTTGTGCGCCTGCTTGTCGATGGAGGCGCCTTCGATCATGAGCACGAAGCCCTGCTTGTTCTGCTTGAGCACCTGAAGCGCCTTGGCAGCCATCTCATCCAGCATGGGTTGGTCCGGGAAGCCATAGTCTACGACCACGGGCTGGCCGCTGGAGGAACCGGCGGGCACCACGTTGCGCTTGGTGGGACCATTGATCTTGTCGAGAGCCACGTTCATGTTGGACAGCGCGAAGAGGCCGAGAAGCTTTTTCGTGTTGTTGGGAATGGCGTTCAGGCTGGTCGCGTTTGGCACATAGGCGAAGCCCTCCGCCTGGAAATCGGCGATAAGATCGCGGCCAGGATCCACGGCACCGGAAGCGACGTCCCAACCATCGGCGAGTTCGGCGGCATGCGCGTAGTCCGTGGAGGCGTTGCGCGCACTGCCGGGGGTCGTGTTGGGGAGGAACCACTTGCGGCCACCGCCCATGAGAACCTTCAGACCGCCCTTGGCGACCGCTTCATCAAGGAACTGGTCGCAGATGCCGGTGCCTGCGCCGCGATTCTGCGTGTGCGTGCCGAACGCACCAGGAGTGGCGTCAAACACATCAGAAGTGGTCACGATGCCGAGCGCCTTGCCTTCCGTACGAGCGAGGTATTCACCAATGAGTTCCACGCGCGGATTGTCAAAGTTGGCCGTGGTGTCATCTGGAAACACACCCTGCTGGTTGTTGTTCGCCTTGTTGCCGCTGGAGTAGCAGGCCGCGCCTGGGGAGGAGTCCGTGACGATGGAGTTCAACGAATGGGTGATCACGAGACCCGTGTTGGGGAAGGTGTCCGTGTTGAGCTGGCCCACGGCCTTGCCCTGAAGCACACCCTTGCTCATGATGCGGGAAGCGGTGCGGTGAGCGATGCCGAAGCCGTCACCGATGAGGATGATGACATTCTTCGCGTCGATCTTGCGGCCCTGGTGTTCAAGCTCCACGACTTGGAAGTTGCCCGTGGCGGTCACCTTCGTGGCATTGCTTTGAGTAGCTTCAACCGTGAAGGTGTGAATGCCGGGCTTGAAGTTTTCATAGGCACGGCGTGTGGCAGCCACGGTATTGGCAGGAGTGCCGTTCGTCGCGAGAAGCGAGACGGCGCCACCGATGGGCTTGCCATCGACCTTGAAGATGGCGCTGGTGATGGTCTGCCCCGCATCAGGCACGATCGTGGCCTGAAGGTCGAAACGCTGTCCCGGAAGGAAACGTGCGACGATGGGAGGAGTGGCATCATTGTAGGTGAAGAGCGCGCTCGGAGGCGTGAGGCGCGTCACCGTGGGAGCCGCGAACGAAGCGCCCGCAGCGAGAGCGACCGTGAGCGTGGTCACGGCAGAGAGGATGGAGGATCCCTTGTGAGATTTCATGGAATGGGACGAATGGTGGTTTGACGGCACTGAAAGTGGGCCCAAATCACTGCGGAGACTGGCTCGCTGCAGGTGCGGAAGTCGGTGCAGGCGTCGGCGCTACTGCTGCAGGTGCGTTTTCATGAGGAGGATCCAGCAGGAGACGTACGAACGCATTCTCGCCATCCAGCGACCTGCCACCGACGGTCAACTTGCCAGTGAGCAGCAGCAGGCCCGCGGTGAATGGCACACGTTCCGAGGCATTGCCAGGCACTCGCACGAGCACATGCGCAGCGGGAATATCATCCGCCTGGCCGTACTCCAGTGGCTGGGCTTTCAGCGGCACGGACGCGAGAAGCATCTGCCGGTTGCCACGCATCTGCATATTCGCCATGTAGCCGAGAATGCGCACGCGCTTGCCATTCAGGGAAAGCAGCTTTTCCGTGGGTTCCAATCCGCGATCTCCCACGGGCATCTTGTAAAATTCATCGAAGCGCAATTCCGCAACGCCCTCGGGCAGCGCCGGAAGTTCCTTCATCACTTCACTCGCAGTCTTTCCAACGGCGGTCTTCTCTTTATCAAGCACCTGAGCCAGCTCTTCCATCGTGGCGATCTTGCGGCGCGATGACGTGGCTTCTGCTGTTGCATTCGCTCCTTCTGTGACGCTGGAATCTTGCGCCATGGCGCGATGTTGGAGAAGCGAGGCCAGCACCACAACTGGCACAACGAACAACATGGAAACTTCGCGAGAACGTAGGATCATGGGGCGGGCGTGGGTTTGGGCGCGCCCCTTTCTTGCTGAATGTCGACGTTCAGTCGAGTCAGCTTGGGTGGCAATTCAGACACCGCGCACGCAATCAGATTGCGTCTTGGGCCGCCTTGCTGATCGCAAGAGTCAATAACGTCACGAAGCAGATACACGCAGGCAGGGCTGCGCTGCGATCGCGATGCTGGATAAGTGGATCAATACGGTGCCGTCGCAAATCTCAGAGCCGCTTCGAGTCTCGCATTCATCGCTTTGACAACGCGCTCCTGATCCTTGATGCCATGTTCCTCAGCGAGAGCGGACACTTCA
Source organism: Roseimicrobium gellanilyticum (assembly GCF_003315205.1). NCBI lineage: Bacteria > Pseudomonadati > Verrucomicrobiota > Verrucomicrobiia > Verrucomicrobiales > Verrucomicrobiaceae > Roseimicrobium > Roseimicrobium gellanilyticum. Next base: position 42,990 of record NZ_QNRR01000011.1, on the reverse strand, counting down.
TGATGGCCGGTCCACACAGTGCCGTCAGCTTCCTGCCAGACCATCACACGCAGGGGAAGATCGACCGCAATGCTTCGCTGACTATGCATCAAGTGTGTGCCCATGGTTGGATCTCCGAAGATGATCACCTCTGTCGGTGGCAGTTCCAAGCCTTTGGCTTTCGCTGCCGCAGCATGGTCGACCCGCGCAACGACTCCCACTTCTCGTTCGCGTAGGAAGGATTCCAGTCGATCCATGGTGACCTTTACTGGATAACAGCTCTCCCGGCACTTCATCAGTGTTGCCCCCACCGGAGGACCGAGCTTCCGATTGTAGGCACCGGCAATCTTTCGCGCGAGGCCGGAGAGATCCACGCCGCTTTTGTTCGCACACAAGGTTACACAGACGAGCTCCGACTTGTCCGTGAAGCGTGAAAGGTAGGTGGAGTAGCCCGGAACGTGGCCCTCTATGTCCATGAGTCCCTTGTGCGCTGGGAATCGCCATCCGCAATTTGCCGGCAGCACCGAACCATCATTGAGTTTGGACGGGCCATAGATCAGTGCGCGATGTTCTTTCTCCTTGATGAGGAGACCACCGGCGAGCCCCACGTCCCACAGGCTGATGTCCGTGGCAGAAGCAAATACGGAGCCGCTACCCAGCCAGGCACTCTGACTGTTCTGTTTCAGCGGCACGATCTTGCCTTCGATCTCAGCATGGCCAACTGCCACCTCGGTGGGATCAATGTAGGGACGCTCTGACAAGAACTGCTTGTGCCTCATTTCATTCTTCTCCACCGCCTCGCGTTTCACCTTCGCGAAGTCTGAGGCAAACATGGTGTTCTTCAAGCCCAGCCGCTCAATCTGGTGCTTCGTCACGAATTCCTCGTAGCTCATCCCACTGGCTTTCTCGATCACCAGTGCCAGCAGAAAAAAATCCGTGGCGCTGTCAGCCGCCTTCGCTCCCGTCTGGAAGACAGAAGGCTGGTTCTTGATCAAGGCAATGATGTCAGCGGGCCTGTATTCACGGGCAGGATCAAAATCCTTCTGCTGCGTATAGTCCGGCAGGCCCGACGCGTGTGCCATCAATTGTCTGAGAGTGATGCCCTGCCAAGCTGGAGGGAGCTCTGTGACGAACTTCCCCACGGGCTCCTCCAGCTTGAGCCTGCCGTCTTCGAGCAGTTGTACAATCGCCACCGCAGTGAAGGCCCGTGTCATCTGGCCGATGTTCCAAAGGGTATTCGGTGAAGCGAGTAATTCACGGGAGACATCCGACATGCCGTAGCCAACCGCTCGTGGAATGTAAGGCGCTTGCACAATCGCCAGTGTCATGCCGGGAACCTGATGCTCCGCCATGAACTGCTCGATCATCTCGTCAATGGTCTCGCCCTCGAACTGCACGCGCGGATTGCCACGCTGGCCATGGGCGGGAAGGAGCAATGCCAGTAGCACCATCCCGAACAGCAACAGGCTCCAAGGTTTCGACTTCATCATCGAATTTTCTACCACGACGTGTCAAAACTGGAAGCCGCTTCCGGTAAAATGGGCTTCAGCCAGGATGGACGTTCACAGACGTCGCCAATCAACAAAATCACGCTAGACTCCTCTACATCCTGTGTCCCTTCTCTCTCCCACCTCACCACTCCGCACCGACCCGCGCTATCCCTTTGCAGCGCTGCTGACCTTCTATGCCGTGCTGGGATGCACCACGCTGGGGTTCAATCGCAGCCCTTTGCAGCTCATCCTGACCGTCCTCGCCGGCTGTGTGCTGGAGATGCTTTTTGCCCGGATCTTCCGTGAGCCTTCGCGCTATACCCCGCTGAGTGCCTACATCAGCGCATGCGGGTTGGGGTTGTTGCTGAACTATGCACACAACCTCTGGCTGCTCCTGCCTCCGGTGTTTGTGATGGTGGCCTCGAAGTACCTCATCACCTTCAATGGGAAGCATGTGTACAACCCGTCCATGTTCGCCGTGGTCATGGCGCTGCTGGTAGGGGGTGACCTCTACGCACCCGCTCCGGCCTATCAATGGGGGCACTGGATCGGGCTGCCCATTTTCATCATCACGGCCGCACTCACGCTTTTCATCTTTCGCGTGCAGAGACAGTGGCTGGTGGGGGCGTTTTTGGTGTTCTATCTGATCCAGACGTGCATTCGCGCATGGCTGCTGCGCCATCACCTGCCACCGACCACGCTGCTCTACGGGACTTTCAGCGCGCCTTCGCTGTATCTCTTCACGTTCTTCATGATCACGGATCCGCGGACCTCGCCGGAGGGACGCAAACCGCAGATTCTCGTGGCCCTGGGTCTGGTGACGCTGGATTTTATCTTCCACTGGCGGCGCTCGTACGAGACGCTCTTCTATTCTGCCTTCACCCTGGCGACGGGCCGTTTCCTCTTCCTGCACATCCGACGACTCATCCAGACGCGTGGAAAGGCGTTTGCGCTGCTGCTCACCAGCAAATGGCTGCAACGTGCAGGAGTCATCGCGGCCTTCGCGACAGCGGGATTTTTTCTGTTTCACTCATGGGTCTTCCGCGTGCCCTCGGTGAGGGACACCGGATTCACCTTTGCCAAACTTGAACCTGCCCAGAGCGGCATCCATGCGGAGCCGGGCACAGTACTGGAGGAGATTGACCCGCGCGTACGCCACATCGCGAAGTGGCTGCTCAGTGTGGGCGACGCCGTTGCCGTGGCGGACATCGACAATGATGGACTGCAAGACCTCTTCCTCACGAATCCAGTGAAGCGTCCTGAGGATCGGAATGCGCTCTTCCGCAATGTGGGTGGACTGCGCTTCGAACGCGTGCCGCTGCCAGGGATGGATGATGTGTCGCGTCACCCAGAAACACACGGCCTCAGCGCGGGTGCTGCCTTTGCTGACTACGACGACGATGGCGATCAGGATCTGCTCATCACCACGGGCTATGGTCCTTGCCGCCTGCTGCGCAATGAGTTGATGCCTTCAGGCAAGGTATCCTTCACCGATGTCTCTCGCGAGGCGGGCATCAGCGAACATAGCGTGAGCCTGGCCGCGACCTTTTTTGACGCGAATCGCGATGGCATCCTGGATCTGCTGATCTGCAACAGCTTCACCCCCTATCTGCGCGACTACGAGAAGCCGACCCCCTTCACGGTCTTCAAACTGCCAGAACCGGAGTACGAAGGCGATCGTCGTATGTTCCACTTCATGCACCAGGGGTGGCATGATGCGGCGAATGGTGGTGGCAACTTCCTGTACCTGGGCACACGCGAAGGGAAATTTGTGAAACAGGACAGCAAGGTGTGGGGCCTGGAAGGCACGCGCTGGAGTCTCGCCGTGGGCGCCGCCGATGTGAATGGCGATGGCTATACGGATCTCTACATCGCCAATGACTTTGGCCCTGATGAATTTTACATGAATGAAGGCGGGAAATACTTCCGCAAGATCATCGGCCCCCACTTCGGCAGCATTGGCCGTGACACCTACAAGGGGATGAACGTGAGCATCGCGGACTTGCACAATGCGGGCGATACCGACATCTACATTTCCAATGTACACGCTCCGCTGCAGGCTGAGGGCAGCTTGCTGTGGCACATGCAGGCGGATCCAAAAAATCCCATGCGTCCGCACATCACGGATACAGCCACGGAACGAGGCGCGCTGAATGCGCGGGCATTCGGCTGGGGCGCGGGTATCGGTGACCTGAATCTGGATGGATGGCAGGACATCGTACAGGCGAATGGCATGGTGGATGATTCCATCGACCGCCAGTACACGCGCCCTCCAGACTACTGGTACACGGCCACGCTCATCATGCTCAGCGGTCCCAGTGTGCATGCCTACGCGGATCGCTGGGCAGACCTGCGTGGCTGCGCCATCTGGGGCTGGCAGCAAAACAAGGTGCTGCTCAATCAGGGGAACGATGCAGGCATGCAGTTCCGTGAAGTCCAGGAGGCCGTGGGCATGCCGGAGCTGGGCAATTCACGTGGCGTGGCCCTGGCGGACTTCGACAATGACGGCGACCTCGATTGTCTCATCACGCATCAATTCAAAAACGCGTCCCTTTACCGGAATGACCTCGCCAAGCCACACCCCTGGCTGGGTCTTGAGCTGCGAGGGGATGGCATGAACGTCAGTCGCGATGCGCTCGGCACCCGCGTGCGACTCATCCAGAAGGATGCCCAGGGCCGCGAGATGCTGCAAACTCGCGAGGCACAGTGCGTCAGCGGCTTCTCCGCTCAGGGCGATAGGCGACTGCTTTTCGGACTGGGTGAAGCGCCACGCGAAGTGCGTGTGCACATCACCTGGCCCGATGGCAGGGAGACCACCTTGGACCACCTTGAACCCAACAAGTATCACCGCATCGACATCGGTCAGGGCGTCGCTCAGCAGTAGTTTGTCTGAGCGCGCCTCCGACCCGTTGCCTTGCTGATCCCGTCACTTCGGGGAATTCGCCCCGAGACGGGCCACCTCATCGGCACTCAGCGTGCGATTGAAGACAGCGATCTCATCGAGGCGGCCTTCCCAACCGGAGTCATGATCGCTTCTGCCTCCGAAAAAGCAGTCTGTGATGTTGGACGCTCTCGACTCTCCTTCGATCTCGAGGGAGCCATTCAAGTAGACCCGCACGGAGTTGCCTGAACGGACCAGCACCACATGCTGCCAGGTCCAGCGGGGCATTTCTGTCTTGCCTGCCAGGAGCTTGTCTCCCTGGAAGATGAGCTTGCCGGTGTTGCCGCTTTTGCCGCCCACCCCGAGATGCTCACCGTAGGTACTCAGACCGTGGTTGTGATCGCGCGAATAGAACCAACCGCTCACGTCGCGGCCATCATTCGGCATGCCATTCCAGACCCAGAGTGAGACGGAATAATCAGCGTCCATTCCAGCGAATTCCGAGCACAGGCGGCCACTCACAAAATGCGGGGCGCGATTCACTTCACCTCCGGTGAACGGCGCCGCATTGGGTCCATCAAGATAATAGGCGACACCACCTTCGTAGGTGGCATCACGATGATTTCCGCTGTCATCTTCAGCCAGTGGCCCTCCAAATTCGTTGAGGCGCCACCACATCAGGGGTTTCATTTGCGCGATGGTCTTTGAAGCAGGGCCCATGGCAAGCTTCCATGGCTTGCGAGGCGCATGACTGACCTCCTCAAGAAGTGCGATTGCTGCCTGTGTGATTTTTGGCTCCGCCATGACCTCCAGGCCCGCGGATCGCGCCGCCCAGGTGTTGTAGCCACCCCAGGCGTGCATCTCCGGCGGAGGAATGTAGCCGTCCCCGCCATTGGCCAATTCGATGACCATGTTGTGCTTCAATGGGCTGGCTGCTTTGATCTTCAGCCCCGTGATGGCGTAGGTCTCGTTGGGCGTGGTCGCGATCCCGATGTCTCCGATTCGCAGAGCTTGCACGACGATCTCCGTCTGCTGCCGCTCGTGGAGGATGATCTGTTCACGGGCGTAGACCTCGGTCGGGTTCTTTGCGGGGCGGTCCCCCATCTCCGTCACGATGCGCTGGGCCCACTCGAGGCGTTGCTTGTCCGGGACCCGGTACTTCATCGTCATGCGCTTCTCGGCCATGGCCACATCGACCTTATCACGATACTCAATGCCCGCGTATGCCTTCATGGCGATGTCCAGCAGGCCATTCGTGTATTCATCGATGGTCGGCTTGGGGCGGTCCGCCTCCGGCACCTTGTAGTCCACACGATAAATATCGCCGCTGCAGCCATGGGACATGATGCCCACCATCATGCCCTGGGGATCGATGCGCTGTTTCAGCCCTTCTGAGAAAAGTCCGAAGTAGTCCGCGCTGATGTCCTTGTCTCCAAAGTAGTGCATCGAGAAGTTGCCCATCACCGCCAGCGGTTTGCCTCCCTTGGTCTGGATGGAGATGATGGACAGGTCCGGGTCCTCAGGTCCCGACTCGCCGGTCACGTCCTCCCATTTACGGCCAGCATGCATATTCGCCCGGACGGTCATGTTGCCAAACGGGTCCTCCACCACGCGGTCAGGCCTGCGGATCCATTGCCGCAGCGCGGTGAACTCCGCGGCGTTCGCCTTTGCAAAACCAATGCGCGCCGGCTCCAGCTTCGCTTGGGCGGCGGCGATGGCTTCCACCAGCTTTTCTTTGAGGTAGGGCACATAGGCGGGATCAGGATCTGTTCCGAGGCACCCCATGGAAGAGGGCGCGGAGTGCGCGTGAGTAGCGGAAATCAGGATGCGATCCATGGGGATTCCTGTCTTCGCCGCCGCCGCTTTTTTGGCATCATCCAGCACCTCCCGGCTCATCATGCAGCTATCCGCCACCACAATGGCGGCCTGGGTCTTCCCATCGGCGACCACGATGGCGCGGGCATGGACCTTCGTGTTGATCTTGTCCACATAGCGGCTCAGCATGCCTCCATTCACCAGGACAGGAAGCTTCGGCGGACTGATATCCACCACGGCGGCGCCAGCCCGGAATTCCGCTCGGAGCGGGCACGGGAGAAGGGCCATTATCAGGAGTAATGAAGCAAGGATCGAGCGCATCAGGCAGCAGTACGCGGGCGTGATGCCTCTTCTTCTCCACATGTCTCCGCTGAAAGTGACTCCCGGCAGGGTTGCCTGTCCCGGCTCATTGGAGCATAATAACCCCACGCTTCCGCTCCCATGTCCACCACTGCCATCATCGTTGCCGCCGGGAACAGTTCCCGGATGGGTTTTCACAAGCTGACCGCCGATCTACTCGGTAAACCTGTGTTGCGCTGGACCATTGAGGCCTTTGACGCGTGCCCGTCGGTGGACGCCCTTCTCATTGTGGTGGGCGATGCGACGCGCGAGATGGTGCTGGATTGGGCAGAGCTAGGCATCTTCAAAAAACCCATCACGCTCAGCGAGGGTGGGGTGCAGCGCTATCTGAGCGTTTACGAGGGCTTGAAACGCCTGAGCGAAGACACCGATATCGTGGCTGTGCACGATGGCGCGCGCCCACTCATCACCACGGAGCAGATCACGCGCTGCATTGAGCGTGCTCGTGCCTGCAAGGCTGCCGTATGCGCACGCCCCATGACAGAAACGCTCAAGCGCGCGGATGTGCATGGGGTGATCTCCGGTGACATCGATCGGGAGCACGCCTGGGTGATGGAGACTCCCCAGGTATTTGACAAGGCGCTTCTCAGCCTCGCCTATGAGCATGTGGTGAAAGATGGCCTCCTGGTCACGGACGAAGTCTCCGCCGTGCAGCTCTTGAACGAGCCCATCCACGTGGTGGACAATCCCTTACCCAATCTGAAAGTCACCTATCCCTCCGATTTGGAACTGGCGGCACGTCTATTGCGCAGCGCCAAGACGAAGCAGCCTGAGTCATGAGAGGCGGACGTCGCAGCTTGGGACTGGCACTTGCCATGATGCTGCTGGCGAAAGCGGCGCTTCATGGACAGACAGCGGCCACGCCCCCGCTTCAACAGCTCGACAGCAAGTACACCCGGGAATTCAGCAAGGCGATTCATCAGGCCGTTTGGGACCGCGTCATTGCAGGAGCCACATGGCACGTGGAGCATCGGGGAGTGTGGCGGGAGGGTTGCTATGGATTCCGCGCGAAGGCACCGGAAAAAGAGAGCATCTCTCAGGACACGATTTTTGACCTCGCCTCCCTGACCAAGGTGGTCGCCACCACACCCAGCATCATGTTGCTGGTGGAGCAGGGAAGGGTGAAGCTGGATGCGCCCGTATCCACATACATTCCTCAGTTCGCCGGCGGGGTGCGGGAGCGCATCACGGTGCGGCATCTCATGGTGCACACGTCAGGATTGAAGCCTGGGCTTCCCCGCAATCCTGCGTGGTCCGGCTACAGCAGCGGCATGGGCTGGGCGTGTGTGGCTTTCCCAACCACGGACCCGGATGAAAAATTCCGGTACAGTGATATCAACTTCATCCTGCTGGGTGAAATCGTGCGTCGCGTGTCGGGCGAGCCATTGGATGTCTTTGCGGCGAAGCATATCTTCCAGCCGCTTGGGATGAAGGACACAGGGTTCAATCCGCCTGCCTCATGGCGTCCACGCATCGCTCCGACAGAAAAGGACGAAACCGAGATCCTGCTGCGTGGCGTGGTGCATGATCCCACCTCACGGCGCATGGGCGGTGTGGCAGGTCACGCAGGGCTCTTCAGCACGGTGGCGGATGTTTCCCGCTATGCGCGCATGATTCTGAACAACGGGGAACTCGATGGCGTGCGCGTGCTGAAACCGGAGACCGTGCGTCTCATGACCACACCGCACACACCCGCCGGAATGCAGGACAAGCGGGCCCTCGGCTGGGACATGGACACTCCCTTCAGCAAGCCTCGTGGAAACTTTGGCGCGACCAGCTTCGGCCACACCGGCTTCACGGGCACCTGCCTGTGGATCGATCCCGAGTCACGCTCCTTCTACGTCTTCCTCAGCAGCAGACTGCACGAGCAGGCAAAAGGCGCAGATGTGCGCAAGCTCTATCTGAAGCTGGGCGACAGGGCATCAAAAGCACTCCTCAGCATTCCAGCCACACCTCAGGCCGCCAAGAGTTCCTGATAGAGATTCAGGTCGCTATCCGAGAAGCAGCAGAAGGTGATGTCGTCGTACGCGTCCGGATGCTCCGCCGTGACGGCCCTCACGGTGTCCACGGCTACCTTGGCCGCTTTCTCTGGAGGATAGCCATAGACTCCGGTGCTGATGCATGGAAACGCAAGCGTGCGCAGACCATGAGCACGCGCCACCTGAAGCGAGTTGCGATAACAAAACTCCAGCGTTTGAGCTTCTCCCCGTGTGCCATCACGCCACACGGGGCCCACGGTGTGGATCACATGTCTGGCAGGAAGCTTGTACCCCTTGGTGATCTTGGCCTCACCGGGGCGGCACCCATAGAGCGTGGCACATTCATTCACCAGCTCGCGACCTGCCTTGCGATGAATGGCGCCATCCACACCACCTCCCCCCATCAGCGTGGTATTGGCAGCGTTCACAATCGCATCCACCGCCAACGTGGTGATATCAGCTCGAAGGGCCTGAAGTTTTGCGGACATACAGTAGGGTGGTTTGCTACTGGAAAGTGGTTCATCCGGCCAGTTCTTTTTTCGATGTCGCATAGAATGCTTTCGAAAAGAACCGCATAAATAATTGCTGCATGGATAATGCCAAAGGCCGTGCTGTCCTTCCCGATAGCATAAAAAAACCGCGGCGAGCGTGAAGCTGGCCGCGGTTGCGTCGCTCGACTAAAGCTTGGATTTAGCCGTCCATGGTCCAGCCGTCGCGATACTGCTTGCCCATGAAGGTGTCCGCTTCAGGCGTATCAGGGCTCTTGCCGGTCTTCGGATCGTACTGAATCTTCTTACCGACACGGTAGGCCACGAGGCCCAGCAGCATCTGCTCAATCATGTCCGCGCTGTAGCCAAAGTCGCAGGAAGTCTTCTTGCTGGGTTCGCGGCAGGCGGCAAGCCACTCCTTCTGGAAGTGCCCCACCGGCGGGATGAGTGTCTCCTTGGTGCGTGGCTTGTAGTAGGTGAGATCGGCATCATCACCGAAGGGCAGGACCATGCGCGTGTCGAAGTCGGAAATCAGGAACCCCTTCGATCCCTTGAACATCGCGCCGTGGCCGATCTTGGTGAGATCGATCATCGGCTTGGGTGCACGTGGCATCACGCCTCCCTGATACCAGCTCACCGTGATGGGGCCGCGCCAGTCATTGGCGGGATGCTCGAAGTGCGACTCGCATTCCACGGGCGTGACGTCCGAGTTGAAGGCTTCACCTTTCGCCGAGACGGAGGTTGGCAGCTTGGCATCCACCACGTTCCACACAATGTCCATGGTGTGGCTGCCCATGTCGCCAATCTGGCCGGCGCCGAAGTCCCAGAACATGTTCCATTCAAGACAATTTGCACCCGCACCGCCCTTGAAGTAGCCGGGGTTGTAGGGGCGATAGGGAGCAGGTCCGAGCCAGAGATCGTAGTTGAAGCCCTCGGGAGGCGTGCCTTCCGCAGGAAGATAACCGGAGCGGCGGATCTGGCGGTTGCCCCACGCGTAGGCGGCCTGGAGATCACCGATGACGCCGTCATGGATGAGCTCGCGCACACGGCGGAAGTTTGCCTGTGCGTGGCGCTGCATGCCCACCTGCGTGGCGAGCTTGCCTTTCTTTTCCTCCCATTTCGCACGCACGGCACGGGCTTCATTTACGGTGATGGCGAGGGGCTTTTCGCAATACACGTGGAGGTTGCGGCTCAGGGCCCAGCTCGCGATGAATGCATGCGTGTGGTCGGTGGTGCAGATCACCACGGCGTCGAGGCCCTTGTGATCCAGCGCCTTTCTCCAGTCGACATACGTCGTCGCATTGGGAAAACGCTTGAGCGCGTCCGGGAAACGTTTTTCGTTTACGTCGCAAAGCGCTACCACATTCTCTTCGCTGAGAGCATCGTAGTGCGCGAGGCCACGGCCCCACACACCGATAAGCAGGATGTTCAGCTTGTTGCTGGGAGCATCCGCACCGAAGAGCGGGCGGGTAATCATCGTGCCAGCCACGAGGCCTGCGGAGGCCACGAAGCGTCGGCGTGAGAAAGCGGGCTTGGAGTCAGTGTTCATGATCGGGGAGAGCAAAGCAGAAAACTGAACGCTCGTGAAGACCCCGATTGATCGGCTCCCAAATAATTCGTTCTCGCAAGGAAGCAATCTTGGATCAGCAGGATCAATTCAGGGCTGTACACGGGCCCCAATCAGGGACAGTTCAGAGAGCCTCTCGACGTCGTCCTGCTTGGCCGCCCAGCAGATTCCACGCAATACGAGAAGACGGTAGAGCGGGTCATCGAACGTCCAGGTGTAGTGTCCTGGGATGCAGCCAAAGACACGCCCCTTCCCGCGCTCCATGGTCCAGAGCTGCGGTTGCGGTGCCTGATCTTCCTGTGAAGTGGCGAGCAATGACACGCGGCTGGGTTCACCACGCAGGTTCCAATAGGACTCATCCGTGAATTTCAGCTTCTTGAATCCCTGGGTGATCGGGTGCCCGGAAGTTGTGAACTCAAGTTCCATGTCACCATGTCGGAACTTCGAGAATGAGAAGGCAAGGCCCACACGCTCCGCGAGAGGCATGGCGTGTTTTCCGCCTTCAATGGCCCAGTGGAGATAGACGAGCCCGCCGCCACGTTCCTGATAGTCATCCAGCAACTTGGCGGTCCGCAGATCCCAACCTGTGTTTCGGGAGTAGAACACCGTTACATCTGCTTTGGCGAGTTTCTCAACGCTTGGAAATCCTTCGCAGGTATCCACCTGTACCTTCTCACCGAGGGAGAGCAGACGCGTCCAGCGCTCCAGCCACAGTGGATAGTCATGCTCATCAATGCCGTGGTCCTTGGTGTCGATGACAAGGAGGATGCGTAGCGGCTTCCATGTGGCACGCATTTCAGCGGACGCTGTTGGTGGCAGCAGGGAAGCCATTTCCTTCAAGGAACGTGGCGCAGGCGCAGGAGGATCCACGCGCGTGATGGTCGCAGGTTCCAACGGTGCCGTCAGCAGGAAGGTCAGCAGGTCTTCTTGCTGCGTGGCGCTCAACCGCTTGCTGAAGTCTTCTGGCATGAGCGAGATCTTCATGGGCTCGTTGGCTGCCACCTTGTCGCGACTCATCTCCATCTGCGCACTGCCCGGCAGGCCAATTTTCACCGTCTCTCCTGCTCCGGCTCTGATGATGCCCGCGAGACTGGTGCCATCCTTCATCTTCACCACACTGCCAAATTGATCGGGATTGATGGTGGCGGAGGGACGCAGGATGTCCTGCAGCACAGAGCCACGATCCCGGTGGACGAGATTCGTGAGGTCCGGCCCAAAGGCGAGTCCCTCCCCGCGCAACGTATGGCACGTGAAGCATGCGGCCTGACCGAAGAAGAGCCGCCGCCCTTCCATCCAGTTCCCTTTCACATCGGTGCGGACTTTCGCGAGCGCAGGTGTCGCCTTTTCACTCGTCTTCCTGGTTTCTGCGGTCCATGGCACATAGACGCGTGATGTTCCCAGCGCGAGCTTTCGGCCCTGACCTTCGAGGTAAAGGTCCCCCAATGATGACAAAGCACTCGCAGTGACACTGAGAGGCTTGAGCCTTCCCGCGTTCGCGAGGTCGTGAGTGATCCGCACTTCGTCACTCTTTCCACCACTGCACACCGTGAAGAGCGCATTCACAAAGGGGTCTGTCGTGGCGTCCCAGTCGAGCTTCGCTCCCGGCTGGACTGCTGGGACAAAGGGATTGGACGAGTCCACCAGAGCACTCATGGACACCGTGCCGCCTTCAGTCACCTTCTCAAAAAACGTTTCATGGTCAGCAGAGCCACGGGAAAGTTCCTTTGATACAAACACCGAAGGATGCGGCAGCACACAGGTGGTGGCTTCACCCGTGGCCGCCTTTGAACTCCCGACCACTCCATTCAAGGTGAGCGCCAGGTCCATCTCTGCCTTTTGTTCCAGGCCACCCTTGGGGATCCACTTCTGTGGCACCGGCAATGTCACCGCGTAACCCACCGCCTCTGTCTGCCTGGACACACGTAGAATGAGTGTCCGCTGATCCTGGCTCATGGAAAGACCCAGCACTTCCACCCAGCGCCGTGGGGCACCCATTTGGTCCCGCACCACTTGGTAGCCGGGACGCACGGTCTCATAGCGGTCCCCGGCGCTGACGAATTGCCCGGCTTCGATGCGAATCTTCTTCAGCGCGGCCGCCCAGTCCGCGGGATCGAGTTTGCGATCAAAGGCAATCCGAAACTCATCCAAGGCCGAAGCCCACGCCATCACTGGTTGCGGAGTTTCTTTTCCCAGATAGCGAATCTTGAAGAGGCGGCCTTCGCCCGCGGGCCCGGTGCCCCAATCCGGAGGACCACTGTGGCAGGCCAGCAGCAGGTCTCCTTGGGGCGTCACGCACGCATCCACAAGCAGCATTCCCAGGCAGGCAAGGAGATGATTTTGCGCCACGTATCCCTGTGGCGTCTTCACCAGCTTGGTGCGCCAGAGTTTGCCACGTGACTCGCCGCACATGATGACATCGCCTGCCCAGAACTTGGGGCCAAACGACGGACCACCGTTCACGCCCTCGTTGAAAACCATGCCCACGGTGCTCTGGTGCTGCGGGCCATACTCCATCACGGCGGGCTCATCCACCACGTCTGGCAGATGCTTGGGATGCCTGGGCGGGAAGCCATAGTGCTTCCCACGCTCGATGTGCAGGAGTTCATCGAAGGGATTGCCGTTGGGCAACCAGGTCGCGCCCTCCTGCTCGCTTGCGAAAAGGTCTCCTGCGCGATTGAAGGCCAGCGCGCACGTAAACCGCACACCGCTGCAGATCGTCTCCTGCTGGGAAAAGTCCGCACTCAGCCGCTGGATCGTTCCACGCACTCCGCGCACGTCATAGCCTGACTTGCCCGTGTTCCGGTCCATGAGATAGCCGTCCGCAAAGTTGGTGCAGCCAAGACCAAAGTAGAGCGAGCCGTCCTTGGGATCTCTTGCGAGGCCAATCGTGTCCACGCCATGAAAAGTTTCCTTCCAGCCGGAGGCAATCACCTTCTCTCCGTCAGCACGATCATCGTCATTGGCATCGGGGAAGAAGGATACCTTGCCCTTGCTGGCCACGAACACACCCTTGCCATGGGGATCGCCCTTTTCGGAAACCACGATGCCCAGTGCGCCACGCATTGTCGTCTGATCCCAATACGGTGTGCTGCGATCTTCCAGTCCGTCCCCATTGGTATCGCTCAGGAGATGGATGCGCCCATCATAACCGAGCGCCACCACCTTGCCATCAGCTCGGTAGCGGATGTTGTTCAGATTCCCGATGCGTAGCGGCAGCTCCTCCACGGTGAATCCAGGCACGAGCATCTGCACCAGCGGCGGGCTCTCCAATACTTCGAGCGCGTGTCCCTGCACCCCATCGGAGAGTGCGTGCAGGGCCGGCATTTTCGCCATGAGTTGCTGCTCAACCTTGTCCCTTTCCGCATCTGTCAGCGCGCGATTGTAGATCAGCACCGCTGCCATGTCCCCTGCGAAGAATCCCTGCACATAGGGAGGCTGCCCCGCATCATGTGAATAGCGTCGCGCTCCCACGGTGATTTGATCCAGGCCGATGTGGGACTCCAGGCGTTCGCGGTCACCGGCTTTGATGCCATCCACGAAGACCTCATTGCCTGTCTTGCCGATGCGTGAACGAATCGTGAACACATGAAACGCGCCAAAGGGCCGCTCCGCCGCTCCCAAGATGCCGGGCACCAGCAGATCACGAAATCCCGCTGCGCCTGCGGACTCCACATTGATCACACTCAGCCCATCCGTGGTGGCCGGACCCTGATCCACATTCAGCCCGCTGGTGTAGTCGTTCTTGCCGGTCTCTGCTGTGGAAAGCAGGGCGGAGAACGTCCCGCTATTTTTCTTCGGCGCCGCCAGTAGAAAGATTGTGACCTCAGGAGCGAGTTGCCTTCCCGGCGTGACGGACAGGAAATCATCCTTCCCATCGAAACGCAGGAACGCCGCATCTTGATTGCTCACGAGGACCGGCCTGCGATCCGCCACCGGCTGCACTGCATGCGCCTGGCCTTTCGCGTCATCGAGCCATGCATCCACCGCCCGGCGGTTCAGCAGAGGCGGTAGCGAGGATGCCTGCCTCAGCGATGCCTGCACGCTGGCGTCCAGCGAGAGCACGAGGCCTTCCTTCACCCTCGGCGATTCTCCAGGGACGGGCGACTGATCCTGCGCTCCCGCGGGAGCGGCGATTAGGAATGCGGGGAGCAGCAGTTGGGAAAAATGGCGGCAGCGATGCATGGAGCGGGAAGCAAACGTCTCGGATGCATCCCTCGTGTCTCAGGCCCCGGAAAAGGTTCAGTGCTCCGTGTGGGTCACCTTCACCGTGTCATTCTCCCATCCGGCTCAAGCTGCGGACTCTTTGTAGCCGTCTCTCCCAGCACCAGCATGACCGCGTGTTTCTTCCTGCCGTCGATGAAAGTCGGCAAGCTTTTGCCGGCACAAGACGAGCTGATCTTCCGCGGATGCGAGCCTCTGGAGGTAGTCCGCCTCCTGGAGTCGCCACGCCACACTGCCCTTCCACGGAGAGGCCCGGTGAGTGGTCATGAGGTGCCTGATAATCTTGAGGCGCCAGTGAGCATGATAGAGGTCATCCAAATGGGTCAGTTCCGGGTCCATGGGGGGTGGTCGGTCTTGCATGCATCGTTTGGCATACGCCGGATGGCCCCACCCGCAGGGTTCTTTTCTGAGGCAATAAAAAAGGCGACGCATTCCCGCGTCGCCTCATGGGCAGTGATGTCTTTTACTCAGACTTCTTTGGACGGGCCGCTCCTTTGCGTGTCGGCGCGGCGGCAAGCTGGCTGCCGGGTGCGGGCAGGGTCGTCTTCACCTTCTCCCACTCGGGATTGAGCGTCGCCTCGCGGATCGTGAGATTGCGGAAGTCCACCGACTGCCCTCCCACCGTGAAGCCGGGGTTCGCCCGCTCTTGCTTGAAGAGGTCGTTGCTGCCCCACGCCACCAGGTCGTCCACTTTGCCCAGCAGGGTGTCGCCCACCATTTCCAGACGCACCTTGTGCCAGGTGCCAGGCTGGAAATTCACGGAAATGCGCGCGAAGACCACGGCTTTGTCCGGTCCTTCGTGGTCATTGTCATCCCGCTGAATAGACACCGTGTTCGGGGTGATGGCGATGCGGGCCATGTGATCCTTCACGGCATTGATGCTGAGGCTGGTGGACTTGGCCCCTTCAAACTTGAATTCGTACTCGATGACGAAGTCTTTCAGCTTCGTGTTCATGCGGGTGACGGCGCCGTGCTTGTCCTCCGCTTTCTCCGAACCGCGCCACGCTCCCTCCTTCAATTCCCAGCCACCTTTGACGGCGCGCCACGGGGCTCCCGGTGCAGTGTCGAGTTTGCTTTCAAGGATGATCTTCCCTGGCACGGCCAGCAGCGGGGCATCTGCAGCGGCGAGGGGCGACGACAGCAATCCAACGGTGATAAAAGCGGCAGAGAGGACGACGGACTTCATAGCTGGCCCGTGGAACGGAGTAGCCAGACACTTATTGCCATGAAATCCGCCGGCAATGGGCAAAACAGACTCTGGTGCCCAAGCCACGAGGTGCACCGTTCGTGCAAATTTCAAAAAAAAGGCCAGGGAGCCGCGGCAAGGAAAGACTGACTGCCGTTGCTGCCTTCCGGCCCTGGCGGGGTTCGCCAGCTTGCCATCCACGGTCCCTGACGCGCTCAGCATGGCACGCACCGCGTTGAACTCAAACGGGAATTGCCATTCTAGCGCAATGATGCGCAAAAAAGGTCCCGCCACCGCTCTTGAGTCGCACTTTTTATGTTGTCTCAGGGGAGGCTTTTGGATAGAAAAGGATCCAATTCACAAATTTCTCTGCCGATTTAACCTGCTGTTCCTCACATGCTCTGGAAAGTTTTGTCCATTTTCTCCGCGCTCGCCTTGGCCGCGGGTGCTTATTTTGCGAACCTCAACAGGGGCGTTCACGAGCAGGAGCGTGTCATGGGCGACCGTGCCAAGAGCAATCTT
The DNA here is from genome assembly GCF_003315205.1 of Roseimicrobium gellanilyticum. Lineage (NCBI taxonomy): Bacteria > Pseudomonadati > Verrucomicrobiota > Verrucomicrobiia > Verrucomicrobiales > Verrucomicrobiaceae > Roseimicrobium > Roseimicrobium gellanilyticum. The sequence continues at coordinate 26,502 of NZ_QNRR01000011.1, read as the reverse complement.
GAGAAAACAGACGCTCTCATGAAGGAAATCGCTGAGGTGAAGACCCAGCGTGACGAGGAGCTCAAAACGGCCGAGACCAAGCGTGACCAGATCAAGTCCCAGGTCACCGAAGTGGATACCAACACCACCGCCAAGCAGGCTGAGGTGGAGCTTCTCAAGAAGAGCCACGAGGAGGTTTCCAAGCAGCTCACCCAGCTCGAAGAGCAGATCCGCAAAGCTGGTGACATCAAGTTGCTGGTGGCCGACATCGAGAAGCTGAACAAGGAGAAGGAAGCCTCCGTCGCTGAAGTGACCAACAAGGATCAGCAACTCGCCTTCGCGGATGAGAAGATCAAGAAGGTGACGCTGGAAATCGGAAACATGGGCGAAGTTCAGAAGCGCATGCGCGCTGGTGTCCTCGCCCCGGACTTCACCGCCCGCGTCTCCGCCCCGTTCAATGAGTTCGGTTTCGTGATCCTTAACAAGGGCAACCTCGGTGGCATGATTGCCAATGCAATACTGGATGTGAAGCGCGGTCGCTACGTCGTCGCCAAGCTGAAGGTCCGCGACGTGGAGCAAGCCTCGTCCGTGGCGGATGTGGTGCCCGGCACATTGGCCCAAGGTGAGACAATTCGCCCCGGCGACCTCGTGGTGGCTGCACCGCAGCCTCCCGCTCCTGCTCCCGCTCCCACGGCTGCACCTGATCCTGGTGCTCCCGCCCCTGCTGGCGGTGCCACTCCTGCCCCTGCTCCTGGTGCAGATCCTTTTGCTGCTCCTGGTGGTGGTATGGCTCCGGCAGCCCCTGCTGCTCCTGCGGCCCCAGCCGCGGCGGATCCCTTTGCTCCCGCTCCCGCTGGCGGCATGGCTCCGGCAGCCCCTGCTGCTCCCGCAGCCCCCTCCGCAGCGGATCCTTTTGCCCCCGCTCCTGCTGGCGGCATGGCTCCCGCCCCTGCTCCTGCTCCGACCACACCTCCTGCTGGTGCTGACCCCTTCGCCCCGAAGCCCTAATCAGCCGCCTCCTTTCTTTCGCGCAGTCCTTCCGCCCCTTTTTCCGAAGCCATGACCAAAGTCCTCTTCATGCTCAGCGCCGTCGTAATGGTGGTCGCTATTGTCATCTCCTACCAGAACAACCAGTCCCTGGTAAACCTCCGCACCGAGAGGCACAAAAGCGATACCAAGCTGAAGGTGGAACGCGCCAACGCGGACAAGCTCGCGACCGAAGCCGAGACCGCGAAGAACAAGGTCGCCACGGCGAACATGGAAATCACGAATGAAGAGGAACGCCTCAACTTGGCCAAGAACAAGCTCCGCAATGCGGAAGCCGAAGCCGAGCGCACCCAGAAGGACGTCGAGGCCGCCAATACCAAGATCTCGGAGTACAAGACGGAGATCGATAAGATTGCCAAGGACCTTCCTCCCGGCTTCTCCATTGAGAAGGCTCCGGAAGTGATGAACAGCATCAAGAAGGAAATCGCGGACAACCAGACGAAGGCTTCCAAGACCCAGGAGCTGATCGATGCCAAGGAAGGCGAACTCAAGAAAGTTCAGAGCCAGCTTTCCGACATCGTGGAAAGCATTGAGACCCGCAAGAAGTCCTTCGACCGCAACTCCCTCTCCGCCACCATCGTGGCCGTGAACAACGACTGGGGCTTCGTGGTCATCGAAGGCGGCGAAAACAAGGGCATCACGGTGGATACCAAGCTCCTCGTGACCCGTGGCAACCAGCCCATCGGCCGCCTGCAGATTGTGTCCGTGGACCAGAGCAAGACGCTGGCGAATATCGACATGAAATCCGTCCGCAACGGCGTGGCCATCTCCCCCGGGGACCGTGTCATTCTCGAAACGCTGTACCAGTAAGCCAACGGCGAATACCTGCGATAAAGATTTGCGCGCCCGGGCTGACCAGCCCGGGCGTCTTTTTGCCTTCGCAGACCTCCATCATTCCCCCGACCGCAGGAGGGACGTCAGGAAAGGGCACAAGGGGCAGTCTGGCTCTTGCGCAGGAGAGTAACGCGATTATGCTCCGTCACGTATGAAGCGAGTGAATCTGCGTCGGCTCCTGCAAAGCTTTCTCCTGTGCCTTGTGGCCTTTTCCGCAATTGGCTGTGCCGCCACGGACGAGCCCAAGAAGAAGGTGCCCGTACCGCCCAGCGATGATTCCAGCGGCCTGCCGTGGAACCGTCCCCGCTCCTTCGAAAGCGGCGCCGGCATGGGACGCATGATGCCGCAGTCGCGGTAGTCTACCGGAATCCCCCGGCCATCCTCATGAGCTTCGGCAGGCCACGTGCTTTTGCCGGAGCTTGTTCTTCCGGCTCGCGGTAGCAGCACGCTGTGGTGCGTATCAGACCACCGGCAGAGAAGTGTGCCTCATCAGCTGTTCGTGCTCATTCGCAGCGGCGTCGTGGTGGTATGACAGGTCCTTGTTGCGACGAAGTTCCGGTAGGTCCTTCTGCACAGCTGCCGTTGTCAGGATGAAGAGCGGATGCGTGAGGGTGGACGTGGCCCGCTCAGCTCGCTTGCATTCAGGCGCGTGAGTAATTCGCCTTGCCTGACGCCTCCTTGGAGCGTGCGCATCCAATAATGAGTTGTGGAGCAGGTGCGGGCACCGAGAAGCGATTGAACGAGACAGTTCAGCAGCACACGAGGCGATTGGCTGGCGGATTGCTATGTCATACGTTGCCGCAGTTCAGCCTGGCAATGCCGGCTCCCATAACAGTGATGGCAAGATGCGGGCGGCTCATGTGGCGTAAACTTTTGAGGCGCGTCTGGTGATCCAGACACGCCTCGAGTTCACGCCGGCGCATCAGCGGTGGGATGCGTCAGGATTCTGTGCGTGGAGGCGCGCTTCTTCGTAAATGTGCGCGGGCACCGGACGCAGGTCCCAGATGAGGCCCATCCAGGAGAAGATCTTCAGCATGTAGTAGCTGACGTCGATTTCCCACCAGTAGAAGCCCTGCTTCGCAGAGTGCATGTAGCGGTGGTGATTGTTGTGCCAGCCTTCACCCAGGGTCAGGAGAGCAAGGAAGAGGCTGTTGCGGCTGGTGTCTTCCGTCTTGAAGCGGCGTTTGCCGAAGACGTGGGCCAGCGAGTTGATGAAGAAGGTGCCGTGCATGAGGGCTACGGTGCTGATGAAGAAGCCCCACACGAAGAGCTGTGCGCCGCTCGTGCCAAGTCCGGGAGCCCAGGTCTGAAGAGCCCAGCCGATAAGCCAGAGCGAGATGCCGTAGAGCACGGGGACCAGCACGTCGTGGCGGTTGAGGAAAACGATTTCGCGGTGCTTCATGAAATCCTTCACGCGGCTGTAGTCCGTCGGAAAGTTCTTCGGGCTGGTGATCCAGCCAATGTGCGACCAGAGGAAACCCTTGAGGGTGGGGGAGTGCACATCCGGATGATCATCCGAGTGCTGGTGGTGGTGGCGATGATGAGCTGCCCACCAGAGGGGACCACGCTGCATGGCGGTATTGCCCCAGACAGCGAAAATGAACTGCACAAAGCGCGAGGTGCGGAAGGTGCGGTGTGAGAAGTACCGGTGGTAGAATGCCGTGATGGCAAACATGCGGGCGAAATAGAGAAGCACCGCCGCAGCGAGCGCGAACCAGCTAAAGCCCACCCAGATCACGGCGAAGCAGCCAGCGTGAATGATGATGAAGGGAAGGCACCGTTTCCAGTCCACGCGATCTTTGGCGTGGGCCTGTTCCTCGGTGGTGCAGTAGTCGTTGTCCACCCACTGACGGGCAGTGGTGAAAACTCCAGAGAGTAAACGTCGAAAAGCGGAAGGTTGGGTTTCAGTCATGTTCGGGGCACGCAAGTGTCGCATACCGGCACCGAGCAGATCATGCCTTCAGCGATTTTTTCGTGAGTGGGCGGGTAGACTAAGTCACTCCGGCGGTAAGCACAAGGCCTATCGAGAAGTTATCTCATCTTGAGCCCATGGGCCGGACACCGCTGGGACGGAGGGCCCTTTTGTAGTTCATGATGGCCTGGCACAGGGTCGCGGCCATCTCTCTACGGAAATTGTCGGCGGCGATCAGGCGGCCATCGACCGGGCTGGTGACAAATCCGCCCTCAAAAAGCACTCCGGGACGCTCCAAACCCTTCAGCACGTACCAGCGAGCGCGTTTTACACCACGGTCCACGAGCTTGAAGTGATTTACCACGGAGGCATGGATGGCGGTGGCAAGGGCAATGTTCTCCGAGTCACGCTGATTCCCGTTGAAGGAGTAGGCGTCGACTGTACGCGAGCCGTATACGGACGATGCACCTTGAGGTGTCAGGGCGAAGGTCTCGATACCCGTTCCGGTGCTTGGCCCGGAGTTGAAGTGCAGGCTCACGTAGATGCTGTTCGGGACTTTGTTGGCGAACTGTACGCGGCCGCCGAGCGAGATAAAGGTGTCTGTCGTGCGGGTCATCACTACCCGAATGCCTTGAGCCTCAAGCTGTGACTTCAACGCAAAGGCCAGTTTCAGGGCGAAATCCTTCTCGTATCCGTAGATGCCCCGTGCCCCAGAGTCATGTCCGCCGTGACCCGGGTCGATAACCACCGTGTCGAAGCCGCTGCTGGTATTAATATAGCTGGGGCGTAGAACGGGGTCGATAAGCTTGCACAGGTCCAGCCGTGAGAAACAGGGCTTGCCATTGAGTTCCAGCACCGGGTCGTTCATCACGAACTTGATATTGTTGATGAGGAGGTCCTGGCTGCCAATCGTGGCCCGCATGATGAGCACGGGTGAGGTGAAGGACACGCGATTGCCGTCCGCTTCCAGATTGTGGAACCGATAAAAGCGGTGGATGCTATTTGCTGTGACGTAGTCAGCACCTTGATAGTGAAGGATTTCCCAGCCAGAGATGTCGCTGCTGGTGGTTACTGCAGCCGCCGTCTTGCTTCCCTTTGCAGCCTCGGATCTAGCTTTCTTATCGGCCTCGGTTTCATGGCCGAACTCGGAATCCGGCTTCTCCTTCGGGTCCATTTCCCGGGAAGTTGCCTTGGAGGTGGAGGTCACATCCCTCGGCTCTGCGGGCTTGGCAGGCTCCGTTTTTGACTCCGGCTTCACGGTCTTGTCGGCCGTTTTGCTCGTGGACTCCTTGTCCTTGGATTTTTCGGATTCTTTGGTCTTGGGCTCCTCTTTGGGGGGATCAACCTTGGCGATGATCTTTGGCTTCGGGGCCGGTGCAGGCTCGGTCTTGGGCTTGCTTTCTTCCTTCTTGGCAGTGTTCGCAGCAGTGTTCGACGACGAAGAACTGCCCTTGGAGGACTTGCTGCCTGACTTGGTGGTCGTGGCAGGAGCGGTCTTCTCGGTCTTCTCAGGGGTGGACTTGGTTCCACCGGAGGAGGAAGGTGTGGTGGTAGTCTTGCTGCCACCCTTGGTGGACTTTTTGCCAGACTCCTCTTCCTCAGACGCCTTCTTCTTGGTCGTCGTCTCAGCACCCACCGCCAGACCACCCGCGCTGGAGCATAGCAACAGCATGCTCAACATCACCGTTGCAGGACGCAGGAAAAAATGTTCCACAGGGGTCATTTTGGGCGCAGAGAATACATGGGTCCACCGTCTTTGCAACGCCTGACCCGATCATGCTGGACTTGGACGCCCGAAGGGCGGATTTGCTCAATGGTCCTACTCCTTGGCCTTCGTGTCCATCCAGATCGTCACGGGGCCATCGTTCACCAGGGATACTTTCATGTCCGCCCCGAAAACCCCACGTCCCACCGGTCTCCCGATTTCCCCCTCCAGACGGGCAAGGAACTTTTCGTAAAGTGGGATCGCTGCCTCCGGTCTTGCCGCCCGGATGAAGCTGGGGCGGTTGCCTTTTTTCGTGCTTGCGTGCAGCGTGAACTGGCTCACTACCAGTGCGTCACCGCCGATCTCGGTGATGCAGGCGTTCATCTTGCCCTCTGAGTCGGAAAAGATACGCAGCCGGGCGAGTTTTCCGGCCAGCCACTCGATGTCCTCATCCTGATCTGCTTCTTCGATGCCCAGCAGGACAAGCAAACCAGCCCCGATTCGGGCCGCTGACTTCCCGTCGATAAGTACTTCCGCAGTGGAAACCCGTTGAACCAACGCTCGCATGGAGCAGGATGCTAGCGCATGCGTCAAGATTCCAAGGTCCAAGGTGGTCGCGCGAAATTTGGCGTGGCGGCGTCTATTACCGGAGCGAGGCCAGAGCGGCGTTCCCTCGGGGAGTGGATCCATGGCGAGATGGTCTGGTTCGACAAATTCCTGAAACGCTGGCTGGTGCGCATCATGGTGCTGGGGACCCACCTGGCCATTGCCATCACCGCCTTCTACTTTGCGGTATGGGGCATGGCGCGGGGCAAGGTGTATGACAATATTGCCGACATACCGAGCAGGGAGTGCGGCCTGGTCCTCGGTACCGTGCCGAAGACGGATGGTCGCAGCAATCAGTTCTTCAAGGCTCGCATGCTGGCAGCCGCAAACCTCTATAAGGAGCAGAAAGTTCGCTACCTCATTGTCAGCGGAGACAACTCCCGCAATGGTTATGACGAGCCCAGTGAGATGAAGGCGGCGCTCATCGCCCTCGGCGTGCCAGCCACGAAGATCTACTGTGACTATGCGGGCTTTCGCACTCTCGATAGTGTCATTCGTGCCCGGAAGGTATTTGGCCAGAAAGAGTTCACCATTATCTCCCAGAAGTATCACAACGAGCGGGCCATCTACATCGCCCACCGCAACGGCTTGTCCGAGTGTGTCGCCTTCAATGCCACGGATGCCACTGGCGCCATCATGTGGAAACAATATGCCCGCGAGACCATCGCCCGCGTGATGGCGGTACTCGATGTCGAGTTCCTCAAGACCGAGCCCAAGATGCTGGGCGAGCCCGTCTACATCGGCGAAAAGTCTCCGCCCGTGGACGCGAATCCTCTGCCACTGAGGTAGGAACTCAGCTCCCGGGAGCGGACTGCGTGGTGCCGGCGGCTGGCTTGTTGCCGCCGGTGGCATCTGCCGTGGGTTTCTCGCGTGGGCCGTCGGACTGCACCCATTTGAAGGTGTTTGGTTTGTCTCCGGCAACTTCGATCCACTCGCCATGGAAGGCTCGATTCGTGCGTTGCTTCCAGAATTCCTCCTGCACTTCATGCATGGCACGATTGCTGGCCTTGGCTTCGTGGCGAATCATGAGGTTGCGGTCTTCGTTCTCCTCATTGACCTCCTTCTCCACACGGTCTCCCCATTCCCCGGCGGGTTTTTCGCGAAGGAAAAGCAGTCCGCGATGGTCTTCGCCCACCAGGCCGTTGTTTTTGAAGGTCTGGATTTCTGCGAGGCGATTGCGGATGCGGGTCTGCGCCTCATCGTAGCGTGCTTGCTCTTCGTTGGGCTTCTCAGGCTCGTCACCTTTGTACTGGTAGACATCCAGGCGCATGTTCACATCCACCTTGATGGGTTCCGGTGATTGAAGGTCCACCTTGAACGACTTGCAAGAGGAGAGGCCCAGAAGCAGAAACGCCAGCATGGCTTGCGAGACTTTCCGGGGGATTGGCGTCAAGGCATCCTGGGTCATGGGGACGTTGTCTTGGCCTCCTTGTCGTCGGTCCATCGGTGGTCGTATACGTTGATGTCGAAGTTGCGTGACCCTTGGGGGCCCACAAACCGGAAGTACCCATTACCTTCGCGTCCGTAGAAGCGCGCCTTCATTTCCGCCCGGTCATAGGCGAAGTCACGCATGGTTTCCAGTCCTATCTTGGTGATCTGCTGCCTCAGGGGATCCCACACCTTGGGCAGGTCCTTGATCACATCATCCAGGGCTTTGATGCTGATCTTGCCGGGAGTCAGGTTCTTGAAGGACGCGTCTCCCTGGTAGAGCTCCATCATGCTTCCCTGGGCCACCAGCGAGGTTTCCACCTTTCCTTCCATGTAGAAGTAGGTCGGCGTCATGATCTCCGCGAGGTACTTGGTCTGCACATCCTTGCCAGTGATCCAACCGTCCCAGTGGTAGCTGTCGCTGAGGTAGACATTCGCTTCACCGTTGAGATAGCCCTCGTATGCCTCGGCGCCGAATTTCGCGTAGATACCCGCCTTGTCATAGGTCACAGTGAGGAAGGCCTTTCCCGTCTTGAAGTCCTCGTACTGGATGCTGTCCACCTCGAAGGTTTCCGTGAGGTTGTTGTCCTTCTGCTTGAAGGGCAGGTTGAACTGCACATTACCGCGCATGCCCACGAGTTTGAGATTGATCTGTGGGATGGGGTAGGTGTCTGGCGGAATGGCGAGGTCGGCTTGCAGCGTGCCTCGCGTCACTTCGGTATCTACGCTGAAGGGGAAGGGAGTCTTGAAAAGCGGCTTGCCCTTCGGGGCGATCACCAATTTTCCATCATGCACCTGTAGTCGCTTGATGCTCCATGCGGCCTCGCTCAGGGGCGGTTCACTCTCGATGACAGCGCTGGAGACCTCGAATTCGAAATCGTCACTGGCAGCGACTATTTGGGGGCTGTCTGGCGAAGGGCGGGCGCCCGCTGCCATGTACTTGCGATAGTAGTCCACATACCAGAAAAGATCCTCGCCCACATAGAGCGTGGGGCTCACAATCTCGATGTGGTCGACCTCCTTGCGAGCAAGCCCCTGCAAGCTGAGGGAGATGGCAATCTTCTCCAGCTCGGCCACGGAGCGTGAGGGATCCTGCACTGAAGGGATGCGGATGTTTGCCAGCTCGACGCGTTGCGGCGTGGAGTCCTTCAGAATGTCCTCCATCAATAGCGGCGATTCGTTCACTTCGAAGGCGAGCCCAAAGTGAACGGACTCCGATCCCGGGACGATGTGCTGCAACGAGACAGAACTGTCTGCCACCTGAAGATGGCCCACACGCCATGGTTCCCCGTGCGTGGTGGTGATTGAAACTTCCGAAGGTGTGTCCGCGGTTGCACCGGTGTTCTCGTTGGGTTTCGGCTTCTTCTCCGGTTCGAAAAGTTTCATCAGAGCCTCACCCACCTCGATGTTCGCCCCGGTGAGTTTCAGTTCTTCAATGCGTCGCTGGCTCCACATTTCCGGCAGGAGCACGGATCCCTCCAGCACGCCTGCCTGAAGCACGGGGAAGGGCAGCTTGGAGAGCGTGGGCAGCTTTCCCGCGAAGTCCTCGATGCGCACATGGTGCCGGCTGCCGCCAGTCGTGGTCCGCTCGGTGGTGATGTTCACCTTCGCCTGCATATCCACCGGTCGTGGCAGGAAGAGTACCAGATCCGCGAACCCGTCCTTCACAGCGAGCTGGCCGTAGTGAAGCCGCTTCCACCACGGTTGCTCGATCGGTCGTGGCGGTCCCACGAGAGGCTGTTCCTCCACGGGAGATGGTGGAGGTGGTTTTGAGGTTTCCGCCTTCGCAGTGGATGGTGTGGGCACCGGGTAAGGCGGACCCTCCAGCGTATATTGATGAGCGATCCAGGGAGTGTTGCCCTCACGGAGCCGCACCACAGGCTTCTCCAGCAAAAGACGGGCGACTTTCCGGTTGGCATTCCACTCATCCGGTTTCATCACCAGCTCTCCGGCAGGAAGCTCGAAGAAGGGCATGTAAGCCTGCTCGCCCTTCTTCGTGGGAAACTGCAGCCTGCCCTCCGTCACCTCCAGCGATTGGAAGCTTTGCGACTTCCAACCCTGTGCTCCAAATTCAATCTCCGTGAGCATCAGCCCGGCCTTGGCAGACAGATCAAAAGGCATGAGCTCCAGATCTGAGATTTTCACCGTGGCCCCTGTGATGCCGGCCTTCATGATGCGCACCGTGCTTGCGCTGGCTTCTGCATTGCCGGGGACTGCAGACGAGGAGTCAGCAGGAGCATCACCCTCAACTGCGGCAGACTTCGTTCCCAGGCCAAACTCCACTGCCTTTTCCTGTAGTTCTTGGTGAAGTCCACGGGTCCAATAGATGGTTGGGTCATTCACACGGAGGTAGCGGATGGTCCAGGGCTGACCATCTTCCTTGGGATTCAGCGCCACGCTCAATTCCCGAATCCTCAGCGCCCCGTCATCTGTCTCCGAGACAATGCTTAGATCCTGGAACAGCAGCCGCTGCGCACCAGCCTGGAGTTGGTCGCCCGGGTTCCATGCCAGGTCGTCAGCCTCATAGCGTGGGATCACGATGCCGGCATCCGGGATCACGATTCCCGTGCTGTTTCCGGGAGCGAAGCCATGGGCACTCACGGAGAGATCCTTGACGGCCAATTTTCCAACACGGATGCCGCGAATGAGCCCGGGAGTTGCGAGTGCCATCGGTCCGTTGGTTGGCAGCGTGGTGGGTGCCGCGGATCCGGTGCGGGCATCCATGCCAAACTCGCCCAGCATTTGGGGTGTGGCATGAAGCACTGGCTGTTGCACATTCACCTCATCCAGATCCACCACGCCGTTCTTAATGCGTCCCTTTGCCTCCAGCAAACGCACGCCGTAGGGGGCATGTTCCACGTCGAGGTCTTCGTGGGAGATGGTCAGTTGCTGCTCGCCACTGTTGAGCAGGCCCTGGGCGTCCACTTGCAGCTTGTTCGCGAGGTAGTCCATCTCCACTTCATGGCGTGTCCCGTCCTTGTCGGTGAAGCTGACCTTCGCGTCCTTCAGTTGCAGGTGATCGATACGCAGCCCTGCGAATCCCTTCGCTCCTTCAGTGGATCCTGTGGCGTTCGCTGCATCCTTTGCCGGCATGAAGGACTTGAGTGCCATCTCATCGAGATGGATTTCCGCATTCTCAAGCACGAGGGACTCGACGGCATTCGAGCGCAGGGCACCCCACTCGAATTTCCCGCTGATCTTCGGCAGCCGCACGACGGTTTTGCCGGAAGCTTTGTTCACAAGCTCCAGTCCACGCACGTCGAAGTTGCCCAGTCGATCGAGTTCCACGGCCTCAAGGCGGCCGCGGAACGGTCCCACGGTTTCCAGAGCGCGGTTGGCGATCCGCACACGATTGTGGCTCGCGTACCACAGCCCGCCTCCGAGCACCAGCAGAACAAGGAACACCAGCGTCAGACCAGCCAGAATCATCCATCGGAGCAGACGCCTCCAGAGCGGCCGCTTGGGTCTGGATTGCTGCTGCTGCTGCTGGGCAGGTTCAGTCATGGAGGTGCTCCAGTCTAATCGCACACGCAAGGGCTGCATGCGCAAACGTCCGCTATCGTGTCCCCACTTCGCTTCACATGCGTGCAACATATCGTCGCAAGGGGGCGTTGTGAGCGGCATGTCCCGCATCTTCCTCCTACTGGTCAGCCTGCTTCTGCCGTCTGTGCTCGCTGCAGCCGATGCCTCGCGCCTGAACATCATCTCCATTGTCACGGATGACCAGGCCTCGTGGACCCTCGGCTGCTACGGGAACAAGGAGAGCATCACGCCGAACATGGATCGTCTCGCAAAGGAGGGCGTGCGCTTCGAGAACGCTTTCACGGTTACACCAGTGTGCTCACCGAGCCGGGTGACGTTTCTGACGGGCAAGTATGGAGCTCAACTGGGGGTCACGGATTGGATTGCGCCCAATGAGGCCAAAGCCGGACTGGGCCTTGGGAAGGATGCTGTCACCTGGTCCAAGGTGCTACAGCAGGCGGGTTACGCCACGGCCTTGATCGGAAAGTGGCACCTCGGGGAAAAGCCCGAGTCGCATCCCACAGCGCAGGGCTTCGGTCACTTCTATGGCTTCCTGGGTGGCGGCACCTCACCCATGAACCCCACCTATGATTTTCCCGATGGTCCGAAGGAGGTGAAGGGATATGGAGCCGATCTGCTTACCGATGAAGCCATCCGCTGGCTCGGGGATAACAAAGCAAAGGCCTTTGCCTTGAGCCTGCACTTCCGCGAGCCACACACCGCTTATGCGCCTGTGCCGGAAGAGGACAGCAAGCTCTTCGCCAATCTTGATCCCACGGTGCCCTTGCCGAAGGGCGCGGATGCACAGCAGATCAAGAACTGGACCCGTGAATACTATGCGGCGATCCACAGTGTGGATCGGAATCTCGGGCGCCTCTTTGCCTGGCTTGAGAAAGAAGGACTCTGGGACAAGACGATCATCCAGTTCACCAGCGATCACGGATACAACATAGGACACCATGGTATCCACACGAAGGGAAACGGCATGTGGGTGGCCGGCGGTGTGGGTGGTCCCAAGCGGCCCAACATGTGGGATACCTCCCTGCGCATCCCGTTGCTGGTGCGCTGGCCGGGAGTCACGAAGGCAGGTGCGGTGATCCCGCAGCAGGTGCTCAATCTGGATAACTATCCCAGCCTGCTCGGCATGGCGGGGGTGACGCCTCCCGCTGGATGGAAGGTGGAGGGGGAGAATTTCGCGCCCCTGCTGCGTGGAGAAGCTGTCTCGTGGCGTGGTGACTGGTTTGGCCAGTATGATTTGCATAACAGCGGCCTGGCTTACATGCGCATGATCCGGACCGAAGAGTGGAAGTATGTCCGGCATTTCCACGCAAATCTCATGGATGAGCTCTACAATCTAAAAGACGATCCAGGAGAGACGAAGAATCTGCTTGGCGGAGCAGGACGCAAGGACAAGGGACAAAAGATCCAAAAGGTCGTGAGTGACCTGGATGGGAAGATGGAAGCCTGGATGAAGCGCGTGAACGATCCCGTGCTCAAAGAAACCCGCAAGCGAGGCTGGTTCGAGCCAGGAGAGCTCCATGATTAATCATGGAGTGGAGAAATATGGATTGGGGCACTTCGAAAAATAATTGGTTGCCGTCTGAAAAAAGTGCATGCGATTGGCAACTTCTGACGTATAGGGCAGAAGGAATCATGCCCTCCAAGGGCATGATTCACCCTCACCGACAAACCAAGACACAATCGCATGAAACTTCTTCGTAATAGCTTCCTCGCTCTGCTTGGTCTCGCCATGGTGGCGACCAGCCAGGCTGGCACCTACACCTCCAGCAAGGGCGTTGTCGCTCCGACTCCTGCTTCCGCACCTGTCGGCGGCCCCTACCTGTCCCTCGCCGGTGGCGCTCTCTGGCTCGACGACGCCAGCGCTTTCGGTGTCGACCTCGACTTTGACACCGGCTACTCCATCCTCGGTGCGGTCGGCTATGCCTTTGGCAATGGCCTGTCAGTGGAATTGGAATCCGGTTACCTTGGAGTTGAAGACGCCGAAGTCCATGTCCCGGGGCTTGGCAACTTCGATGTGGACGGTGAGTTCCGTCAGGTCCCCATCTTTGCAAACGTGCTCTACACGGTTGATGTGACCGATGTTGTCGGCATCTACGTCGGTGGTGGCCTGGGCGTGATCTGGAGCGAAGCTGAGGTGGAAAGCGTCGGCGGCGATGCCTTCTTCAGCGGCGAATCCGACAGCGACTGGAACTTCGCAGCCCAAGCCAAGGCCGGTGTGACCTTCCGTGTGACCGAAGCTGCCAGCCTCAACATCGGCTATCGCTTCCTCTACGGTCAGGATGCAGTTGCCGGATATGACGACTCCATCGGCCACATCCTTGAAGGTGGCCTGACCATCCGCTTCTAATCAGTCGGTTAAGTTAAGAGTAGATTGAATTGCAGTGGGAGCGGCCTTCGGGCCGCTCCTTTTTTATTGCGTGTGGCTCTGCCCGGGCACCACCCAGCTAGCGATGGTGGACGTACATTCACAGACTTGGCTGGTGAAGCTTGCATCGCATTTGCTCTTCAAGCTCGCCATTCCGCTGCAGGAGGCTGCGACTGCCAGACTTCCAAGGCGCAGCGCTTTTCTCTCACGCAAATCCTGAAAGGAGTACCTTCGTATCGAAGCGGAAACGATCACAGGTCTCCGTACTCCCAATCTTTTCGAGTCAACACTCGGGGCTTCTGGCGTTCCAGATGGAATTGCCTATCGAGTCGCCTGTTGGTGATCACGCTCTCACTGGCGGCTTCAGCGCAGGGTCGCGCACTACGAGACGGAATTTCCCGGAGTGCTTGTCGATCTCCATCTCTTCCACCGGCTCAATGGTGAACTTCACATTGCCCATGTCCTTCTCGGCAAGCAGGGCACCCACGGTTTGCATGATGCGTTCCTTGGTGGCCTGCTGCTCAGCCTCGCTTTGACCAGGCTCGAAGCGGGCTCGGAAACGGAAGGATGTCTTGCTCTCCAGCACCACCTGCCAGGCATTCAGGCCGGGGATGACCAGCTCTACAATGACAATGGGATGAATGAAATCTTCCTTGCCCTGACTGTTGGTGAAGACGAGTGCGTCTTCAGCGCGACCCACGATGCCGCGTATCTTGGTGAAGGGCAGATTGTTCTCGCTCTCCGTGTCCGGCACCAGCACGTCATCCAATCGGTAGCGGATGAGAGGCATCACTTCATTGAAGAGATTCGTCACGCAGGTGTGGTCGTCATGCAGTTCGAAGATGAGGTTGTCCTCCATGAGGTGCATGCTGCCATCCGGGCCAGAGTCCGGAAGCGTGAGCCCCATATAGAGCAGCTCACTGGTGGCGTAGGCATTGGACACGGGTGCCTTGAACGCGCGCTGCAACAGGGTCTTCACCTCAGGCATGAGAGGTTCGCCGCCATTGCCCACCAGCTCGGGTTTGATCTTCAGTTCCCCTCTCTCCTGCGCTTCGCCCAGCACCTTCAGTACGGCAGCATAGCCAGAGAGCGCATGCGGCTGGAACTTGTTCAGGTCCGCGATGATCTCCGGCATGGGGCGGCCCACGTCATAGGTACGCACATTGTAGAAGAGGCGGTTCGTGCCACGGTTCCCCGTGACCATGAGGCTCACACCGGCGAAGTGGCCACGCGTGGCCGCGACAAATGCGGAACGCCGGCGCAGTCGCGGCGGCGCCACACGCGTGATGTTGCTCGCACCTTTAATCCATCCTTCACGAGAATACACGTACACACCCATGGTGCCGGAAGTGCCGGAGGTGTGCAGTACGTGATATTCGTCCTCGAAGAGCTCTCCGGGGTCCTTCGACTTGGCGAGGAAATCCAGCACGCGCTCGCGGGTGATGCGGCGGTCGGTGACGATATCGTCAAAGTTCGCCATCACATCGCGCTTGGTCAGCACAGGGAAATCCGTGGGCACGCATGTGGCGGGATCAATACCCCGCTCCTGAATAATCTTCTGATAATAGGGCGACCGCTTCTGCACATAAGCGACGAAGCGGCGAAACTTGCGGAGCTGCTGGGCTTCCAGTTGCTCGCGTGACAGGCGGATCGTAGTACGCCGCTCCCACAGGGCTTTCGCCCACATGAGGGGTTCTCCGAGAGTGCGCAAATTCATGGGTCTCTTTGGGAAGACGCTATCTGACATCGTACGACAACCAAGCTTCAAAAAAATAACAAAAAATGGCCTGGGCCGAATGAAGGATGGATAATCCTGCATTTTGACCGCTGCCTCAGCGCGTTCACTCCGCCAACATTTTGGCCATCAGTTCCCAGCCGTCAAAGACCGTGGGAGCTCGAGCCTCCATCTCCCTTCGGAGTACTTGCAAGAGTCTCCCTCCCTCCTTCGCGGACTCATAAAACCCGGGCACTCGACAACTCTCGTCAAAAAAAATAGGTGCCCGAACTATTCACGCCACAGTAGAACGAGATCGTGTGGAGCGCGGAGTACCTCACGTCCGGGTCAACATCATATGCCATCTCCAGAAGCAGGCGGCCCTCAGCTGCGCTTTGGAGTGGGCAGAGGGCGGATTCCAGACACAGGCGCCACTTCTTGTCGCGTGTCCTCCATTCGTGTTCCAGACGGCTCCACTGAGCGCTGGTGAATTTCCCCAGGAGTTCCTGGGCATCCTCAAGACCTTGTCCATCAGCCCAACGGTCGCAATTGGATACTGACAGGAGGGCATCAAACTCTTCAAAACTGTCGCGGGCTGTCATGATTGGTTCTGGAGCGATGACTGTATCGCCTGACGCGAAGCGGCACAAAAAAGCGGGTCGCAATATGCATTGCGACCCGCTGATTGTTCAGAGCTGATTCTGGTGTTTCAAGAACCTGCCCGGATGCTGATTACATCATGTCAGCGTGGCTGTGAGGAGCCTCGGCCTTTTCTTCCTTGGGGATGTCGGCGATGAGGCACTCGGTGGTCAGCAGGAGACCGCTGATGGAGGCGGCGTTCTGGAGAGCGCTGCGGGTCACCTTCGTCGGGTCGACGACGCCGGCCTTGATGAGGTCGACGTATTCGCCGGTGGCCACGTTGTAGCCGCCGTTGCCCTTCTGCTTCTTCACTTCGGAGACGACGAGTGCGCCTTCCACGCCCGCGTTGGCAGCGAGCTGACGGAGAGGAGCTTCGATCGCGCGACGTACGATGTCGGCGCCGGTAGCTTCGTCGCCAACGAGCTTGATGCCGTCGATGGCAACCTGAGCACGGATGAGGGCCACACCGCCGCCAGGGACGATGCCTTCCTCAACGGCTGCACGGGTGGCGTGCAGGGCGTCTTCCACGCGGGCCTTCTTTTCCTTCATCTCGGTTTCGGTGGCAGCACCGACGTTGATGACGGCCACACCGCCGGCGAGCTTGGCAAGGCGCTCCTGGAGCTTCTCGCGGTCATAGTCGCTGGTGGTTTCGTCGATCTGGCGGCGGATCTGGGCCACGCGGCCGGCGATCGCTTCGCTGGTGCCTTCACCTTCGACGATGGTGGTGTTTTCCTTGTCCACGGTGATGCGCTTCGCACGGCCGAGGTCGGAAAGCTCGATGTTCTCAAGCTTGATGCCGAGGTCTTCGGTGATGCAGCGGCCGCCGGTGAGGACGGCGATGTCTTCGAGCATGGCCTTGCGGCGGTCGCCGAAGCCAGGAGCCTTCACAGCGCAGATGTTGAGGGTGCCACGCAGGCGGTTCACCACGAGGGTGGCGAGCGCTTCACCTTCCACGTCTTCCGCGATGATGAGGAGGGGCTTGCCGGAGCGAGCGACCTTCTCAAGAAGGGGCAGCATGTCCTTGAGGCTGCCAATCTTCTTCTCGTGAATGAGGATGTAGCCGTTCTCGATGATGGCTTCCATGCTCTCCGCGTTCGTCACGAAGTAGGGGGACAGGTAGCCCTTGTCGAACTGCATGCCTTCCACGACTTCGAGGGTCGTTTCGATGCTCTTGGCCTCTTCCACAGTGATGGTGCCGTCCTTGCCCACCTTGTCCATGGCATCAGCAATGATCTTGCCGATTTCCGTGTCCCAGTTGGCGGAGACGGTGGCGACCTGGGCGATTTCGGTCGCCTTGGTCACGGGCACGCTGATTTCCTTGAGCTTGGCGACGACGGCCTCAGTGGCCTTCAGGATGCCGCGCTGCAGGGAGGTCGGGTTCGCACCGGCGGTTACGTTGCGCAGGCCTTCGGAATAGATGGCCTCGGCGAGCACCGTGGCGGTCGTGGTGCCGTCACCGGCCACGTCGCTGGTCTTGCTGGAGACTTCCTTCACGAGCTGGGCGCCCATGTTTTCATAGGGGTCGGACAGTTCCACTTCCTTGGCGACAGTCACGCCGTCCTTGGTGATGGTGGGGGAGCCGAATTTCTTCTCCAGGATCACGTTGCGGCCCGAAGGTCCGAGGGTGGCCTTGACCGCCTTGGCGATCTTCTGCACGCCGCGCAGGAGGGCCTGGCGGGCGCTTTCGTCGAAGTTGAGTTGCTTTGCCATGGTGTATTATCTCTTAGTATTTTTGTTCTTTTTGGAAACGGGGCGTCAGAACGAACAGCGCGGGCCTTAGCCAACGATGCCGAGCACGTCGCTTTCGTTGATGATGAGCACGTCTTCGCCGTCCACCTTCACTTCGGTGCCGCCGTACTTGCTGATGAGCACCTTGTCGCCCACCTTCACGGTGAAGAGGTCCTTCACGTCCTTGCCTTCATCGTCCTTGCCGGTGCCGAGTGCGAGGACTTCAGCCTCCTGGGGCTTTTCCTTTGCGGTGTCAGGAAGGAAAATGCCGCCGGCGGTCTTTTCCTCGGAGCTCACACGCTTCACAAGAATGCGGCGACCCAGGGGTGTAATTTTCGTAGCCATGGTTGGTATGCTGTGTGCTGTTTCGGTTCTGTGTTGTGTTTTGGTTTGGTTCACCCAGCCGGCTGCGTACCGCGAGTGCGGCTTCGCAGCCGGCTGTGGGGAAACTAATCTACTGAAGAAGAAGGCTGGGGCTTAGGACTTGTTGTCGTTCTTGTCCACCACTTCGAAGTCGGCGTCGACCACGTTGCCCTTGTCCTTGCTGGCACCGCTGCCTGCGTCGCTTGAGGAGCTTGCGCTGCCGCCTGTGGCGGCGGCTTCCGGTCCGGCCTCGCCACCCATGTCAGGAGCGCCACCGGCGGCCGCCATGGCCTGGTAGGCCGCAGCGAAGAGCTTCTCCAGCTCGTCCATACGGGACGCCATGGCAGTCGTGTCGTCGTCGGCGATGGCCTTCTTCAGGCCGTCCACCTTGTCCTGCAGGGGCTGCTTCTGGTCGGCGGGCACCTTGTCGCCCAGGTCCTTGAGGGACTTCTCCACCTGATAGACGAGGGATTCCGCCTTGTTCTTGGTTTCGACGCCTTCCTTGCGCTTCTTGTCTTCCTCGGCGTGCACCTCGGCTTCGCGCTTGGCGCGCTCGATTTCCTCAGGGGTCAGACCGCTGCTTCCGGCGATGGAGATCTTGCTCTCCTTGCCCGTGGTCTTTTCCTTGGCGGTGACGTGCAGAATGCCGTTGCGGTCGATGTCGAAGGAGACTTCAATCTGTGCCATGCCACGGGGCATGGGTGGGATGCCATCGAGTTTGAAGGTGCCGAGCACCTTGTTGCCCTCAGCACGGGCCATGGGGCGCTCGCCCTGCACGACCACGACTTCCACGCCGGGCTGGTTGTCCGCCGCTGTGGAGAAGGTCTGCGTCGCCTTCTTCGGCACCGTGGTATTGCGGGCAATCATCGGAGTGGCGATGCCGCCTTCCGTTTCAATCGCCAGCGTGAGCGGTGTCACGTCGAGAAGAACGATGTCCTTCATCGCTGCGTGGCCGCCAAGCACACCGCCCTGGATGGAGGCACCCACCGCGACGACTTCGTCCGGGTTCACGCCCTTGTGCGGTTCCTTGCCAGCCAGTTTGCGCGCGGTTTCGATCACGCGGGGCATGCGGGTCATGCCGCCCACGAGGACGAGTTCATCAATCTTGGAGGCGTCGAGCTTGGCTGCGGCAAGGCAGTCACGCACCGGCTTCACGGTGCGCTCGAAGAGGTCATCCGTCAGCTGCTCCAGCTTCGCGCGGGTCAACGTCTTGGTGATGTGCTTCGGACCGGTCTGGTCGGCCGTGATGAAGGGCAGGCTGATGTCGTAGCTCTGGCTGGAGCTCAGGGCGATCTTCGCCTTTTCCGCCTCTTCCTTGATGCGCTGGAGTGCGTCAGGCTGACCGCTGAGGTCAATGCCGCTCTCGCTCTTGAATTCGGTGATGATCCAATTGATCAACTTGTTGTCCCAGTCGTCACCGCCGAGGTGGGTGTCGCCATCCGTGGCGAGCACTTCGAAGACGCCGTCGCCGATTTCCAGTACGGAAATGTCGAACGTACCACCACCAAGGTCATACACGGCAATCTTTTCGTCCTTCTTGGACTCAAGGCCGTAAGCCAGGGAGGCTGCGGTGGGCTCGTTGATGATGCGCTTCACGGTCAGGCCCGCGATTTCGCCGGCGGCCTTCGTCGCATTGCGCTGCGAGTCGTTGAAGTAGGCAGGAACGGTGATGACCGCTTCCGTGATGGTTTCACCGAGACGGGCTTCCGCATCCGCCTTCAGCTTGGCCAGGATCATCGCGGAGACTTCCTGCGGACTGTAGGTTTTCCTTTCGCCGCCGACTTCCACTTCCACGTGGGCGTCGCCGTTGGAGGCAGGAACGATCTTGTAGGGCACGCGCTTGTCCGCCTCCGTCAGTTCGGAGAACTTGCGGCCCATCAAACGCTTCACGGAGAAAACAGTATTGCGCGGGTTGGTCACCGCCTGGCGCTTGGCTGCCTGGCCCACGAGGCGTTCACCGCTCTTGGTGAAGGCCACCACGGACGGCGTCGTGCGCGCTCCTTCCGAATTCTCCAGCACCTGAGGCTCGCTGCCTTCGAGGACAGCCATACAGGAGTTGGTGGTACCAAGGTCAATGCCGAGAATTTTGCTCATAGTTAGGGGTAAAGTGAGAAATGTGCGCGCCCTATCTGGCAGGAGGCGTGCCATTGAAAGCGTGTACATCAGAAATTGCTCGTAATGAGGCAATTATAAGAATGCTGTGTGCGAGCGACGGGTCGCCAAGCCCGGCAATTCGAGCCGTTTTGACGCAATTGCTCAGCGCCGGAGAGCCAACATCGCGCAATCATGCAACGGCTGGTGCTGGCGGGCTCGCCTCCTATCTCGGGCCAGCGAAACAACAGGAGCGCGCAAAAATCGCGACAACTGTTCAAATATGCAGTTGCGTGATGCGCGGATAACCTATATAAGCCAAGAATTCTTCCGAGTTCTATATAGGAAAAAACGCGCATTCTGCTGATGAAACTGTCTCAGTCCCCGTCTTGTTCCCTTCGCGCATTTTACCGCCGCTGGTTCGTGTTCGGTCATGGTGCTCAATTGCTGGCAGCGCTGCTGTGCATGCTGGGGCCGGTACAATCGCAGTATCAACCGGACACCAATGGCAATCCCGTCTGGAACTCGACAGACCCTGAGCCATCAGAAGGACCAGACTACAGCGATGCGGATAGCGATGCTCTGCAAGGTTGGTACGAGAACTTTCTGGGGACCAATCCCTACTCCCCCGACACGGACAGCGATCTCATCACAGACTTTGATGAGGTATTCACGACGGGCACGGACCCGTTGGATACTGACACCGATGACAATGGCCACACAGACTTCGAGGACCACCTGGCGTCAGTCGATCCGAG
This sequence comes from Roseimicrobium gellanilyticum, assembly GCF_003315205.1. Classification (NCBI taxonomy): domain Bacteria; kingdom Pseudomonadati; phylum Verrucomicrobiota; class Verrucomicrobiia; order Verrucomicrobiales; family Verrucomicrobiaceae; genus Roseimicrobium; species Roseimicrobium gellanilyticum. The sequence continues at coordinate 5,790 of NZ_QNRR01000011.1, read as the reverse complement.
TGGGGACTATGACAACGATGCACTGCTAAACGAAAACGACCCTTTCCCGAACGACTACTCCAACTACAGCAGCGTAAATAATATTCCGTGGTACGGCAACGTGGTGGCTGATGATGACCACGACAGCATTCCCAACTGGAACGACCCCGAGCCATATCCACCCGCCAATGACGTCGACAGTGATGGAATCGAGAACTCATTGGATCCATTCCCGGGCGACTATACCAACTACAGCTCCATCAACAACACCGCGTGGTACGGAGCCGCACTGCAAGACAATGATGGCGATTTGCTGCTTAACTGGCAGGATCCCATGCCCGATGATTGGGACCAGGATGGTGATGGGTTGCTTCTGAGCGAGGAGACAGCCCTCGGAACCAGCGACACGGACGTGGATTCTGATGACGATGGACTCACGGACTATGAGGAAGCGGTGGTATATCAGAACATGGGAGTAAGTCCCACCAATGCTCACAGCTTGAGCGGCCAGTATACGGACTGGTACATGGTGGACATGACGGACTCGGACTACGGCGGAATTCCCGATCGCATCGAACAGCACTATGGGCTCAATCCCAGTGACGAATGGGATGACATCCATGGCGACTTGGATGGTGACGGGGTGAGCAATGTGAGCGCCTATCAACAAGGGTGGTATCTGGGGGCTCAATATCAGGCGCGATATGACAGGGACAACGACGGGATGACCGATGTTTGGGAGCTCACTTGGGGCTTGAATATTGAAGATCCCACCGATGCGTACGACGACCCGGACGGTGACTACGTGTTCAACGTGGAAGAATATGTGCGCAACACGCATCCGACAGTGGCTGATTCCGACTCCAATCCGGCCAATGGTGATGACTTCCAGTTCGCGTTCTCCATCACCTCAGCCTCGCTGGGACTCAACCAAACGGATCTCGGCAATGATGGTCGGGCATACAATGACGACTGGGATGCTGATGGACATGACAATCGGACCGAAGTGCTGGCAGGCAGTGATCCGCGAGATGCAGACTCTCTTCCGGTGAGTGCGGGTGTTCCTTCAGGTACTCCGCCGACAGTAGGGTGGTCAGGAAACCAGAGCGGTGCGAATAACGGGGGATCCTCGGCGCAAACTCCCTCCGTCATGCCGCTGCTACCGGGCATCGTAAAGGAGTTCGACTTCACTGAGTACCTGCCACCCTTGAGCCAGTATCATGACGATCTCCGCTGGCAGGCACGCGGTGGGCTGGTGTATCATTACGTGAACCGCACGCGGTATGAAGGGGAGATCACCGAAGAAGAGGCGTGGAGCAGCTTGCGCTCGGCGCCGGATGGCTACGGATTCTTTGGGCTTACTTGGGAGACTGCTCAGGACGTCTCTCCTACGCGCCCCGTTCTGCCGATGGGTGACTGGGTGGTGCTCAGCGATGGTGTCCTGGAGCAGCCAGATCTCTGGGACCATTTCAACTACGGCCTCGAGAGCGAGTATTATACGTGGTGGGATTCGAGCACCAGCAGCTCTGTGGAGTATTCCATGCTGCTGGGTTCGAATGGTCAGACTCCCTCAAATGTAGTGGCCAACTGGGAAAACTATTCCCGAACCAGCATCGAACAACAGCAGGTGCTCAGACTGCACGTTGCCGGAGGTGCCAACAAACCCATCACTAAAAAATTCCGAGTCGCGCGTACGGTGTTTGACTTGTACGCGCCACCTGAGGAGCGCGTTACGAGTATCAGTTGGGTGGGTGGCATCCAGACGATGACTCTCGCAATGGGCCAGGAGAGCAGCAGTCAGACAATCCTGTTGGAGTCCAGTGGTTCGGATCTTGCCTACGGCCCTCAGCGAGCAGTCAGGTATGTGCCCATTCCCGTACACAACTCTCCATTCACCCTCGCAGCAACGGACGGGGCTGGCCCGAGGTACCGCAAAGTTGGTTTGAATGGCACACCAATCCCAGATGACAAGCCGCAGGTGCAGGATGAATCGGGAGAAATTCCCGAGGAAACCTATGTTGACGCTTACTCCCGACTGTTGCGCCATTCCGTGAGCGATGTGTATGTCAGCGTCGAGAGCAGCTTGATGCCTTTTGCGGTGCGCCGGGATCTAACTCCGGAAAGTTATTCGGCGCGCTCAGGACTCCGCCCGTTGGAGCGACCGGACCGGCCTTTTGGCATGGGCTGGACGTCCAATCTGACACCTCATATTCGGTTTGAAGACAGTGGCACACGTGCCGTGGTGACCGATGAACAGGGAAGTACGGTCGTCTTTGTCAGGATGCTTCCGGCGATGGGATTGGAATCTCTGCCCAGGCCCTGGATTCACAGCCGACAGGAAAAACAGCACGGGGAAACGCGCTTTGACACCTTGGAGGAAGTGGTGATCGGCGGGACAACCTATCTCCAGTACAAGAAAAAATTCGGCACCGCGTGCATGTTTGAGACTTCAACGTTCTCGCAGAGCTTCCCCCATGACCGTCTGACCGGAAGCGATGGCCTCAACAGGCTGGACTATGCCAGGTTGCTGTGGGTGCAGGATCGGCTCGGCAATAGGCTGGTCTATACCTATCCGGTGAGTGAGGACGATCCGCCGAGGGCTTTCAAGACGCTGATTCCCCGCACCATCCACGATCCAGAGCGGCCGGCCCTCCGCATGGACATCATCCAAAACGATGGGCGTATCACCACCGTGCGCGGACCATCAGGTGAGTTCATCAATTACAACTACACGCTCCTCGGAGAAGGGGTGAACGCAATCCCGGTATTGCAGAGTGTCACTCGTGGGGGAAACACCGTTGGCTACGGTTATCAGGTCGCCTACGAAACGGATCCCACACCGGACCCAGAGGCGCCAGGTCCGGTAAACGTTACCACTCACCTTGAGTTGAATCGGATCACCGATGAGCGAGGTAAGAACTACAACTTTGAGTACATCCTCAACCACTCACAAAAATTCGTTCAATGGTCTGTGGGGGACTTGATTACCCGCATCCAGACGGGCTTGCCACGTCTGTTGACGAGCGTGACCATGCCCGGAGGAACGGTCGTCAATTTCAGCGGTACACGACAGGTGGGAATTAATGTCGAAGGGGAGCTGATCGAAAGTGCAGTGCAGACGACAGTGTCGGGGCCCGCGGGGAATTATACCTACACCTTCACCGAGCCGGATATCTTCATTCCGCTGCTGCCCGATCCGGGTGATGAGATGTCCACGAGCCGGTCGCTGACTCTGACCTTCAAGAAAATGGCGCTGAGCTCGGCGGCAGGTATTGAAACGTTCGAGTTCAACGCTGAGGCAGGCATGGCGCTGGCATCGGCTACGGATGTCAGCGGTAATACCACCCTGTTCAACTATGAAGACGTCTGGGAGGGACCCGCTGAGCAAGTCGGGTACTTTGACGATCCCACCAGCCAGGAAAATGCGTTGCAGGGCGTGAAAAGCTTCACGTACGATGCAGCGACCAGGGTGCTCAAGAGCGTGACCGATGAGCGTGGCACGCGTACGGAGTACACGATTGAGCCTGTGACCGGTCTGCGTCTGCAGGAGCGGGTCATTCCTTCAGGGGGAGGCTCACCCCTGCGCATCACGGACTATGCCTATGCGGATCTGGACTATGATGGCTTCCTGACCAAACGCACGGTGCAGTCCAATACGACGGCCATCGGGGACATGGTGACGGAATATGAGCCTGACGACAATGGACGCGTCTGCAACGAAATCGTCCGTGTGGCGGGAGGGATGGAGAGCATCACCTCGTACACCTACACTGGGAATGGCAGCAAGAAGACGGTGAAGGATCCCAGGGGATATACAACCACCTTCGAATATGAAGCGGACACCCTCCGCTTGAAAAAGGTCATCCATCCCGACAGCACCTTCAAGGAACTCAGCTACGACCCTCATGGGAACGTGCTGTGGGAGCGCAATGAGGAGGGGACGAAGACCTTCCACGAATATGACGACCTGAACCGCCGCACCAAGAGCACGGTGGACCTCAATGGCAATGGCATGGCCGGCGCGCGAGTGACGGGGGGTGGGACGTTCTCCTCGGGCACTGACCTCGTGGCGGACTACAACGGAGACCTCGTGACGGAGACCTCTTACAATGTCTTTAACCTGCCCGTGACGGTCAAGGACCCACGGGGTGTCATGGCTGAGCATGAGTATGACAACATGGGTCGGCTCACCAAGACGACGGTCAACTCGACGGGCATCACCTCGGAGAAGCTGGTCAGCACCTTCAGCTATAGCGGAGCCAATTCCGGAGGGAGCATTTTCTCCGTAAGTGGATTCAAGCCCACCAGCACCACGGACCCACAGGGGTTCGTGACCACGGTGGAGTATGACAAGCTGTATCGCCCTGTGGAAACCACCATGGTGGACACCTCCCACACCACCGTCCAGCATGTCACCACGGAAACGGAGTATGATGAAGTGGGCAATGCCATCAGCGTGACGGATCCCCTGGGCAGGATCACCACCACGGAGTATGACGGGCTGAACCGGCCCACGGAAGTGCATTTGCCCTTTGGGTCTGGTGTTCCTGCATCCGTGAAGCAGTCCTTCTACACTTCAGCCGGGCAGGTATGGAAGAGTGTGGATGAGCTGGGGCGCACTGCCTACAGCTTCTATGATGATGCCGGGCGGATGATTCGCGCGGAAGCGCCCGTGGTGGATGACGGGTATGGCAATATGGTGCGACCGGTGACCCGCACGGCCTACGATGCCAATGGCAATGTCGTTGCCGTGCAGGACCCGCTGGGCCGCGTGATTCAGACCGAGTATGACAATCGCAATCGCCCCGTGGAGGTTGAGATGCCATACATCGCGGACGCCATGAGCGGCACGTGGAAGCAGCCCATGACCACCACGGAGTATGACGTCATGGGACGTGCAATCAAGGTGACGGACCCTTTGGGTCACGTGACGGAGACCGGCTATGACCGCCTCGGCCGTGCGACCGGCGTGAAACGTCCTGCGGTGGATGTCCATGGACTGGGCACGCTCGCCACCTACTCCCGTACGAAGTATGATGCTGGCGGCAATGTCCTGGAGACGATCGACGCCCGCGGGCGCAGCGTGTTCAACGTGTATGACCCCCTGGGCCGCATGACGCGCACCACCGACCCGCTGGGTTACCAGACGAACTTCAAGTATGACAAAGGTGGCAATCGCACGGAAGTGAAGGACGCCAACAACCGGCTGACACAATTTGTCTATGACGCACAAAACCGGGTGTTGAGCGAGACCTCCGTGTCACATCCGCTCGAAGGGCAAGGAGGGAATCAGACCACGTCCTTTGGTTATGATGAGGTCAACAAGACCTCCCGCACCGATGCGATGGGACGCCAGACGACCTATGCGTATGACATGCGCAATCGCCTGAGCACGGTCACGTACGTGGGTGGAGCGCAAGGCACGCGCACCTATGCGTACGACGCGGTGGGACAGTTGCTGAGCGTGACTGAAGGCGCGCAGCCTGCGGGTAATGTGAGCTATACCTATGACGACCTCGGCCGCGTGAGCACTGAGGTGTCCCGTGGGTTCACCCATGCATATTCCTATGACCTTGCGGGCAATCGCATCGCCACGGCGTATGGCACAGGCAGGAGTGAGGCACGCACCTTTGATGCGCTCAATCGGCCGGTGGGCATCACCGAGGGCGGGCGGACCACGAGTTATTGCTACGACCTGGCGGGACGCGCCGTGGGCCAGTTGAGTGGCAATGGGCAGTGGGCCACCAGCCACTATGATGCCCAGGGCAGATTGGTGAGACGGACGCTGCGTGAGGGCACTGGCGGAGGTTC